>JACOXI010000006.1 GCA_016176335.1 Candidatus Daviesbacteria bacterium
TTGCCCTCATTGTAGGTTCTACCAAAATAAGATATCCCTACTTCAAAAATTTTTAGTCCCTTAATCTTAGAGATCCTAGCCGTTATTTCTGGCTCAAAACCGAAACGCTTACTCTCTATTTTTTCAGCAAGTTTTCTTATTAGCTCACCTTTAAAAACCTTATATCCTGTTTCCATATCTGTTAAGTTTAAGTTAGTTAGCATATTAGAAAAAGCCGTCAGAAATGAATTAACGACAAAATGCCAAAAATATAGAACCCTATGAGGCCTATTTGAGATAAATCGGGAGCCATATACTACATCAACGTCATTTTTTAAAAATGGTTCGAGTAAAATAGGATAATCTTCTGGGCTATATTCTAAATCTGCATCTTGTAGTATGACAATATCTCCAGTGGATATTCGGAAACCATCTCTTACTGCTGCTCCTTTTCCCTCATTTAGCTTTTTAAATAAAGTTTTAAATGAGATATTCTCATATTGTGACTTCAATGCATTAATACCTTTCTTGATAGATGCTGGAGTATTATCTGTAGACCCGTCATCAACAATAATAATCTCTTTTTTAAGATTTAAAGAATTAGAAATACAAACTGCCTGTAACGTTTTTACAATAAATTGTTCTTCATTATAAACAGGGATCACGATAGATAAAGTTTTCATCATCTTAAACTCTCTTAAATGTTATCATATATCTATGATAATTTTAAAAGATAAGATTGGAAGTTTAATATTTCTTGGATTAATAATACTCTTTGCACTATTAATATACAAAGATCCCTTTTCTCAGAGAACTCTAATTCCCAATTTTGAACCTTATCCTGATACTTTTAACTATATCACTCCTGCTCTTAATTTAATCCGAGGTAAGGGTCTTAATATGAATAGGGAAGGTAGAGAATATAAACCAAATGTTCCGCCATTGTACTCATTAAGCTTGATTCCCGCATTTATTATTAAGCAGGATCCACGTATGTCCTATTATACAAATGTTGTTTTAGCCTTTATTGCTCTAGTTTTCTTTTGGGCAATTTTAAAGAAAATTTCTGATAATAAATTGATTATATACACGATACTGATTTTGTATATTACAAATTATTTTATATATTGGGTTCCTTCAATAATTCTGGCCGAAAATCTGATACTAACCTTATCATTAGTAGCGATCTATTTTTTGCTCTTAGAAGTATCATTAATTAATTCAACTGTTATATCAGTAGTAGCGGTTGGACTTTATGCTACAAAATTTTCCATAATTCCGATTTCGGTTTTATTAACCTTTTTATACCTGATCAGAATTTGGATTAACAAAACGTCATCCAGTAATAAGTTTAAAATGATAGTGTATTCTATCACTGCTACGGCGCTATTTTATTCGCTTTTGGCAACAGTGGAATGGATTACTAAAGGTAATAATATTTTCATTCAAGTTTATGAGCATATTCTACGTATTTATCATAGTATTATTCAAAGTGACATTGGTTCAGATGGTAATGCGACAAAGCAAATTACCTATTCTTCCTCTTGGTTTGGCATTGAATATATAGAAAAACATTTTCCTAGTTACCTAAGGGTATTACTCGGAAGTCCCGACAGGTTTCTTTGGGATTTTACGCCACTTGTCCCAAATTTTATAGCAATACCTGCTATGATTGGATTATTTTCAAGTTTACTAATAAAAAATACTCGCCTCATAGCCTTAATTCTTCTACTCTTAATGTTTGGTTTGATTACTTTTATGTCTACATTCTATTCATTTGATACAAGATATATTTATATCACTATCCCGATACTACTAATTGGGTTTGGACTATTATTGCGGAATGTCGAAAATAATTTTTTTCGTAAAAAAAAATTATTACTCAACATATTAGTTCTTATTTTTCTTTGTTTATACTTTTTGACAAATGCTATAAGGATTAAGAGTCAAATTAGTCTAAATTTAAGATATACAGAGACTCCATGGAATTATATTTCGATCTTAAAAATGAATGAGTATTTTATAGTAGATAAAATTGTTAATGGTAAAAAGCCAGTTTTAATTTCTGCTCTTCCACCCCTTTTAATAGATTATTACTCAAATGGAAACTATACCTTATTGCCGTTATCTTATGAACAGGAATTTAGAAGGCAGGATGTCCGTGAATTGGTTTGGGGACCGAATGATTATTCAGACTTACCAAAACTATATACAAAATATTTACTTGAAGGATATGAAGTTTACGTATCTAGGGCAGGATTAGGAAATGAAGGGTATACTAATAATGATTTTAATACAATAGTAGAGAGGTTTGGTACGAAGCTTGTTTTACCTGGTTGTTATGATCAGTGTAATATCTATAGTGTGAAATTAAAAGACAAAAATGGTAAGTAGTGTTTTCAAGAGAGTTAATCTATTGGTTATTCTTACTCTTTGGCGCCTAATTTTGTTTACCCCTTTGTTAGTTGGAGCCTATATTCTTTCTTATAATTTGTCTTCGCCTATTTCTTACATATATCATTACATCAATAATCCAAACTTATCATTTAATGTTGTTTTTTTATATCCATGGGCCAATTTTGATGGTATGCATTATTTAAATATTGCCCAGCATGGTTATACTAATCAAGCTAGATTTTTTCCTTTGTTTCCACTCATTTTAAAAGTCGCCTCTGGTTCCCTAGGTGCAAGTATTATATTAGTTACTGTTATTTTTTTTCTTGCCATTTACTTTTTTAAAAAACTTATTGCTTTGGATTTCCCAAATAACATAGCAATACAAAGTTTGATATATCTTTTACTTTTTCCAACATCTTTTTTCTTTGTTTCTATTTATTCCGAAAGCTTTTTTTTATTGCTTTCAATTCTTGCATTTTATTTTGCAAGGAAGAGAAGGTGGTTTCTATCAATTATTTGCGCAATGCTCCTTATGACTACCAGGTTTGTGGGAATTGCGATTTTGCCTGCCTTATTGTATGAATTTGCAACCAACGAGAAAATAAAACTTAAAAAGCTAGCGCTTTTTCTAATTGCCCCTTTGGGGTTAATAGCATACTCACTATTTAATTATTACAAATGGCATAATTTTTTATATTTTATTCAAGCACAGGGAGAGTTGGGAAATAATAGGACTGTGACAGAGATAGTACTTTTCCCTCAAACTATTTTCCGGTATATTAAAATTTTATTTACAGCATCTATAAATTATGAGTGGATGATTGCTTTGTTAGAGTTAGTATCATTTATATTTGCAGCGTTTCTGCTTTATTTTACTTGGAAGAAAAAAATAAGGGTAAGTTATTTAATATTTGCTGTAATAAACTTTGCAATAATCGTGTCAACAGGTACTTTTTCTGGATTGCCTCGATACGTGCTGACAATGTTTCCAATTTTTATAGCCCTAGCCTTAATAAAGAATAAATTATTCAAATTCGTCCATATTATTATTTCACCCATTCTTCTTTTTATAGTACTAATGCTATTTTCAAGGGGGTATTTTGTAGCATGATTCTTTTAATTTTAAGTTTGGCTATAATTTTGCGAATAATTAATTTAAACCAAAGCCTTTGGTGGGATGAGGCTATTAATATAGTTTATGCAAAATCAAATGATTTTTGGTGGTTTGTCACCAAATATCCAATAGGTGATTTTCACCCCCCTGGATATTTTGCAATTCTTTGGCTTTGGGGTCATTTATCGGGTTTTTCTGAAATTAGTTCTAGGGTACCATCCGTTATTTTTGGGATATTAACAGTATTTCTGACATACTTAATAGGTAAAAAATTATTTTCTAAGAAAACAGGACTGATTGCTGCTCTATTCATGTCTTTAGCTCCTCTTCATATTTATTATTCACAAGAAGCAAGAATGTATTCATTTGCAGCTCTTGCTGTAGTCTTTTCAATGTATAGTTTGATTCGGCTGGTTAGTAATCAAAGATATGGATTAGTAATGTATGTTTTATCAACTACTCTTGTTTTATACTCCGATTATTTGGCCTATTTTATTATTCCCGCCCAATTTTTTTGGGTATTTATTTATCATAAAAAGTTTCTAAAAAAGATCTTTTTATCAGGAGCTTTATTTATACTTTTTTGGTCTCCCTGGTTGTTGGTTTTTCCCCAACAATTGGCCGGCGGACAAGCCACTGCCGGGTTGATAGAAGGATGGAGGAATACAGTAGGAGGAGCGGGAATTAGAGAGTTCTTGCTCTTGCCGGTAAAAATTATTACAGGCAGAATTAGTTTTTATAACAATGCTTTGTACCTGCTTTTGTTTGTTATCTTACTTACCCCGTTCATGATTGCTTTACAAAAAGTCATCAGAGAAAAAATAAGTTCTAAGACAAGTTTATTTTGGCTGTGGTTAACAATCCCGCCTGTTTTAACTTTTTTTATTTCATTTTTTATTCCGGTTTTCTCTTACTTCAGATTTATTTTTATATTGCCTGCTTTTTATATATTAACTGCTCTCGGTGTGGAAAAATTTAATGCTAAAATATCCAAAGTGTTAGTAGTGCTGATAGTAATGTCGGGATTGACAGCCAGTTCTATTTATCTTTTTATTGATAACTTTCATAGGGAAGACTGGAGAGGGGCGATTCATTTCATTTCAAAAAATTTGGATGATCAAACACTGGTTATTTTTGAGAATAATGAAATTCCAGCACCAGCAAGATATTACAGCAATGATTTAACAAAATTTGAGCCAGGTTTAGGTGGAGATATAACGAATAAGCTATCTCATTCACAAAGAGTTTATTTTTTTGAGTACTTAGGAGATATTTATGATCCGAAAAGATTAGTTACACCAAAACTCAAAAATCTAAATTTTATTAACATAAAGACTTATAATTTTAGAGGTGTGGGGTTTATCAGGCTTTATGAAAAATAAACCGTTGGACTATTTTTCTTCGAAAAAGAACTATCTTATATTGCTACCAATTTTTGTATTAGCTTTGGTACTGCGTTTTCTTTATTTCCCCCAAAATGTTTATTTTGGTTTTGATCAGGCCAGAGATGCTTATGCAGTAGCAGAGATTATTAATGGTCATTTTAAAATTACGGGACCGCCTACAGCCACGCCAGTTTTCAATCATGGAGTTTTATACTATTATCTTTTTACCCCATTTTATTTTATTTGGGGAGGGGATCCTTCCGCAGTTTCGGCATTCCTAAGAATTGTAAATGCAATTGGAGTATTCTTAGTATTTGTAGTAGCTTATCCAATGTTTGGAGCAAGAATTGCAACTTTGGCAGCTTTTCTGTTTGCAATATCTTATGAGCAGACCCAATTTTCTCTTTTTCTTAATCATCCTTCCTTAGCAGTAATTTCAGTTCTGTTTTTTTATTTAGGTTTATCAACTTGGATTTTTAGAAAAAAAATTTGGGGATTATTACTGGCAGCTTTTGGATTAGGTCTTTCTATACAATTTGAGTTTGTAGAGATTCAACTAATTCCTGTTTTTGTCTCATTCTTGATTGTATTTAGAAAATATCTTCCAAAGCCTTCTTTTAAAAATATAAGTTTTGCTTTATTATTTTTTCTTTTGCCTGTTTCCACCTATATTGCCTCGGAAGTAAAAAATGATTTTATAACTTTAAAACAGATACCCCGGTTGCTGTTCCAGAATCCACAAACGGTAGGTGGTTTGTCTACCCTCTTGACAATTGTAAATCGTCATTTTCAAGATAATCTTGCTGCAAATTCAGTTATTGCCTTAACACTAGGAGTAATTTTTCTCGTTGTAGTTTCTAAATTAATTACGAAAGATAAATTTAGATCTCAAATGACTTTTTTAGTACTTTGGTTTTTCGGTGGCCTTTTAATTTATTTTATGACAGATAATGATGGATACTTCTATAATACTGGTACATCTATTTCCCTATTAATTTTCACAGCATTCATATTTTCTAAATTGTATTCTAAAAGCAAAATTTTAGTTTTTTCTTTTTTAATATTTATCTTAGTTTCCAATGTTAGTTTGATTGTAAAAAATAATCCCATGGGTCCCAACCAAAAAATCAATCCTCAAATAGGACTTCTTTTAAAAGATGAAAAGAGAATAGTTGATTTCATATACCAGAAAGCAGAAGGGGAAAAATTTGCAGTTAATGCACTTACCATGCCCTACAATGTTAATACCACTTGGAGCTATTTATTTGAATGGTATGGCGCTAAAAGGTATGGGTATATCCCAATATGGGGTGGTGACGCGGCAGCAGGATATCCTGGAAATTTAAAAGTTGAGATAGCCAGAAGCAGATTAACGGATAAGAGGTTTTTAATTATAGAACCGTTGGAGGGTATACCTACATATCTTGTTGATCAATTTATAGTTAACGAAGCAAAGTATACAAATATAATAGATAAAAAACGGATAGGAACAATGGAAGTTTGGGTACAGCAACCAAAATGAATAAGTTAAAATATGTCATCTTACCCTTAATTATCCTTAATATTCTGCTGGCTTCCAGATGGATCCTTGATGGAAATATTTTCTTTCATACAGATATTGCCAGGGATTTTCTTTTAATGGAAGACATAGTTGATAATAAACACTTAACGCTGATAGGTCCCAGATCAGGTGCAATACCCGGTTTATTCCACGGACCCTTATGGCTCTATTTGAATATTCCAGCCTTTTTAATAGGAAATGGAAATCCTGTTTTTGTTGGTTGGTTTTGGGTAGTTCTTTACATTTTGAGTCTATTTATTATTTACTATGTCGGGAAAAAAATGTTTGGTGCAGAGAAGGGGATATTTAGTGCGCTTCTTTTATCCTCCGTGACAATTTTATATGTCAGATCCTTATTTAATCCATATGGAGCTCTGCTTTTATCCCCATTATATTTTTATACTTTTGTTCAATATTTAAGAAGCAAAAAGATGAAAACTCTAATATTATCACTATTTTTGCTGGGGTTAATTATTCAGTTCCAAATGGCTTTTGGTATACCAATTTTGGTTTTGACTTCTTTTTATCTCATCTATGATCTTTATAAAAACAAAAAGCTTTCTCACTTGGTTGCATTATTTGTACTGATAGTCCCACTCTCAAGTTTTTTATTATTTGATTTAAGGAATAATTTTCTTCAGCTAAATTCGATTGCTAATTACCTTTGGGGTAGTCAAACTCATGGTAAATTAGATTTAAATCTCACTCAGGTAATGGCTATGAGGGTGAGAGAATCAGTAACCGATGGGTTAGGGATTATTACCCAAAATAATATTTATATTACAGTATTGTTACTGCTTTCCATAATATTTGTAATTTTTCATATTTTAAGACAAAAAGATCAAAAAAACAGATTAGTTTATTTCTTATTTAGTTATTTCTATTTAGGTTTTTGGCTCATGACAACCCTTTTTAAGGGGCCGGTTTGGAATTATTATTACATACCGTTTATACCTTTATTAATCCTTATGATTGTTTCACTGAAAAGGGAAATGAATAAATTTATTTTTTACACAATTTTTATTCTAATTTATGTCTTAAACTTACAAAATGGGTTAAAGGACATGAGTACTTATAATCCAAATCCTTTAGAACAAGATGTCAGTACCTGGAAGTTTAATAAACTGGTGGCAGACAAAGTTTTTGCAGGTGAAGAGAAAGAGTTCGGGTATTTTATTTTTACTCCTGATTTATACGGTTATTCTCCAAGATACGCTTTGGATTTTTATCAAAAAAGAACGAAGGATAAAAAAGCATATCCTTACCAAAAAAAGGGGATTACCTATTTGATTATTGCTCCCCCGCCGGAGTATGGAAAAGACCCAAATAGCATTTGGTATCAAAGAAATACTAACAGTAAACTTTGGAAAAATAATGATATTAGGATAGCTGGGGACCCTGTATCTAAAGTGTCATTTAAAAATGGTTTTGAGATAGAGAAGTATTATCTATCAAGTGAGGAAATAAAAGTAGAATCCAACCCCTACCTTATTAAGGATATATTTTTCAGATAATTATATTTTGAATCAATCTCTTTTTAAAAGATAAAGGGTATAGTAGCCATTAATCGGCCACTGTCCGATTATAGATGAGGGTTTGAAAGTATTTACCTCATAAGCCAGGTTGTTCATAAAATTAGCATCAGCATTTACAACATACAGGAATTTATTAGCACGATAATTGTCAAAATCAATGTTGTTAGAGTCTCTTTTTAGAAAATATTTTTGTACTGTAGCTAGTGTATCGTACGACAGATTAACTATATTAAAATTACTCAAGTTCTGTTCCTTTATGATTTTATAAACTTTTTCTTCATTTAGATAATTCCAGTTTTTAACCATTCTAAAACTTTGAGAAGGCTTAGGAATATACGATATTAAAGACCAAAGAAAAAGAATTATAAAAAGAGTGAGAAGAAACACTATCTTCAATCTATTAAAAAAAGAAAAAAGAGTCACAAATAAAAACATTGATAAGCTTAAATAGTAATGGGGAGCTTCGCCTAAATTAATTGACTTGCTAGTTCTTGGATTATTAAAATAAAGAATAAGAGTTTGAATGTTGTAAAAATTATTACGAATTTCAAATAAAATTAAGGGAAAAAATCCAATTAAAAACCCAAAAATTGTAATAATCAGAAAAGAATATTTAATTTTTAAGACAAAAAAGAAATAAATTAATAACCCTATTATTATAATTATAAATTGATAGTGGAATTGGAGCAGAAAACCCATAAAGATAGAGATGAGCAAAAGGTTAAGCTTGTTTTTGTTACGTTTAAATAACCCCATCAGTAAAATAAGAATAGGTGAAAGGCTTAGTTGAAAATTAGGATTCCATAAGAATCTTGTATAATTGATGTAGTAGGGGAGTAGAGAATAAAGAATAATCAATACAAGTGCAACCCTTTTATTTAAGAGTAATTTTACTCCATAATATAAAGGTAAAATCATAACCGCAGAAAAAATCATAAAAAAATATGAAGCGGTTAGGGGATCAAAATTACCTAACTTTAAAAATAGAAGTTGAAAATAATAGACTGCGGGTCCTTGAAATATTTGTCTACCTTCAAAGTTAATTGAGATTGTAGGGCCAAGTAATCTGATAAACTTTTCTCTATCAATAATTAGTGCTTCTATGGAGAAAAGTGCTGGATCGTGGGAGAAATTTACAAACAAAGGGAAATGTATACTTCTTATAAGAATAAATAAGATTATGAAAACAATCAGCAGTATTATTTCATTGAGTAGTTTTCTCATTTAAAATATATGATAGCATTAATTTAAA
This sequence comes from Candidatus Daviesbacteria bacterium, assembly GCA_016176335.1. Lineage (GTDB taxonomy): Bacteria > Patescibacteriota > Microgenomatia > Daviesbacterales > UBA10151 > JACOXI01. Next base: position 9,224 of record JACOXI010000006.1, read on the forward strand.
TAGTAGAAAGTTAAGTTAATGAAAAAACTTTCTTTTTTTTTAGGATTATTGCTAACAATTTTTATTTTTTTCAAAGAAAACATACTTGCAAAAGAGGCAATAGAATGTGGTAATCGCTATACCACCTTAGTTAATCCTGTACGGGGGAGAGGTCTGTGGATTGATAAAACCATAAGCCCTTTGAAGAAACAGTATGGTCTGATAAAACAACATAATTTTTCAGCCACTTGGTTGCTTCAGTATGATGCTTTACAAGATAGTCAGTTGCTTGATGAAATTAACAGATTTGATGACAGTCAGGAGAAAGGGGTTTTTTTGGAAGTATCAAAAAGCTTTGCTGAGCAATCTCGAGTGGTCTACCCGCATGCAGTACCTTGGTTTAGTCCCCGGGCAGTTTTTCTTTCAGGTTATTCTCGATCTGACAGACGTAAGTTAATAGATAAATTATTCAAAGAATTCAAATTAAAGTTTGGATTTTACCCAAAGTCCGTAGGGGCCTGGTGGATAGATTCATATTCTTTACATTATATGAGAGAAAAATACGGTATTAAAGCAGCGTTAATAGTGACAGATCAAAAAACTACTGATAACTATAGTGTGTGGGGACAGTGGTGGGGAGTACCATACTTTCCTTCGAAAGCAAATATTTTAACTCCGGCCAGCAGCATGAATAATAAAGAGGACGTGGTAATTATACAGTGGGCGCAGCGGGATCCCGCCTTAGCTTATGGTGAAGGTGCCAAATATTCCAATTATTCACTGCAAGCAAATGATTATACCAGTCAAGGAAAAAATACCAAATACTTTGGTGATTTGGTAAATGTTTATCTGGATTGCCAAAATCCTGTTGGGCAAATAACAGTTGGACTGGAGACTGGGATAGAAAGCGTTAGCTACCTTAACGAATATGAGAATCAACTAAAATATCTCTCCGGAATTCCTAACTTAAATACTGTCACGATGAGTCAGTTTGCAAGTAGTTTCTTTACGATTTTTCCTAAATTTCCAGAGCAATTTTTGCTCAATTACCAAGATTCTAATTGGAGTTTAAAAACTGACTCAAGGAATAATAGTAAGTTAGGAGATTATATTAACTATCAACAGGATATCGCTTTTAAAGATTTTTTCATACCTGATAATAAAGATTTTCTGGATCGAAACTTAGAGCAATTAAACAGTAAAAGTAGTCATTCTTATTTTCCATATTTTTTACCTGTGATTTTAATATTAGGTTTATTTCTTCTATATAAAAAACTTTTCCATCTTTGGGTCGTGGGAACACTATTTACAGTATCGTCATTTGGATTAATTCTAAAATCAAACTACCATTTGGGCTGGCAAGTTTTTTATGGAAGTTGGGTTCCCTACTTAATTTATACACAAGTCATTCTGATTATAGTCGTCTATCTTTTTATATGGTTACTATACAATCTGAAGTTTATCAAAAATAATAGTTTGATCTTATGGTTTATTCCTTTGTCATTTGGACTGGATGGTATTATTCAAGTCTTAAGATTTTCATATATTTCGGGAAAGTATTATTTTGGATTCGCCCCTGATAATTTAAGATTTGTTGGTTTCTCTTTGTCCAAACCATTTAGTTTGGATTTTATAAATAGAGATTTTCCCTCTTTCCTGGCATCAGCCTTACTTAGATTTGATTTTACTAAAATCTGGGATAATTTGTATCTCTCACTATTGGTTTACCCATTAGTGCACGTCCTTCTAGCTTTAATACTGGGGTATTTCATTATTAAACTACCTTACAGGATTAGGGAAATACTGATTGGAGTATTTATTATTTTAACTGCTTGGCATCTAATCAATATTTTCCAAGCCGATCCGCGTTTGGTACAATGATCTTTAATGATTAAAGTGGGTTTAGATATTTCTCAAATAGCTCACGGCGGGGGAGTTGCCACTTATACCCAAAATTTAGCAGAGCAATTACAGGAACTTACAGATTTGGAGATGGTTTATTTTTATTCTTCTTTGAGGAAGCCTTATCGCGGAGGACTTAAAAATATTAAAAAATACCGTCTTCCCCCAACCCTTTTTGAGATGCTTTTTAACAGGTGGAGAAATGTCCCAATCGAGAAATTTATTGGTCCCTTGGATGTATTCCATTCTTCTGATTGGACTCAACCACCGAGTAAAGCTAAAAGGGTCACTACATATCATGATGTAGTACCTTTAAAATATCCGCAGTGGTCTCATCCTAAGATTGTGGAAGTTCACAAAAGACGTTTATGGTTGGTAGAGAAGGAAATAGATTTCGTAATAGCAGTTTCAGAAGCTACAAAAAAAGATTTAATGGAAGTATCAGTGATCCCGGAGAGTAAGATAAAAGTTATATACGAAGGTCCGACAGGGAATTTTCAAAAAGCATCAAAGATTCAGATAAAAGAATTTAGAATAAAATATAATCTGCCTGAAAAATTTGTATTGGCAATAGGAGGGATTGGAGAAAGGAGAAATTTAGAAAGGATTAAAGAAGCCTCAACGGATTATTATTTAGTGGTTGCTGGTAATACGATTCCTAGGTTAGATATAAATGAGCTGGGATTGTTATATCAATCGGCTTCAGTCTTAGCTTATTGTTCATTATATGAAGGGTTTGGGTTGCCGATAGTGGATGCTTTCTATTGTGGGTTGCCTGTTGTCACATCGGATGTGTCCTCTATGGTTGAGATAGCAGGAGGCGCGGCGCTCTTAGCCGACCCTTTAAGCACTGAAGATATTAGGGAGAAAATAAAAATTGCAATAGAGGATGAAGAAGAGGCAGAAAATCTGATAAAAAAAGGTTTTGAAAGAGCCAATTTTTTTTCCTGGAAAAAGTGTGCAAAAGAAACAGCAGAAGTATACCGAAGGTTGGTGGAAAAATGAAAATTGCGCTCGACGGATATGAAGCAAATGTTTCCCAAAGATTGGGATCATCACAAGTGGCTTTTGAGCTTTTAAAAAATCTTGAGGTAATTGATGAGAAGAATGAATATATTATTCTACTTCCTGATCAGCCGCTGGATGATTTACCGAAAGAAAGGACAGGGTGGAGATACAAAATACTCAAGCCCAAGAAACTTTGGACACAAATTGCCTTGCCTCTTTATCTTTACACTGCAAAAGAAAAACCTGACCTGATTTTTTCTCCAACTCACTATATCCCCAGGTTTTCCCCAGTAAAACGGGTGGTTACTATTTTTGATTTATCTTTTTTACATTTTCCTGAAAGTTTTCTTAAGAAGGATTTATGGCAACTCACAAATTGGACAAAGTTTTCAGTTCAAAATGCAGATCATATAGTAACTATATCCAATTGTTCAAAGCAGGATATTATTTCTCAATACGCGGCAGAAAAAGGTAAAATTACCGTGGCTTATCCTGGATATGATCAAGACAAATTCAAAATTCAAAATTCAAAATTCAAAATTGAAGAAATAAAAAGAAAATATAAAATAGGGGATAATTACATTATATATGTAGGCACTGTACAGCCAAGGAAAAATTTGACACGGTTGATAGAGGCAGTTTCCAGAATCGAGGATTTAAAACTTGTGATTGTTGGGAAAAGCAGGGGAGAAGGAAGGGAAGGTTGGATGTATCAGGAAATTTTAGATACCCCAAAAAAATTTGGTATAGAAGATAGGGTTAAATTTTTGGGATTTGTCCCGACAGAAGATTTACCGTATCTTTTATCCGGGGCAGAAGTTTTTGTACTCCCTTCTTTATGGGAAGGATTTGGCATACCTGTCTTGGAGGCTATGGCTTGTGGTAGTCCGGTGATAGTTTCCAATATCTCCTCTTTGCCGGAAGTGGTAGGTTCGGCAGGGTTATTGGTAGATCCATATTCCACAGATCAGATTGAACAGGCAATAAGAACCATAGTCACTGATAAAAAACTGCAACAGAAATATTCGAAAAAGGGTCTTCTGCAAGCTAAAAAATTCTCCTGGGAAAAAATGGCAAGAACTGTTTTAAAAGTTTTTGAAAAAGTTTAGATTTAAGCGCGGGGTGTTTGCTTATAGTTCGTATCTCCCATATAATTAACTTATATGGCCATTTTTAAGGATCGCATGGGTAGATCGCTTTCAATAAAGACAGCAACTTCAAAGATATCTAATCGAATTTATAATTATTATGCTGATTTTTTTATTTTTTGGCTGCACCTTTTCTGTTACATTCCATCTCACCACGTCCGCAGATTTATTTTAAGATTGGCAGGCGCCAAAATAGGCAAAGGCACGTCAATCCATATGGGTTGCCGATTTTTCTCTTTAAAAAATATAACAATCGGGGAGGATTCAATTATCGGAGAGGGAATTTTTATGGATGGTAGAGCACCTGTAAAGATTGGGAATCACGTTGATATTGCCTCACAAGTTATGATCTATAGCAGCGAGCATGATATTAATTCGGAAGATTTCCATGCCGCATTAGGTCCGGTGGAAATTGGGAATTACATATTTATTGGTCCAAGGGCGATTATTCTTCCTGGAGTAAAAATAGGAAAGGGAGCGGTGATTGCTGCCGGAGCAGTGGTTACAAAGGATGTAGCGGAGTTTGCTATTGTTGGTGGGGTACCTGCTCAGGTGATAGGGGAGAGAAAGATAAGAGATCCGCATTACAGATTAGGCAGGGCGAGATTATTTCAATGATAATATAAATTAACCTAATTAATCTAATTAACCTAATTTCTAAATAATGACTAATGACAAAATTTCAAAATTGGGAATTATTTAGGTCAATTAGAAATTAGTAATTAGAAATTCTATGAAATACTTTTTTATCATTTTCTCTGCTTTACTTCTCATTTATATGCTTTGGCCGGGGCCTACAAAAATATCAGATTTGTCTCCCCTACCCTCCTCTGCAAAATCCACACTGTCAGGTGATACAGTTCAAATCCCTAATGTCTCCGCATATTTTTCAAACAACTTTAGAGATTTCGTTGTCCCATTTTATACCAAGAATTATCAGCAAAACTTTCTCCCTTTTCCTCCACTACGGTTAAACCACCCGCCCGAATACTCTTGGACAGTCATAAAAAAACATACGGAAACTACCTATTTGGAAGAGTTAGTATATCCACTGCGAGATTCACTCTATGTAAACGGGTATGAGATATTTCGTCCTGATGGTACTCCCATATTTTATAGCGTTCCCAAGCTTGAAGAGGAAGGTAAGGAATGGCAAACCAAAACAACACTGCGATTATACACATCAAATATCATTGTGCGGATTATTGTTTGGGCAGGAATTTTAATTTCAATGCAAAAGATTTTCCAACTCGGAAAGAGGATTGCAAAAGTATGAATCTAACGAAGTTTTATCATATTTTGGAAAAGACGATTTTTTATCTTACTTTATTTTTATTCATCTTTATTCCCTTATATCCTAAATTTCCGCTTTTAAGTATTCCCGGCACATATGTTGCAGTCAGGTTGGAAGACGTATTAATTGCCTTAGCAATTATTCTGTGGACTGGATATATAGGTATAAAGAAAGCTTGGAGTTTTTTCGCAAAAGATAATATTGGCAGGGCATTTTTACTATTTTTCTCAATAGGAGGATTATCATTGTTTTCAGCAATTTTTCTCACCCACTCTGTTGAGCCTCATTTAGGGATATTACACTTATTAAGAAGGATGGAGTTTATGTTGCTGTTGCCCATTGTTGCCACAATTTTTACCACCAAAAAGAGGTTAATTTTAGTATTGGTTATTTTATTTTTAACAACTTTTGCGGTTAATATTTACGGGTTGGGACAACAGTATCTAGACTTACCGGTAATATCTACTACAAACTCCGAATTTGCAAAAGGGTTGATTTTGCGACTCACACCGGGCGCCAGGTTAAATTCCACATTTGCCGGACATTACGATCTGGCTGTATTTTTAGCTTCAGCATTAGTTGTTTTTACTGCCTTATTCTTTGCAGCAAGTCGGGTATGGAAGATTCTGATATTGGCGATTTCCGCTCTTTCTCTATTTATATTGGTATTGACTGCAGCGAGGGTTTCTTTTATTGCTGCTTTTATCGGTATTTTATTTGCATTAATTTTTTCCAAAAAGAAAAAATACCTAATTCTCATTTTTATATCTTTGGCTTTGGTTTTACTTTACCCTTCCCAGCTAAGAGACAGATTAAAAGGGAGTGTCACGGTAAATTTATTAAATTTAGGACAAAGGTATGAGGGGAGAAACTTAAACCAGCAGCTGGAAAGCAAATTAAATATACCCACCCTTCCTTATAAAATGGCCAGCCGCTCCGCACTTGCCACACCTTTTGCCAGCGCAGAAGCTGGTCTACCTGTTGATATTACACCGGGAGAACCAATTAACGAAGTTGATCTGGCTGTTTACAGATCATTTCAAATCAGATTAAATATTGAATGGCCAAGAGCGGTAAATGCATTTTTGAAAAATCCTTTTTTGGGGACAGGTTATGCATCTTTAGGTATAGCAACGGATAATGATTTTTTAAGAAGTTTAGGAGAGGTGGGAATTTTAGGAACAGCCGCCTTCTTTTTAATCTTACTTTCAATTTGGAAGAAAATATATCAGGGAATAAGAAACGAAGATAAATTAATCAGATATTTTTGTGCAGGAACACTAGCTTTAATAGGTGTATTTTTATTAAACGGTTTGTTTATTGATGTATTCGAGGCATCAAAAATCGCATCACTTTTTTGGATGATTCTGGGGTTAAATTTGGGTATTTTAAATCTTAAAAAATGAAATTATTAAACATTTTTAAAAATCAATATTTTTGGTTGAGTTTAGTGATACTTTTGGCATTTGCGGTAAGGCTCTATAAAATTGACTCACCCATTGCCGATTGGCATTCCTGGAGACAGGCAGACACGGCAAGCGTGACCCGAAACTTCATCAAAGAAGGGTTCAACCCTTTTTTGCCAAAGTATGATGATATGACCGGTGTATCAGAGAAGCCGATTGTTAACACCTTGAGGTTTAGATTTGTGGAATTTCCCGTCTACAACATAGCGGTTTATCCTTTTTACCTGCTCTTTGGAGTTTTGGAGAAAATCAGTAGATTGGTTTCCGTTATCTTCTCATTAGGCAGTTTAATATTTTTATACCTGATTACTAAAAAATATACCAGCGTAGTGATTGCTTTGACTTCGGCGTTAACATTTGCCCTTTTACCCTACAATGTTTTTTTCTCAAGAACAACATTGCCTGAACCAACTTTTGTTTTTTTTGCTTTGGGAATGGTTTATTTTATGGATAGATGGATATGGGAGTCCGCCAGCCCATGGTTGGGAATTTGGGCATTCATTTTTACCGCCCTGGCATTTTTGATGAAACCTTGGGCCGCCTTTTATTTTTTACCGCTTTTCTATTCTGTTTACAAAAATACGGGTAGGATTTGGCCTTTGCCAAAAAGATTTATCCTGTTGACTGTTGCGGCGATAATCCCTTTTATCTTATGGCGACTTTGGATTCTGCAACAACCACAGGGAATACCAGCTTCTTCTTGGCTTTTAAATAGTGACGGTATCCGTTTCCGGCCCGCTTTTTGGTGGTGGATTGTTTCCGAAAGATTGGGTAGGGAAATATTGGGCGTAACAGGTTTAGTTTTATTTTTTATCGGGTTTATCCAAAAGCCAAAAAACAGCTCGCCTCGCGGAGCGGGTAACTATTTTTTACACTTTTGGGCCCTCTCCCTATTCCTATTTTTCATTATCTTTGCAACCGGTAATGTCAGACACGATTATTATCAGGTTCTGTTTGCTCCCATAGCTTCTATATTTTTAGCATACGGTTTTATCAACCTAATTTCGGGCAGTAATCCTTACATCCCAAGAATATGGACCATAGTTTTGGCGCTTTGGTTTTTTCTACTCACCTATTATTTTGGGTGGAAGTATGTTTCCGGTTTATATCAGATAAATAATCCTGTGATTGTTGAGGCAGGTCAAAGGGCCGACCAGATTTTGCCCAAAAAAGCGGTAGTTTTAGCCCCTTACAATGGTGATACAGCCTTTCTTTATCATATAAACAGGCCGGGTTTTGCGGTTGTACCGTTATCAATAAAGGAGATGGTGGCAGATTATGGTATTACACACTTTGTTTCGGTTTCAAGGGATGACAAGACAAACTGGGTGATCAGATATTTTCAAGTTTTAGAGGACAATCCCAAGTTTGTGATAGCTGATTTAACCGAAATGAAAAAACCCTTTGATGATATTTTAGACCCGGAACCTTAACTCAACTTACATGAAAGTTTTAATGTTGACACCATACCTTCCATACCCATTACTCACCGGAGGTCAAACCAGGTCATACAATTTGATTAAGAGATTATCTAACTTGGGACATAAGATTACTCTTTTCTGTTTAATAAAGGATAATAGCGAAAGAAAATATGTAGGTGAGCTGGAGAAGTTTTGTCAGGAAGTACAAGTTTTTAAACGTTCAGGACATCCTTGGACTGCAACAAACATTTTGAGGACGGGTTTTAGTTTCTATCCTTTTTTAGTGATCAGAAATTGGGCAGGAGGTGAAAAAGGAACAGTAAAAAATAAATTAGAGGAGGAAAATTTTGATTTGATTCACGCCGAAACATTTTATGTTATGCCACATATTCCAAAAACCAACATACCTATACTTTTGGTCGAACAAACTATCGAGTATTTGGTTTACAAACATTTCGTAGATGAATTTAAAATTCCTGCAATCAAACAACTTTTGTATGTAGATGTGGCAAAAATGAAGTATTGGGAACTAAATTATTGGAAGCAGGCAAAAAGAGTTGTGGCCATGTCCGAAGATGATAAAAAAGCGATGATAAAGCAATTGCCTTCTTTGGCGGTAGACATTGTGCCCAACGGAGTTGACAGCGATTTTTTTGGTAAGAAAATTACCAATCAATCAAAAGATCCTGTTATTCTTTATCTGGGAAATTTCACTTGGTTGCAAAATAGAGAGGCGGTTGCAGTTTTGGTAAATAAAGTTTGGCCAAGGATAAAGAATAAATTGCCAACTGCCAAACTTTGGATTATTGGTAAAAACGCCAAGGAATTTTTCGCCAATTTGGAATCAGGCGACGTTAGAGTAGATGAAGTTTTAGATGTCAGAGAAGTTTATCAGAAGGGTGCTGTTTTGGTTGCGCCGATTTATGGCGGAGGAGGAACAAGATATAAAAACTTGGAAAGCTTTGCGTCGGGACTTCCGGTTGTAACAACATCTATTGGGATAAGGGGGACAGAAGCAAAAGATAAGGTGGAAGTAGTGATAAGGGATGAACCGGAAGATATTGCGGCAGCTGCCATAGATTTAATAAATAATAAGAGCTTTTCTAAAATAATTGCCGAAAATGCCAAAAAAATGGTTAAAGAAAAATATGACTGGGACCCAATTGCTAAAAAGTTAAGCAATATTTATGAGCAGTTAGGGCAAGTTAAGTCTTGATGTTATGAGAATTGTAGTTGATTGTCGTTTGTATTCAGTCCAGGCAGGTATAGGCAGATATATTCGTAATTTAATTTTCAATTTACAAAAAATAGATAAGAAGAATACATATTTTATTCTTCTTCTTAAGAAAGATTACGATTTATTGGTAAATCAAAGAAATTTTGTTCGGGTAGTGGCTGATTTTCAATGGTATGGAATAACAGAACAGCTAAAACTTCCCAAACTTCTCCATAAGTTAAATCCGGATCTGGTACATTTTCCCCATTTTAACTTGCCTATCCTATATAGAGGAAAATTTGTTGTGACTATCCATGATTTAACCCACAAATATTTTGCTATGAAAAGAGCAACAACTCATGGCCGCCTAATTTATTTTTTAAAACAGATCGGGTATAAAGTAGTTTTCAAAAAGGCAGCAACGGAGTCTGGGACGATTATTACTCCATCTCACTATATTAAGAATCTGATAGCTAAAGAGTACTCAATTCCCGAAGAGAAGATGGTAGTTACTTACGAGGCAGTTGATCACAAATTCATTTCTATAAGTGAAAATATTAAAAAGGGAGAAATTGAAAATGTGATGAAAAAATTTAGTGTCAGTCTCCCCTATTTGTTTTATGTAGGAAATGCTCATCCTCATAAGAATGTGGAGGGGTTGATTAAAGCTTTCTTTAAACTGAAAGAAAAATACCAAAACCTAAAGTTAGTTTTATCAGGTCCAGATCATTATTTTTGGCAAAGGTTAAAAAAAGAGTATCAATTAAGTGAAATTGTTTATACAGGATATGTTACAGATGAGGAAATGGTGGCTCTTTACAAAAATGCATCATCTTTTGTGATGCCTTCATTTGAAGAAGGATTTGGTATACCGCTACTTGAGGCAATGGCAAGTTTTGCTCCTGTGGTTTCATCAAATGCCGGAGCACTTCCTGAAGTTGGAGGAGATGCCGCACTTTATTTTGATCCCCGAAATACCAATGATATGGCAGATAAGATTTCACAAGTGTTAGATAGTGAAAAACTTAAAGAAGAGTTAATAGATAAAGGACAGAAAAGAGTAAAATTTTTTAGTTGGGAAAAATTGGCCAAACAGACTTTGGAGGTGTATCGGAAGGAAACGATTTTATGAAAGTTGCTCTTGTTCATGATGACTTGGTTCAGTGGGGTGGGGCTGAAAGAGTTTTAGAGGGACTTTGTGAAATTTTTCCGGATGCTCCGATTTTTACATCAGTTTATGACTACTCAAACAAAGAATTAGCCAAGCGGTTTGGAGATAAAAAAATAATTACTTCTTTTTTGCAAAAAATTGTCGGATGGAAGACTCTTTATAAAGCCTTGTTGCCATTATATCCAATAGCTTTCGAGCAGTTTGATTTGACAGGTTATGATCTTGTTATTTCACACACCACCAGATTTGCAAAAAGTATAATTACCAAACCTCAAACGAAACATATTTGCTATTGCCACACACCGCCAAGATTTTTATGGCATATTCCAAAGAAAGAAAATTTTGGAGCAGGAGAAGTACTTTTTAGCAAAATGAGGATTTTTGATAGAATAAGCTCTGCCCGGGTAGATCATTTTATTGCAGGTTCAAAAAATGCTCAAAAAAGAATTCAAAAAATTTACAAGATGGACTCAACTGTAATATATCCGTTTATAGATCTTGGGAGGTTTGAAGGTATTGAAACTTTTGATGGGGGATATTTTGTGGTAGTTTCGCGGCTAAATAAATATAAAAAAGCGGATTTGGCAGTTGAGGCATGTAAAATATTGGAAGTACCATTAAAGATCATCGGTACCGGACCGGAGCTTGATAGACTCAAGAGAATTCAGCCCCACTTCGCCAAGGCTTCGTGGGGTAAAGGAGTTTGGGGGGGAATTGAATTGTTAGGGCATCTGAATGATGACGCAGTAGTCAAAGTTTTGGCAGGATGCAAGGGGTTAATTGTTCCCGGCATAGAAGACTTTGGGTTGGTGGCGCTGGAGGCCCAAGCGCTCGGCAAGCCGGTTATAGCTTATTCAGAAGGAGGGAGTTTAGAAACAGTTGTAGAAGGCAAAAGCGGAATTTTTTTCCATGATCAATCTGTAGACAGCTTGGTACAGGCTATTAAAAGACTTGGTAAAATAAAAATTGAACCTTTAGGTTGTATAAAAAATGCCAGTGAGTTTAGTAAAGAAAACTTTATATCTAATTTTAAACTTACAGTTGCTAGTTTAGGGTACACTATATAAAGATATATGATTTACGATTCTTTAAAAAGATTGTTGGATATAATAGGGTCGGCTGTTGGGTTAGTGATTCTTTCCCCGATATTCTTATTGGTGGCAATTGCAATAAAAGTTGATTCCCCGGGTCCTGTGTTTGCTGACACCCCAATGAGAGCGGGTAATGATGGGACACTTTTCAAAATTTATAAATTTAGGTCAATGGTTAAAAATGCACACGAGCTTTTGGAAAAAAATCCTAAACTTTTGGTAGAATATAAAAGAAATAGTTATAAGATTTTTAACGATCCTAGGATTACCAGGGTAGGTAAGATTTTAAGAAGATATTCTGTAGATGAATTTCCTCAACTGTTTAATATATTAAAAGGCGAAATGAGTCTGGTTGGACCAAGAGCTTACTATCCGTATGAGCTGGAAGAACAACAAAAAAAGTACCCGAGTTCCAGAAAATATGTCAAAATAATACTGTCGGGAAAACCCGGTTTAACAGGTGTCTGGCAAGTAACCGGAAGATCAGAGATTAACTTTGACAAAAGAGTTAAGATGGATGCAAGTTACGTGAAGAAAAAATCTATTATTTATGATTTTTGGCTGATTTTAAAAACGATTCCCGCTGTCTTGTACGGTAGAGGAGCCATTTAAGATGGCTATTTTTAACCTGACAAGAAAAATTAATTCGCTAAGTATGAAACATCAAAGAAAACGCGGTAATAGCGCCTTTTTAAGAAGAATTTTAATTTCTATTGTGGTAATTTTACTCTTTTCCATTATTCCCTCTTTTTTTGTCTATACCGGGTTTAGGGATACTATAACTCATGGGAAGGCTGTGGTTGCATCATACAGTGCCCAAAATTACGACTCATTAAAATCAGAGGTCTCTGCTACCAAAGTTGGGCTTCAGAGAGCAAATTTCGCTCTAAATTTCCTTTTCTGGTTGAAAATCATTCCGTTTTTGGGCGGATATTATTCGGATATAAAGGGTTTTTCATCCGCAGGAGTTGAAGAACTTAAAGCTTTAGAAAAAATTATTAAAATTTTTGAACCTGAAAAGATAGACTTGGGTTTTAACGGCCAGCCAAAAGGTGGACCGGAGAGGATGACACAAATAATTAAAATACTGGACAGGGTACAACCGTATTATGGTGATATTCAGAAAAATTTGGAAATGGCTGCCGCGTCCGTCAAGAATATAAATACAGATAAATATCCGCTTAAACTTAAAGGTAAAGAAATAAGGAAAAATCTACTGCTTGCAAAAAATTTTATAGTTGGTGCTGAAATTGGCATCACAAAAGGGAAAGATGCAGTTATTCTTGCTCCAAATGCACTAGGTCTACAATCACCCAAAACATATCTGCTTTTGTTTCAAAACGATAAAGAAATCAGGCCGACCGGAGGGTTTATAACCGCATATGCCACCCTCACTTTAACTAATGGACAAGTTTCATCCTCTACATCTGATGACATTTATAGATTGGATGAAAAACTTTTGGCAACTTGTCTTTCCAAAATTTGTCCCCTGACTCCGCCTGCCCCAATTACCAAATATTTACCGGAAGTGACTGGAAAGACAAGATCCGCCTGGAGTATGAGAGATTCCAATATTTCTCCGGATCTACCTACCTCTGCAAAGGAATTCGAAAGAATGTATGAACTTTTAGGTCAAGGGTTACCTTTTGATGGGATTATTTATATTGATTCACAAGTTGTTGAAGAGCTGATTGAAATAACAGGACCAATAGATGTATATGATACGAAATATTCCGCAGAGGAAGACAAAAGATGCAGTTGTCCAAATGTGATCTATGAATTGGAATCTTATGCGGAAATTGCTGCCAAGGGCGAGCAAGACAGAAAGGCAATTTTGGGAGTTTTGATGCAACAAATTTTGGCAAGAACCACAGGTGCAGATATTGAGAAAATCCCACAATTTGTGGAAACTATAGTAAGACTTGCAAACCACAAGCATATTATGTTTTTCGCACACGACCAAAAACTGCAACAAGCTCTTTCAAATCTTAATTGGACAGGTGAAATAAGGGGCGCCTCCGTCACTAAAAATTATGATGGAGATTATTTACATATTAATGACTCAAATTTTGCCGGAGGAAAATCCAATTTATATGTTGAGCAAACTGTGACACAAGAAATAATGACTCAAAAAGATGGAATAGTGAAGAAAAAAATTACTGTTGAATATAAAAATCCCCAACCATTTGGTGTCTGGCTAAACGGCATAAATCGTGATTATGTCAGATTTTATGTACCTTTAGGAAGTAAACTCATTTCTTCCAAAGGATCTGAAGATGAAGTGGTAAGTTCAGAGGATTTAGGTAAGACTGTCTTTGAAGCTTTTATCCAAGTTAGGCCTCAAAATTCCAGGAAACTGGAAATGGAATATACTGTACCCTATCAACCCAAAGGAGAGTATAAGCTGTTAATCCAAAAACAACCGGGAGCTAAAGATTTTGAATATAAAATTAAGTTAAATGGGAGACAAGTTGAAGATTTTAAGTTAGATATGGATAAAGAGTTCAAGTTTCCTCTATAATTTTCCAAAGGAATGAGAAGTTTTAAGACAGAAGGGATTATTTTAAAGAGGAGAAATTTTGGTGAAGCTGATCGGATTTTGACTGTTTTTACACCCTCCAGGGGGAAAATTTCTGTTTTGGCAAAAGGAGTTAGAAGAATTAGGTCAAGGAGAGCTGGTAATGTTGAACTCTTAAACAGAGCAGTCATGTATTTACACCAGAGTAAAGGTCTGCCGATTTTAACCGAGGCGCAAACTTTGGCATCTTTCCAAAAAATCAAAGAGGATTTGACCCTGTCTACCTATGCTTATCATATTCTGGAATTAGTTAATAAGTTAACAGCAGAGAACCAGGAGAATAGGAGGCTGTATAGTGATTTAGTTGAGGTTTTGGGATGGTTATCCAAAAATCCCAGACAAATCTTCATCAGAGCATTTGAGGCAAAAATCTTATCAAACTTAGGATTCACAAACTTTCAACTTCACACACAGGATTTGTCAAGTAATGTGAGGCAGTTGTTAAGAGATTTGGAATTGTCTTCTTGGGAAAAAATTGAGGCAATAAAGGTGAAGGAGAAAGAGGCTCTGGAACTGGAACATATCTTGCGATACTATATAGAAAGAACAATTGAGGGAAAATTGAAAAGTAGACAGTTTTTGAAAGACTTATATGGATAATGATTTAATGCAAAAAATTGTAGCTCTTTGTAAAAGGCGGGGATTTGTTTTTCCAGGCTCTGAACTTTATGGAGGACTTAATGGTACATGGGACTTAGGACCACTCGGTGTTATTTTAGCAAATAATATCAAAAATGAGTGGTGGAAGAATATTGTTCTTTTGAGAGATGATGTTGTGGGTTTGGATTCGGCGATTCTTCATCACCCCAAAGTCTGGGAAGCATCTGGTCATATATATTCTTTCACGGATCCCCTCGTAGAATGCTCTGTTTGTAATGCAAGATTTAGAACGGATCACTTAATCAAATATCCTAAGTATTATAGAGCTGTTTTAGCTGAAGCTGACGAATACGTTGATAGGAGCTTAAAGGTTGTAGAAGAAATCCATCAAAATGTTAAAAATCTCATGGTAATTTTAAACAAGCTAAATAGTAGTCGGAATCTACCTTCTCTTACTTCGGAAGAGAAAAAAGTTATAGAGGAGAGAGCAAGAATTCTGAATGAAATTATAGACGATGAGCTTAAAAAAGGTAGTAAGAAACTGGAGGAAATCGGCCTAGTAATTAAGGAAACAGCGCAGTATAAAAGATTTAGAGGATTTTTGGTAAAGTTTCTTTATTTAGATAGGATGGTATTTTGTCCTGTATGTGGATCTAAGAATTGGTCTACCCCAAAAGATTTTAATCTTATGTTTAAAACTCACTTGGGTCCAGTTGAAGAAAGCGGTTCTTTAATCTATCTTAGACCGGAAACAGCACAGGGTATCTTTATTAATTTCCAAAACGTATTGGATACAACACGACTAAAAATTCCTTTTGGCATTGCTCAAATTGGTAAAGGTTTCAGAAATGAGATAACAACAGGCAACTTTCTTTTCAGGGTTAGAGAATTCGAAATGATGGAGCTAGAATTCTTCGTTAGACCAGGGGAGGGAGAAAAACAACATCAATATTGGAAAGAGGAAAGATTGAGATGGTATATAGATCTTGGAATAAATAAAGAAAATATCAAAATAATAGATTTACCAAAAGAGGAATTAGCTCATTATTCAAAGGGTACTGCAGAGATTTGGTATAAGTGGCCCTTTATGGGATTCGGAGAACTCGAGGGTGTCGCCAATCGAGGAGATTACGATCTTAAGAGGCATTCTGAATATTCGGGTAAGAAATTGGAGGTTGTTGATCCAGTAGGCGCTGAGGGAATAGAAACTCCTATGCCACCTTATACTCCATATGTGATAGAACCATCAGTAGGTGTTGGTAGAGCAATGCTAGCATTTTTAATAGATGCTTATTCTGAAGATGGAAAAAGGATAGTTTTGAAACTTCATCCGAAGTTGGCTCCATACAAAGTTGCGGTTTTTCCGCTTCTTGCAAACAAACCCGAGCTGGTCAAATTAGCCAGAGAAATTTATGTTGATCTGCGAAAGGGTTTTATGGTAGCCTGGGATGAGAGGGGTAATATTGGAGGAAGATATGCTTCTCAAGATGAGATTGGTACTCCATTTTGTGTGACTGTTGATTTCCAAAGCCTTGAGGATGAAATGGTAACTGTAAGAGATAGAGATACAACCAAACAGGATAGAGTTAAAATGGTTGACTTGAAACAGTTGTTATCTGATAAACTCATTTAACTCGAGTTTGCAACTCTCGTTAAATAATTTTGAACCCAAAATATCTTGTTAAAATTGCAAACTGAAGTATTTTGGGTATAGAATAGATTAGTAGTGGAAAAAATAAAAATCTGGTTTGCTGCCCATAAAGTAACTGCCATTTTGGCAGTTTTAATTATCTTAATTCTTTCAGCTGCTTTATTTACTTTCCAAAAAATCATATCTAAACCTGCTGGTTCGGTTGAAGAAGTTGATCTAATTTTTGATGCAGAAGGTCCCTATGCCCAAATTTTTCCCAGAAAAGACGGCAATGCCTTGATTTTGCGCCTTACCAGAACCAGCTCTTATGATGCTATTTCCTATGAATTGGCTTATACCAGCAAAGTTTTGGAAACAGCAATACAGGGAGGTAGGGTGCTGGATGGGGGAGAATCAGCAGATTCGGCAAGCTCACTGCAGGTGGATTTGGGGAATTCGGGGACAATTGATAGAGGGGTTATAGGTACGATTAATGTATCGGAGAAAAAGGGGGAGTATGAACAGGAAATTTTGTTTGGGACCTGTTCCAAAAATATCTGTAAATACGATAAGGGTGTTGAAAATGGGACTTTGACTCTGCATATAGTACGTGTCTCCTTTGGAGGTAAAAAAAAGGCATACAGGATGGTGACACAGTGGCATTTGCAAAAACCTGATGTGGCTTTAGGGCAACTTACCTCCGGCGATGGACATTTTATTTATATGTTGGATGCAGACAGACAGACACTTGCCAACGTAGGATTTTCGATAGTAAACGACTTAACCGGTGTTCCAAAACTCCCGCCTGGTAAAGAGGTTTTAGGCAAAGTTTATTCTTTAAATGTGCCTATTGCCAAACAGCTTCCAAGTGGATCAATAAGCTTGGAATTGGTTGAAAACCCGCAGGAGGGAGCAAAACTTTATAGCCATAATGGCAGTGACTGGAAGGAGTTAGATACAAAAATTGATGGAAGTAAATTATCTGCTAAAGCAGACGGTGCAGGAATTTTTGCAGTTTTAATCCCTAGAAAATAACTATCGATTCAGTCGGCAACCTCGCTCTCTTGCTCACTAATGCAAGCATCCTGCGGCTAATCGCCTCGGATACGCTCGCTTCGCTCGTCTAGAGTTCGCTGTGTTCGGAGGTAGCCTCCTTCCGCATAAATTTCCTTCTTGACAATTGATATTAAAATGGTGGAAAATGGTTATAGATGGTGAAAAAGGGTGAAAACCCTTAGATTTTCTGCCCAGAAAGACCGCCTTCGTCAAGATGACTTGGCTTCGGCGAGATCAAAGAGGATGTCCTCATGTTTTTGGGCGAATATCCAACACAATTTTCAGGACGCGGCAGAGTAATACTACCTAAAAAATTAAGAGAAGGAATCTCGGGTGACGAGATTATATTAAGTAAAGGATTTGAAGGTTGTATATGGGGATTTAATAAGAAGGTATGGGAGAAAGAAGCGGAAAAGCAACTTGAGGTGTCAAGTTTGGATGAAAAGGCAAGGCTTATGAGAAGATATATATTCTCATCAAGCATTACAGTGGAATTGGATGGACAAGGTAGATTTGTGATTCCACAAAGCCTTCTTAATTATGCACAGGTTAAAGGGGGAGTGGTAATAATAGGAGCCGGTGATCATTTTGAGGTTTGGCAAAAGAGTTTATGGGGAAAGCACTTAAGGGCAATAGAGAAGGAATATGGAAGATTACCATGAGGGGAACCCTCTGATAGGTAAGACCTATCATAACAGCGTTTTTTTGAAAGAGGTAATGGGTGCACTCGACCCCGCCTATGGCGGGGTCAATATCCGAGATGCCTGGTATATAGATTGTACCTTAGGCGACGGAGGGCATTCGATAGAAATCATCAAGCGGGGTGGGAGAGTTATTGGAATAGACGTAGACCCGCAGGCCCTTGGGAGAGTGCAAGAAAGGTTTAAAGAATTGGGGTATTTGGGGATTTTAGGGGAAAGAATCAAGTTAGTTCAGGGAAATTTTAGGGATGTTAAAAAATTAATACAGCAGACGGACGCCGGAAAAGAATTTGCAGGTGCCATATTTGATCTGGGGGTTTCCTCTGTGCAGCTTGAAACCCCTGGAAGGGGTTTTTCTTTCTCCAAAGAGGGACCCTTGGATATGAGAATGGATCCGACTTTACAAGTTCGTGCTTTAGACCTTATTAATGCTGGCGGAAGAAAGGAACTGAATGAGTTATTTAGTCGTTTGGGTGAAGAAAAATATTCTAGGCGTCTGGCTGACGCTTTGGTACTCGCCCGTGAAATAAGAGGAAAGGATATAAGAACAACCAGGGATCTGGCTGATTTTGTGGAAAAGGTGGTGGGAGGAAGAAAGGGCAGGATCCATCCTGCAACTCAAGTGTTTCAGGCCCTAAGAATAGCCGTGAATGATGAGTTGGGAGCTTTACAGGAAGGGTTGGATCAAATAATAGATCTAATGGAGAAGAAGGGCAGAATCGTGGTTATTAGTTTTCATTCATTGGAGGATAGGATTGTTAAATTTACTTTTAGAAAATGGGAGGAGGGGGGGAAGGGTTTGATTATAACGGAAAGACCGATTGTACCATCAGATGATGAGGTGAGAAATAATCCTAGGTCGAGGTCGGCAAAGATGAGAGTTTTTCAAAGATTATGACAATCATTAAAAAATTTGAACCGGAACTGCCACAAAAGAGAATTTCTAAAAAATTGGTTGTATCCATATTAGCATGCCTTTTTGTATTAACTTTGGTGCAAATTTGGGTTTCTAATACCCTTGTTTCCTACGGTGAGAAGTTTGAAAGACTTTCTTCTCTTGAGCAAACCTTAAAAACAGCAAATCAGATTCTTGAAAATGAAATAGCAAAAAAAGCTTCATTGACAAACTTGGCCACAGAATCAGCTGAACTTGGTTTTTATAAACAGGAGAGTATACAATATATTCGTTGATGCGAATTTATTGGATAAAAATTTTCTTTCTTCTTTTCTTTTTAGCGATCTTTCTACGACTTTTCTATTGGCAAATAATAAGGGGTGAATTTCTACAAGCACAAGCCGAAGGTCAACACTTTACCGATGTTACACTAAAAGCTATCCGGGGAAAAGTATTCTTTTCCGACGGAAGTTTGCTTGCCTCGTCAAACCCTTCTTACCTGTTATTTGGTCTGCCGAAAGTTATCAAGGAAGACAAAAGGGTAGATACCGCATACGCTCTTGCCAAAATTATTGCCGGGTCGGATGCAAAAGATGTTTCGGAGGTTGCAAAAGATACCATCAATAAACTTTCCCAGGATCTTTATTGGATTAGACTTTACAGTAATATAACAGTTGAGCAAAAAAAAGCAATTGAGCGGTTAAACATATCAGGGATGGGCTTTGAGCAGGGAAGTGTCAGGTTTTACCCGGAGGGGTCTTCATCTGCTCATCTTCTTGGTTTTGTTGGGAAGGATGCCAAGGGTGATGATAAGGGATATTTTGGGTTGGAAGGATATTATGATGGTGAATTGCGCAGTCTTAAAGGATTGGTCAGGCAAGAAAGAGATGCGGTTGGTTTACCTATCCTGATTGGTAATTTCCAAACAACAAATGCGAGAAACGGTAAGGATTTAATCTTAAATATTGATAGATCTGTTCAATTTATTGTGGAGCAAGCTCTCA
The DNA here is from genome assembly GCA_016176335.1 of Candidatus Daviesbacteria bacterium. GTDB lineage: Bacteria > Patescibacteriota > Microgenomatia > Daviesbacterales > UBA10151 > JACOXI01. The sequence continues at coordinate 29,384 of JACOXI010000006.1, forward strand.
AAAATGGTCTTGAAAAATATGGAGCAAAATCCGCATCAGCAGTTGTCATGGAACCAAAAACAGGTAATATTTTGGCCCTTGCTTCTTTTCCAAACTATGATCCGCTAAATTATTTTAATTACCCAAAAGAATACTACAAGAATCCGATAGTTGCAGATCTTTATGAACCCGGTTCAACTTTTAAAGTTTTGGTCATGGCAGCGGCCTTAAATGAAGAAGCGGTTAAGCCGGATACAGAGTGTGATATTTGCCAAGGGCCAACCTCAATTGGGGGATTTATCTTGAGAACCTGGAATAATAAGTATTTCCCTAATACCAACATGCGTGATGTGATAGTACACTCTGATAATATAGGAATGGTTTTTGCGGGTAAAAAATTGGGGTTAGATAAGTTTTACTCATATCTTGAAGATTTTGGTTTGGGTACTCCGTCAAATATAGACTTACAAGATGATTTCTCATCAGATATTAGAGCAAGAGCAGAGTGGAGAGAAATAGACTTGGCAACAGCATCTTTTGGTCAGGGAATTGCTGTAACAGGTATACAAATGGTTAAAGCTGTAGCAGCAATTGCCAATGGGGGAAAATTAATGGAGCCCCATGTTGTCAATAAAATTTCCGATGAGAATGGAGTTTTTGAAATCAAGCCTAAAGTGATAAAAGAAGTTATTAAAGAATCTACTGCCCAGCAGGTTAAAGAAATGATGGTGGCGGCAGTTTCAGAAGGGGAGGCAAAATTTGCCAAGCCAAAAGGATTTAAAATAGCCGGTAAAACAGGTACTGCCCAAATTCCGGTAGCAGGACATTATGATCCCAATAAAACTATAGCCTCTTTTGTAGGATTTGCACCAGCCGATCATCCAAAATTTGTCATGTTGGTACGTTTCGATCAACCCTCATCATCCATATATGGTTCGGAAACCGCTGCTCCAACCTTTTTTGAAATTGCCAAAGAACTTTTTACATATTATAAAATTGCACCGGACGAGTAAGTGCGGCAATAATGTATAATCGCTTGCGATTACATCGCGTCGCTTCTTATCTGCAAGAGAGGCATGTAGCGACTCATAACGCGATGCGTTATAATCGTTTACGATTACATCGTTCACTTCTTGTAACGTGGACGTTATAATTAGCCTCATGAATCTGATAAGGAAGATAGCCAAAAAATTTCTTCCGCAAAAAATTATTAATATTTTTTATCATTTACCAAAAGCTTTTTTGGCAAATGTAGTATATGGTTTCCCTACAAGGCGACTAAAAGTAGGAGGGGGACTTACAGTGATTGGAGTTACCGGAACAGACGGGAAAACCACCACCGTAAACATGATTTATCAAATACTTAAAGTGGCGGGGAAAAAAGTTTCTATGATCTCTACTATTAATGCTCCAGGTTTTCATGTTACTTCTCCTGATCCGTTTGCGGTGCAAAGACTTGCCAAGAAAGCCAAAGTTTCAGGTGATAAATATTTAATTTTGGAAGTAACTTCACATGCTTTGGATCAATATAGATTTTGGGGTATTAAATTTGATGTTGGTGTTGTGACAAATATCACACATGAACATTTGGATTACCACAAAACTTTTGAAAATTACCTTAATGTAAAAACGTTCCTACTTAAGAATGTCAAATTTGCCATAGTGAATGATAATTTAAGGGAAGTTTTAGGAAAAAAAAGCGGTAAACTAATTACTTTTGGATTAGATAAAGGAGATTTTAGTCAGAGGCAGATCAGGCTAAATTTAAAAATTTTTGGTGATTACAATTTGGAGAATGCTTTGGCAGCACTGGCCTGCGGGTTCGTTTTGGATATTGATAGAAAAATTGCCCAAAGAGCATTGGAAAGATTTGGTGGAATAACTGGCAGAATGGAAGAGATTAAAAATAATAAGGGTATAAAAATCTTTATTGATTTTGCACATACACCAAATGCGCTGTTACAAGCTCTTCAAGCCTTAAGACCCAAAACTTCAGGTAGATTGATTGCAGTATTTGGATCAGCAGGGAAAAGAGATGTTGAAAAAAGAAGTTTAATGGGTGAGATTGCTGCCAGGCAAGCAGATATAGTTGTGGTAACAGCAGAAGATCCCAGAGGAGAGATAGAACAAATTAATGTAGAGATTACAAAAGGCGCGAAAAAGATGGGGTTAAAGGAAGGGATAAATTTATTTATAACACATGACAGACAAAAAGCTATCAGCCTCGTTGTAAATGATTTGGCCAGAAAAGGAGATGTAGTGGGGATTTTTGGAAAAGGGCACGAAACATCGATGAATTTGGATGGGAGAAAAGAAATTCCCTGGTCTGATTTTGAAGCAGTAAAAAAAGCTCTAAATGGATAACAAATTCAAATTAATAATTGATTCTTTTGGTCATGACAAATTTAAATTCGATGAACCTATTAGTAATTATAGTGCCTTGAATGTTGGTGGGCCGGCTAAATTATTTTTTATCGCCTTTACCACCGGGGAATTGGTGAAAATTATTAAAATGTGTAGAGATTTACGCCTTCCCTATTTTTTGTTTGGAACCGGAACTAAAATGATGATTTCGGATCAGGGATTTTTGGGATTGGTAATAAAAAACAGAACTAAAAATATCCAAACAATTTCGGTTAAGGGCAAAGTATCAAGATTCGGGGTGGGTGTGGAAGAGGCTTTGATTGAAGTGGATTCCGGTGTTAGTTTGGGTAAATTCGCCGAAGAGTTGGAAAGACAAAATCTTTCAGCGGAGAGTTTCAAGGGTATTCCGGGGAGCATCGGCGGAAATCTTTTGGTGAGCACTGTTTTGCAAAAATTAGTAAAAAGTATTAAAGTATTAGGTCAAGGTTCAGAAATAGGGGAAATAAATTCTGAAAGTTTAAGCTTTAAAAAGCATATAATTCTATCAGCAGTTTTTAAGATAAAAGCAAAAGAATGATTATACGGAGTAAGTATGAAGTATCAAATTGCGGGAGGTAAAAAGCTGGAAATGGAGTGAATATGCGATACATAATTAACGGAGGACATCGGTTGGATGGAGAAACCCGAGTTTCAGGAAATAAAAACTCTATTTTTCCTTGTGTTTCCGCAGCTCTTTTGACCAAGGATGAGGTTGTTTTGGAAAATATTTCCAATATCCGCGATGTGGAGATTTTAGTGGAGATTCTTAAAAAATTGGGAGTTTTGGTAGAAAGAGAGGGGTCTAAACTTATTATTAGGGCGAAAGATATTAAAACTGTTAATTTACCCCAAACTCTCATGACAAAACTTCGGGGTTCAATAGTTTTGGTGGGTGCTATTTTAGCAAGGAAAGGAAAAGTTAATTTTTATCATCCGGGAGGAGATATCATTGGCCAAAGAAGTATCGGGGTTCATCTGGCAGGCTTAAAAAAGTTGGGCGCCACCTTAAAAAAAAATGATCTTAAATACTCTCTTCAACTTATGGAGGGAGCAACTTCCGCTACTGTTTTTCTAACAGAGTCTTCCGTCACAGCCACCGAGAATTTGATTTTGTCATGCGTTTTGGGGAGTAAAAAGGTTATTTTGAAAAACTGTCCGGTTGAACCGCATATTTTAGACTTATGTTCGATGTTACTTAAGATGGGTGCAAAAATTGAGGGAGTTGGTACGCATACCCTTCTGATTGAGGGTGTGGAGCAATTGTCTGGAACTCGTTTTAAGATAGGTATAGATTTTATTGAAGTTGGGACATATGCTATCGCAGCTGCGATTACGGGTGGTAAGGTTACTATCAGGGGTTTGGATAATACTGAATTGGATCCAATTTTCGAACCTCTTTCACGTTTTGGGATTGAGATTGATTCCAAAGGAGATACCCTTACTGTTTTTTCAGACAAACTAAAGGCAGTTTCTAAAATTACCACTAATGTTTGGCCGGGTTTTCCGACAGATTTAATGAGTGCTGCAATTGTTTTGGCAACTCAAAGTAAAGGTATGACTCTGTGCCACGACTGGATGTATGAGTCTAGAATGTTTTTTGTGGATAAATTGATTTCTATGGGAGCAAAAATCAATCTTGCCGACCCGCATAGAGTATTTGTTTTAGGTCCTACCAAACTTAGGGGAAGAATGCTGGAGACTCCCGATATAAGAGCCGGTATGGCTTTAGTTTTGGCCGCCCTGATTGCTAAAGGTAAGAGTACCATAAATCAAGCGGAACTGATTGAACGGGGATATGAGGATGTTGTCGGTAAATTAAGAAGTCTGGGCGCAGACATCGAAAAAGAATCATAAATGATTGCAATACAAGATAGATTCCCTCATTTTAAAAGGCCGGTAACTTTCCTGAAATATTATCTTTCCAAACAGTATGTTAAACTTTATCCCCAGGATATGTTTGTTGCTGTTTGCGGGTCTTTAGGCAAAACAACAACTGTTAGACTTTCTCAAGCTGTTCTTTCTCAAAAATACAAAACAATAACAACTGAAGCAAATAAAGATTCAGTAACCAACATCCCTCAAACATTGCTCAAGTTAAATCCATCTTTTCAAAAAGCAGTTTTGGAAATGGGAGCAGATTCAGCTGGAGAGGCAGATTTCTACCATTCATTAGTGAAACCTAAAGTTGTTATTTTGACCAGAATCATTTCCGAACAAGCGGAAATAAGCAAACTTTTATCTTTTCTTCCAAATGATGGCATAGTAATTCTTAATTGGGATGATATAAATAGTAAGAAACTGGCTCAACAAGTCCCCTCTCAAGTGGTTTATTATGGTACGGATCCTCAAAATTGTACTGTATGGGCAGCAAACGTCAGAATTGAAAATTTCAGAACCAATTTCGAGTTAAACCTGGGAGTAGAAAGAGTTAAAGTTGAGCTTCCAGCCCTTGGGTTGCACCAAATTTATCCGGCGCTGGCAGCAGCTGGTTTGGGGGTCATTCATGGAATTCCTCTCACCAAGATAAAAATTGCATTAGAATCTGTTGAGCCGGAAGATCACAAGTTCCAATTACTTTTAGGACCAAATGGTTCTTATATTTTGGATGATACCTTCAGCGCAACTCCAATTGAAGTAGAATCTGCCATTGATACTCTAGTACAAATACCGGCCAGAAGAAGGATGTTGGTACTGGGAGAAATGATTGATCCCAACTATTCTGCTGATGAATACAGAAAAATTGCGGAAAAGATTTACAAAGAGAAGTTGGATTTTATTTTCTTAGGACAAGGTTCTATTAAGGTCATCGCGGAAGAATTAACAAGTCTTGGTTTTTGGGAAGAAAGAGTTGAATCAAATATGCTAAATTCCCAACTTGTTTCCAAACTGCTTAAAATTTTGGGTAAAGGAGACGTTTGTCTGATAAAATGTTCCCGTTCAGTTAGATTGGATGAAGTAGTAAAAAGGATTGCTAGAAAGAATTAAAATTTATGACTCAACTTTTGGGTTTAGTCCTATTATCTTTTGTCACTACCAGTATATGCATGGTTCCTGTTATTGATCTTTTGTACTTTCTAAAAAGAAAATTTGAAAGAGCGATTCAGACTGATAAAAATAGTGAAACTCCCATCCACGATAGATTAATGAAACAAGACGAGACCACCCCGTCCGGCGGTGGAATACTGCTGATACTAGTATTAGTTGTTTTGAGTATTGGTTACGCATTTATAAGTACTTCGGTAGATAAAATCAGCTTGACGATTCTTCTTTTTACCCTACTCTCCTTCGGAACATTAGGTTTAGTAGATGATATTAAGTTAATGGTTACAAGAAGAAGGGGTAAATTTTTAGGTTTGGATAGAAAGAAAATGCTAATTGTTCAAGGGTTACTAGCCTTGATTATAGGTTCATTTCTGTACTTTATTGCAGGTATCAATAACCTGTATATTACAGGTTTGGGGAATTTCATTATCGGGGCATGGTATATTCCCCTTGCGGCATTTGTGATTGTTTCGTTTGCCAACGCTTATAATATCTCGGATGGATTAGACGGTTTATCAGCAGGATTATTACTTATTTGTTTATTTGCATTTTTGGCTTTGGCTTCTGTTGCGCTGGATCTGACACTAGCCTCCTTTATCGGAATTTGGATAGGTGCTCTTTTTGCATATCTTTATTTTAATGTTTGGCCGGCAAGGATTTTTTTGGGAGATGCGGCAAGTTTCGCCTTTGGAGCGACATTGGCAGTGGTTGGCCTCTTAACAGGGAAAATCTTGGCATTGGCAATAATCGGGGGAATGTTTGTGGTAATTGTTGCATCGTCATTAATGCAAATAATTTCCAAAAAAATATTCGGGAGAAAGATTTTATCAATATCTCCCCTTCATATGTATTTTAGATACCTTGGTTGGGAGGAAGCTAAAATTGTGACCAGATTTTGGTTAATACAGGGACTGTTTGCTATTTTTGGTCTGTGGATAGCCTTACTTTCCAAATGAAGAATCAATCAAAAGCGACACTGTACTCACAAAAACAACAACTGGACTTAACTCTTCTTTCTACGATTGGAGTTTTGGTAGTTTTTGGCCTGGTGATGGTTTATGATGCATCTTCAATTCAAGGGTTAAATGATTTCAAAGATAGCTATTATTACATCAGGCAACAGATAATCTGGGTGTTTTTGGGATTTCTTTCTCTGCTTTTTTTTTCCAGATTTAATTATTTAAATTTTAAAAAATTGGCTTTGCCGCTCCTCTTGGTATCCCTGCTGCTTCTTGTTGCAGTTTTTATACCGTCTTTGGGGGTTTCCGGCGGCGGAGCTCACAGATGGTTAAAGATTGGGCCAGGTACAGTTCAGCCCGCTGAAATCATAAAGCTTACCGGGGTGATATTCCTTGCTTTTGTCTTTGAAAAGAGAATCAGAATACTCCCTCTGTTAGTGTTAATCGGAATTGTTACATTAATTACTGCAGTTTTACAAAAAGATTTAGGTTCAACAATTGTGTTTGTTGCCACCTCTTTAATTATATATTTTGGTGCAGGTGCTCCGGTCCTGCATTTTTTTTTGATACTCCCTGTTGGAGTTTTGGCTTTTGTGACGCTGGTTCTAACATCAAGCTATAGAAGCAAAAGAATACTCTCTTTTTTGGATCCATTTTCCGATCCCCAAGGTTTTTCCTATCATATTTCTCAAGTTCTAATTGCTTTAGGTTCGGGAGGCTTGTTTGGATTGGGTTTAGGTCACTCACGACAAAAATTTGAATACATTCCCGAAGTTACAACAGACTCAATCTTCGGAATTATTGGGGAAGAACTTGGTTTTTTAGGATCCGCCTTTTTAATTGCTTTATTTATAATCATTATTTTAAGAGGTATTAAAATTTCCCAAAACTGCCCTAATAGGTTTGGACAAATTTTGGCGCTCGGGTTGACATCGTGGTTGGGCATACAGGCTGCTATCAATCTTTCTTCAATGGTTGCCCTACTGCCTCTAACCGGAGTTCCGCTACCCTTCATCTCCTACGGCGGTTCTGCTGTGCTTTTGAACCTCACAGCTGTTGGGATACTTCTAAATATATCTTCAAACCTAGGGTAGGATTAAGATTAGCCGTGTTAAAATGTAGAAATGAATAATGATGTAAAAATTTTGGTAACAGGAGCTCATTTAACGCCGGCAGTTGCGGTATGCGAGGAACTGAAAAAGGAGAAAGAGATAGAGATTGTCTATGTGGGGAGAAATTCCACCATGGAAGGACAAAATGTGCAGTCTTTTGAATCGGGAGTTTTTCCTGCTCTCAATATCAAATTTATTCCTTTAATTGCCGGTAAATTACAAAGATATATTTCCGTTTATTCAATAGTTTCTTTATTAAAAATTCCCGTTGGGTTTGTGCAGGCGTTCTTTATATTATTGAAGGAGAAACCGGATGTAATTTTGTCTTTTGGGGGATATGTAGGATTACCTATTGTTGTTTGTGGTTGGCTTTTATCTATTCCAATTATTATTCATGAGCAAGGCCTTCAAATGGGGCTTGCAAACAAGATCAGCTCCCATTTTGCGGACAAAATTGCCGTCTCATTTAAAGAGACTAAAACTTTGCCGGACAAGATCACAACGGTCACAGGTAATCCTTTAAGAAAAGAAATTCTAACCTTGGGGAAAATGGATAAAGACTACAGCAGGTTCTTCTTAAATGCCAAAAAAGATAAAACTCCGGTGATTTTCATAACAGGAGGCATTCAGGGATCACACATAATTAACCAATGCATTGAGAATACTTTGGTAAGTCTCTTAAAAAAATTTTATGTAATTCATCAAACAGGTGAATCCGTTTTTGGAGATTTTGAAAGATTGTCTAAATTACAAAATAAACGATATCTGGTGAAAAATTGGATTGGAGAAGAAGTAGGTAATGTCATGAAGTTTTCTGATGTGTTAGTTTGCAGGGCAGGGATCAATACGCTTTCTGAAGTTACTTTCTTGGAAAAAAGTGCTCTGGTTATACCAATCCCCTATCAAAAAGAGCAACTTAACAATGCAAGATTTTTTGAACAGTTAGGAACTATTCTGCTGATTCCTCAAACAAAGTTATCTCCCAAAATCCTCATTGATAGTCTGGAAAAAATTTTAAAAGAAAAAATAATTTTTGAAAAAAATGGAAAACAGGCAAAAGAAATTTTTATTAAAGATGCCCCCAAAAGATTAGCATTGGAAACTATACTTTTGTCAAAAGCTTTCAAAGTTTTTAGTAATTAATTTTTAAGACATTATGTTTAGGAGAAAAAACAACAACTCAAAGAGAAATTTGCTAAAAAAAATTTTTATTTTCGCTTTGTTTATATTGATACTGTTAGCTATTTATTTTTTTTTCAATTCTTCTCTCTTTAAAATAAAAAATATAAGTTTAAAGACAGAGTCTTTAGATTGTCTTGGTAATAATGAGGAGATTAAAAAAGATTCCGAAATTGTTAGTCAAAACACCATTTTTTTTAACAGTAAAAATGTAGAGAAAAAATTAAAAAATAAATTTTATTGTATAAAGACAATAATTTTTGCAAAAAAATTTCCCAATGGAATGGAACTAACAATTATAGGCAGGAAGGCAGAAGCCAAATTAATTCCGCTGCCAATTTATGAAGCAACTGCCTCGTCCAATCTGGAGAATATTGCCACACCCTCCGCTACGGATATTTTTTTGGTGGATGGGGAGGGCAAAGTCTTTTCAAAAGGGGATTTGGCTGGAGATTTACCAATAATACTGATATATAAGGGCAGTTTGAATCTGGGGGAGAATTTAGGCGTTTATATCATAAATGCGCTGAAGATTTTAAACAAAATTGGACCCTTTGGAATTGACAGCAAACTCTCCAAAATTGCTACGGGTGAGTTTTTGGTCACAGGTACTGTTCCAAAAATTATATTTAAACTAACAGAACAGATTGATATTCAACTTGCATCTTTACAATTAATCCTGGAGCAAGCTAAAATAGACCAAAGCAGGTTGGAGTTTATCGATTTAAGATTTGATAAACCCGTTGTGAGGTTTGCCCCTAAAAAAAATGGCTAAGGATGAACAAGTTCTCTTTAACAGTTTATATATAGAAAGGAATTGTGGCTAAAGATAAAATTGTCTGCGGAATAGATGTTGGTTCATCAAAAATAGCAACTCTCATTGCTTCCATTGATGAGGGTGGAAAAATCAATTTAATAGGTGTTTCCTCTACACCTTCAAAAGGTGTCAGAAGAAATCAGGTTGTGGATATAGTGGAAGCAGTTTCTGCTATTACCGAGTCAGTTGAGGCGGCAGAAAGAATGGCAGGATATTCTATTTCATCGTCCTTTGTCTCGCTTGGAGGTCCTCAAATTGAGAGTGTTAATCAACATGCAGTTGTTGCTGTTTCAGAACCGGAGGGGGAGATTAGAGAAAGTGACATTCACAGAGTCAACGAGGCAGCCAGAGCCATCCCTCTGCCATCCTCAAGAGAAATATTACACGTTATTCCAAGAACTTTTACCGTTGACGGACAAGAGGGTATCAAAGACCCGATTGGCATGACCGGTGTGAGACTGGAAACCGAAACTCACATTATTACAGGTTCTTCAACCTCAATGAGAAATCTTGTCAAGTGTGTGTCAGAGGTGGGGATAGAGGTGACGGAATTGGTTTTTTCCGGTATTGCCGCATCAATTGCTATTTTGACGGATACCGAGAAAGAATTGGGGGTAGTGTTGGTTGATATTGGCGGTGAAACAACAGATGTAGTTGTCTTTATAGACGGGTCGGTTGCATATTCCGCGGTGATTCCAATTGGAGCACGTCATATCACATCAGATATGGCTGTTGGACTGCGAATATCTTTGGAATCAGCAGAAAAAATCAAAATGTCTTTGGGGCACTTGCCCAAATTGCCCGCATTATCAGATGAAAGGGAAGAAGAGGCAAAAAGCAGTTCAACCAAGAGAAAAGAGGAAGAAATTCTGGATATTAAGGCTTTGGGGATAGTGGAAGATATACAAAAAATATCTAAGAAAGCGGTGGTTGACGGGATTATCAGACCCAGGCTTCAGGAAATATTCAAGTATGTGGGCAAAGAGATCAAAAAAAGCGGATTTGGGACACAAGTACCATCAGGTTTGGTGATTTGTGGAGGAGGAGCTTTGACTGTGGGAGCAATGGATCAGGCAAAATATGTTTTGGGTTTTCCCGCAAGAATAGGACAGATTGACGGATTATCGGGTATGATTGAAGAAATTGATTCCCCAACATTTGCATCATCTGCCGGTCTAATTATGTATGGCGCAACTCAAAGTTCGGGTTCGGAAATACGATTGCCGGTATTTTCAGGTAATCTGCCTTTTAGGGGAATGATTCAAAAGGCAGTAGCATTGGTAAAATCATTTCTGCCGTAGCCTTTTTAAGGGCTTGATATTAATAATAGGAATTGTTATATTCTGCAATATGTTAATTAAACCTGATCTACAAAGATTTGCCAAGACTAAAGTTGTCGGATTGGGTGGCGGTGGATCCAACTCCATTAACTCCATGATTGCACTTCAGCAAATTCAGGGGGTGGAATTTGTAGCTGTCAATACCGATGCTCAAGCTTTAATGAGCAATCAATCTCCAACAAAAGTTCAAATTGGTGAAACACTAACCCGTGGTTTGGGTTCAGGAGGGGATCCGGAAATAGGCAGACAGGCCGCAGAAGAATCCATTCAGAAACTGCAGGATGTGCTGCAGGATGCGGATATGGTTTTTTTGACAGCCGGTATGGGCGGAGGTACGGGTACAGGTTCTATCCCTCTTGTTGCACAGACTGCCAAAAGTCTAGGCGCTTTAACAGTGGCTGTTGTTACAAAACCATTTGCTTTTGAAGGCACAAGAAGAATGGTTGTTGCCGAAGAAGGGATTGAAAAACTTAAAGATAAAGTTGACGCTTTGATTATTATCCCGAACCAAAGATTGCTTGAGACAGTTGATAAAAATATCACTTTGCAGGATGCGTTTAGATTGGCAGACTCTGTTTTAGGTCAGGGAGTACAGGGGATTTCAGATTTAATCACCATGCCCGGCCTAATTAATGTAGATTTTGCAGATGTTAAAGCAGTGATGTCTTCTGCCGGATCTGCTTTGATGGGTATTGGAGTTGCCGGTGGTGAAAACAGAGCCGCAGCTGCTGCAAGAATGGCAATTGCATCTCCATTACTCGAAGTTTCAATTGAGGGGGCAAAGGGAGTGTTGTTTAATATTGTCGGAGGGCCTGATCTGTCTATGGCGGAAGTGAATGAGGCGGCACAAATTATTGCTCAAGCAGCAGATCCGGATGCCAACATTATCTTTGGCGCAACAATTAAGGAAGATCAGTTGGATCAGGTAAAACTTTCGGTTATTGCCACCGGCTTTGACGAGACAAGGAGGAAGTTACGAGATTATATAGGTACGGGGATTGGCTCTGCTCCTTTACAAAATGCAGCTACGCCATGGCAGAAAGAGGAAGAAGTAGAGGAAGCCCCAACTCCTCAAACAGTTTCTGAAACCGAAGAAGAAGTGGTCAGAGACGAGGAAGATAATTTGGAAATTCCTGCGTTTTTGCGTTCTAACCGCTAGTCACAACTTTCATATTCTGCTAAAATTACCTCATGAAATTTCGAGCTGTTTCTTCAAAAGTTAATTTTGCAGAGCTTGAGGAGCAAATCCTAAAGTTTTGGAAAGAAAATAATACTTTCGAAAAATCTGTGGAGTCACGGCCGGAGAATAAAAGATGGACATTCTTAGATGGTCCTCCTTTTGTGACCGGTACACCTCACTATGGTTCTCTGCTTTCCAGTATCCCAAAGGATGTTTTCGGAAGATATTGGACTATGAAAGGGTATAGGGTGAGACGCGTTTGGGGATGGGATGGACACGGACTTCCCATTGAAAATAAAGTTGAGGTAAAACTTCATATCAAGCGGAAAAAGGACATTGAAGAAAAAATAGGAGTGAAGATTTTTATTGAAGAATGTTTAGTTTACGTAAATGAGGTTTCTTCCGAATGGGAATGGTATATAGAACATATAGGCAGGTGGGTTGATTTTAAAAATGCCTATAAAACCTGGGATTTGCCATACATGGAATCTGTGATGTGGGTTTTCAGAAAGATGTATGATAAAGACCTGATATATAAAGGTGTGAGGGTTTCTTTATATTGTCCGCATTGCGCTACCCCAATTTCCAATTTTGAAGTTGCCATGGACGCGGATAATTATAAAGATGTTACAGAGTCCACGGCAGTTTATAAATACCAGCTAAAAGATGTGCCCCAAACTTATGTTCTGGCTTGGTCAACAACTCCCTGGAATAAAATTGTTACGCCTGCGCTGGCTGTGAATCCAAAATTAACTTATGTCAAGGTAAGTCAGGGTAAAGAAAATTATATTTTGGCAAAACCCACGTTGAAAATACTCAAAGATGAACTAAAGTATAAGATTGTAAAGGAATTTAAAGGTAGTGAGTTGGTAGGGAAAGAATTTGTTCCCCATTATTCTTTTTACAAAATAGAGCCGGGCAAGAGAGCCTTTATTATTGTTGGTGATGAGTTTGTTACTGCTTTGGAAGGCACAGGTGTTGTGACTTTGGCAGTTTATGGTGAGGAAGATTTGAAGGTTTTGCAAAGAGAAAATATCCAAATGGTGATGCACTTGGATGAAGAGGGGGTAGTTTTGGATAATGTGGCTCAATTTGCAGGGTTACATTATCTGGATGCTAATAAAAGGGTATTGGAGGATTTGCAGGAAAGAGGGTTAATTTATAGATTGGATGATTATACTCACTCCGTAGCCCACTGCTGGAGGTGTGCAACTCGTCTCTACTTCGCACCTAAAGATGCATGGTACGTTAATGTCCAAAAAATAAAACCTCAACTGTTTAAAAATAATGAGGCTATTAATTGGTTTCCAAAACACTTTAAAACAGGGCGATTTGCCAAAAGCATGGAGGCGGCCCCGGATTGGAACATCTCAAGAAACAGATACTGGGGATCTCCTGTTCCTGTTTGGGAGTGTGTATGCGGGAAGAGAACAGTGCCGGGTTCTGTTAGGGAACTTGAAGAATTATCCGGTAAAAAGATTACAAATTTACATAAACCGGATATTGATGAGGTGGAGATCAAGTGCTCAAGTTGTGGCCAAATGGCCAAAAGAGTTGCGGAGGTGTTAGATTCCTGGATAGAAGCCGGATCAGCCTCTTTTGCAGAGAGACATTTTCCATTTGAAAAAGATTTAAAGCTGGAGGATTTTTTCCCGCCTGATTTTATTGCCGAATATACAGGTCAAATTAGGGCCTGGTTTTATGTATTACATGTGATAGGAACAGCGCTATATGATTCGCCTGCTTTTAAAAATGTGTTGGTGGAAGGAGTGATGCTCGGTACTGATGGCAGGAAAATGAGTAAAAACTACGAAAATTTCCCTGATCCCAGGGAAGTGATGGGCAAGTTCGGGGGAGATGCTTTAAGGCTTTATCTTTTAGGCTCTCCTATTATGAAAGGTGAAGATGTAAATTTTTCTAATGATGGGGTACCGGAGACAACAAGAGGGTTTTTGCTAATTTTGTGGAACTGCTATAAATATTTTGTAGATTATGCCAATACGTTTGGTTGGAATTGTGACTCTAAGGAAACAGCAGAGGCTAAAGAATCTTTGACGGTTTTGGATAAATGGATTTTAGGCAGATTAACGGAGTTGGTTTTAGATCTAAAGACAAGCTATGAAAGTTTTGATACTTCAACAATTGTGAAGTTACTTCGGGAATTTATAGTTAATGATTTGTCTACCTGGTATATCAGAAGAAGCAGGGATAGAATAAGTGGTGAGAACCAACAAGATAGAAATATCGCATTAAGCGTGCTCTTGGGAGTGTTGGTTACCTATTCCAAACTGTTGGCTCCAATCGCCCCATTTATTGCGGAAGAAATCTTTAAAAATTTAACAGGGGAGGAATCCGTGCATCTTCAAGATTTTCCGGAAGGTGACAACAGTCTGCTGGATAAAAATCTTATTGAAGATATGCAGAGAGTCAGAAAAATAGTTGAGGCGGGTCATGCTAAAAGAAAGGCTGCAAGTATAAAGCTTAGACAACCGTTAGCCTCATTAACATATTCAACGATCGCAAAATTGGAAAAAGATTTAGAACAATTACTGGCTGAAGAATTAAACGTAAAGAAAGTTGAATACAAAAAGTCCTCGAGCAAAGAACCGACAGTGGAGCTGGATACAAACATTACCCAAGAGTTAAAAGAAGAAGGGATAGCCAGGGATTTAATTAGGGAGATACAGCAGTTAAGGAAGCAGCAGAATCTGACTTTGGCAGATAAAACAAAGATTACCGCTCCCAATTGGCCGAAAGATTTTGAAAAGCAAATTCTAGTCGGTACAGCTTCTGTTTCTATTACAAAAGAAGAGAAACTCACTGTTATCAAAGTAGAAAATGGTCAAGCTTAAGTTGGTTAACTGGCAAATTACCCTGGTCAGTATCCTGATTGTCAGTATTGGAATTTTGGTAATTTTTTCATCTTCGAAAGAGCTTGCTTTGCAGCAGACAATCTTTTGTATTTTGGGCTTATTGTTGTTTTTTTTAGTTTCACAGTTGGATATTCATTATTTGACGAGCTTGAGTAAACCCGCATATTTTTCAGTGGCCTTCCTTTTAATTGTAGTGTTAATTTTGGGAATAGAAACAAGGGGATCGGTCAGATGGATTCCTTTAGGATTTATCAATATCCAGCCATCCGAATTTGCCAAACCGGTTCTCGTCTTATTTTTGGCGAATTTTTGGTCGACTAATTTGCCTACATGGAGAAATATCTGCAAAAGCTTACTTTGGATACTACCCTTTTTTATTTTGATATTCAGACAACCGGATTTAGGTTCAGCATTAACCATTGCAGCCATTTGGCTGGGAATGTTAGTCAGTACAAACATCTCTTTGAGAAAAATTATCGTCATGGTGTTAATTGCCTTTTTTGTACTGCCTATCAGTTGGACGGCCCTGCGGGATTATCAGAGACAAAGGATTATAAGTTTTATTACTCCTCAATCAGATCCTTTGGGGTACGGTTATAACCAGATTCAATCAACTATTGCCGTGGGCTCCGGTCAGCTTTGGGGTCGGGGATTGGGAAGAGGGACGCAATCGAGGCTGCAGTTTCTGCCGGAGTTTAGGACTGATTTTATTTTTGCATCCATTGCGGAAGAATTAGGTTTTTTAGGCTCGACTCTGATTCTTTCTCTCTATCTTTTTCTGATAGGCTATTGTTTGATGCTAACAGGTAAAATAGCTGATCCGGCGAATGTCTTGGCCATAGTAGGAGTAGTATCTATGATCTTATTTCAAACCTCCGTCAATATAGGCATGAACATAGGATTACTGCCAATCACAGGTATCACTCTGCCGCTTATTTCGTATGGTGGCAGTTCTTTGATTTCAACTTTCATGCTGTTAGGATTGGTTTCATCGGCTTGGAAGTTTGGGAAAAGGGTTGACCCCGCTTAGCGGGGTTGACTCCCAATCTCAAGAGAGGTAAAATCATCTCCATGTTAAGTTACGCAGTTTGTGAAATAGGTGGAAAACAATATAAAGTTTTGCCAAACATTCCCTTTAATGTTGATTACCGGGGAAAGGAAGGTTTGGACATTGAGGCAAACGTCATGCTGTTGGCAAAAGATGGAAAATTGCATCTGGGAAAGCCCTATCTTAAGGAAAAACTTACTTTAAAATTTGTAGAAAACAAAAAGGGCGCGAAAATTAGAGTCAGCAAGTATCACGCAAAAGCCAATTACAGAAGGACAACGGGAATAAGGCCCAAATTTACCACCTTGATTTTATCTGTGAAAAATTGAAGTATTGACTAAAATTTTCACAACTATTAGAATCAAACCAAACATACATGGCACATAAAACAGGCGGCGGAAGTACCAGAAAAAATAAAGACTCTATTTCAAAGCGTTTGGGCGTTAAAAAGTATGGTGGGGAAAAAGTTATTCCGGGCAATATTATTGCTCGGCAAAAGGGCAATAAATTTTATGCGGGAGCCGGCACAAAGCAAGGCAAAGACTATACCATATTTGCCACCATTACCGGCAAAGTGGAGTTTAAAAAGAGATTAAATAAGACTTTAATTAATGTTATTTAAATAATGGAAGAATCTATCTACGAGTTGGAAATAGACCTTTTGCAGCCTAATCCTTTGCAGCCAAGAGGTTTAATCACCCCCGAATCTTTAGCGGAGCTGGCGGATTCTATCAAAGTACACGGCATACTGGAGCCTTTGGTGGTTGCCAAAACACCCGCCGGTTATCAAATAATTGCCGGTGAGCGAAGATGGAGAGCCTCAAAAGTGGTGGGACTCGTCAAAGTACCGGTCATCATCCGTGAAACTACTCCGCAAGGTATGTTTGAGATGGCAATTGTGGAAAATGTACAAAGAATTGATCTGAATCCCTTGGAGCGCGCACAAGCATACAGAAGGCTGATGGACGAGTTTGGCTTGACTAATTCGGAGATTTCCGAAAGAGTGTCCAAAAGTCCTTCTTATATCTCCAATACAATCAGACTGCTGACCTTGCCCGATGCCTTAAAAGATGCCTTAATGTCCGGTGCCACCACAGAAGGTCATGCAAGGGCCCTGGCTGCTTTGGAAGACCCTCATCTGGTAATTAACGCCTATAAGGAGGTGTTGAAAAGAAACCTGTCGGTCCGTGGCACGGAAGAGTTAGTCAGAAGATTGAGAGCACAACAGGGGATTGGGCCCAAAAGATCAGCTGTTGTTGAAACAATGCATATATTATCGGAACAGCTGGACAAGGTACAAAACGATCTGACTTCGACTTTGTCAAATAAAGTAGATAAGGCCCAAGTGAAATGTTCACAAACCGGTCAAAGGGCAAAAGTAGAGCTTGTATTGGAAGGGAATCCGGAAAAAACTACACCTCTCTTGGAGGATATCCGTCAGGCTATTGTCGGATATTTCAACCTTAAAGAGAATTAGTTGCTACTTATTATTTACAAATCCGATACTTTGAGGCGGCCAGTATCTAAAAAAAGCTTTCCCGATGATTTCTTTTTTGGTCACACCTCCCCATTCCCTTGAATCCGAAGAATGCTGCCGATTATCACCCATAACAAAGTACTGGTCAGGGCCGGCTCTGACTGTTTGACCTTCGGATAAAAAGGAGCCATCTTCTGTTTTGGTTCCCGCAGGCAAATAGGTTTCATTCATTGCGACATCATTGACAAAGATGGTGTTGTTTTCCAGTCTGATGGTGTCTTTGGGCAGGGCAATTATTCTTTTGATGAAGTCTTGTGATTCGTCCCTGGGATTTTTTAAGACAATAACATCTCCCCTTTTAGGAGTGCCAAATCTGTAACTTACTTTTTCCGTAATGATGTAATCCCCATTGTGAAAGGTGGGGAGCATGGAGTTTCCGGACACTTTGTGGAATTGGGCAACGAACAAATATATCATGAAAAAAATCGCAACAAAAACCACAACTGTTTCAATAATTTCTATAAAATAACCGCCTATTTTATCAAAGAAACCTTTCTCTTCTCCGTAGTTTGGATAAGTATTCGGATCCATGTTTTTGATTATCTCAAAGGAGTAAGTTGTGACGCAAGAGGGGGGATGTTAAAATTGTGTAAGTTTCGGACGGATAGCTCAGTGGTAGAGCGCTGCATTCACATTGCAGATGCCGTGGGTTCAAATCCCTCTCCGTCCACAGATTAGAATGTCTCAAATTGACTGACAGCTTGCCTGTATTTACAAAAATCACAATCTTTGTTTGCACTGGGCATTTATCTAGATTTTAATTCTAAATCTTCTTTTTGAAGATCGAACTTTACCACAAATTTATCAAAAAAACCTTTCTGTCCGACAATCCCATAAGCAGAACCTCTCATAGACATAAATCCTACTTCAGTTTTATATTCTATTCCCCCTACTTTTATTGAAATATTGTGAAGATAATAAAATTCCGGAAAACCTGTCAAACCGGAAACTTCTCGACGTTCTCCTTTAACTACATCTATTCGTAAAATTTCAGCAATATGTGCGTCAAATATACAAATATCTGCTCCTGAATCAACTAAAACTTCATAAGGAACTTCTGTATCTTGTCTGATAACTTCAATTGGAATTACAGGACGAAGTACTCCGGGGCCGTACTTTTTATATCTAAATTTCATTGATTAGAACCAACATATGAGGTTAGTTTAGAGGGTAATCTGGTTAAAATAGGTTTATCATAACCCAATTTACGTGCTTTATCCCAGACTAATTTAGCAGTTCTACCACTTGCCAAAACAGTCTTCTCATCACGCTTTAAAGCTACCCAAAGGCCTTTATATTTTTTATAAATATGCGTCCAGTCAATTGCCATAAGCAAATAATATCACAATTTTGTAAGTTTTTTGCAAGTTATTTCAATTATCTAACTCTCTTTTGAGCCAAAAAGTTCTCAAAATAAAAGCTATCTAACGTCAGGTGTTGGTAATCCAAAGTGCAAAGTCAGTCCACATCGAAAGTGGCTACCCGGATTTATTCTCCTAATTTTTTAATTGGCCAATTATTTTTCATTTTCTTTTTAATGGATCAAGTAAAGTATGCAAAATCATATACGGGATTCTATCTAGCTTTACATATTTAAACATTTTGTAGTTTGCTCTTCTTGCGGTAGAAGAAAGCTGATATTTCTGAATATTGCCCTTAGCGATGAACGGATAAAATCTTATTTCTCTGCGGAAACCGGCTTTTGTCTCCCATCTAAAGTTTATAAATAAAGGAGGTGATAGATGTCCCGCTTTTAAAACTTTTTCATAAATGTCCCAACCTGCTCCATAAATTGAAGCCTGTGGTTTATTGCTAACAGTTTTTACCTGAGCACGGAATAAACAACGTGAACATTGGATATCATACATTGGAAACCCTGCTGGTAGTAAAACTAATTCCTTCCCACAATTTGGACAGGGTATTAGTTCGCAAACCTCTTTTTCTCCTAAATCTCCTGTGAGTTTGTTATTCGCCATACTATGGTTTTAACCCCCTCCCTGTTTTTGCAGAGGTATACTCAATTTTTGTAGGCGTAACCTGTGCTAAAATAGGTGTTGCATCATTTCTTTCTGCACGAGACACCAAATTTTGCCGCTCTCTAGAAGAAAGTCCCGCCGGTTTTCCTAGTCCAGAATATTTAACCTGTGTCATCCACTCTTTGCCGCTTTTCCAGTTGGCAATCACATCAGCAGACCCACGACTTCCCGGTGATTGCTGGACGCTAGCTCCGGCTCTGCGTAGAGAATTTGCAACTCTATCTTCCGCTTTCAGTCCCTTCACTAATACCACCCCCTTCCAGTATTAAAAATATTACAATTTGGACATTGCCAATCAGAATTATTCCCTCTATCTGGATGGTTTTGATTATCAGAAGGATTATAAACATGATACCAGCGACATTCAAGATCAAAAGCACTTTTTGCTGAATTTGAGTTTTCAAACCAAAAGTGAGTATACCTTCCGGTATTATTATTAACATGCTGATTCAACCGTTGAGCTAAATTAACATCTGATCGACCGACATAATGCCCAGTTGTTCCATCCCTCGATAAGATATAGGCTCCAGCAGAGACCCAGGATACATAACTATTTACGTTTTGCGTATTTAATTGATATGGACCACTCATTAAATTTCACCACCTTCCAAGTTTTGCTGAGGTTTAAAAACTCCCACAGCTACACCATCTATATTAAACAATTCGTCCTTAGCAGATTTATCAAAAACTAATGGTTGATATTGCGGATTTTCCGGCTCAAGAATTATTTGAGTTCCTGTTTCTTTATAACGCTTAACTGTTGCTCCCTCTCTAGTCCGGGCAACGACTATGGAGTTAGGGGTAGGTACTGGATTTGGTTCGAATATTATAATGTCCCCATCCTGAATTCGAGGATACATGCTATCACCGACTGCAGTTATGAGATAAAGCTGTCTTTTGCTATTCTTTCCAAGAAGTCGAAGAGGAATTGGCAACATTTTTTCAGTAAACTCTTCCACTATCTGTTCCATGGGTGGACCACATCTTGCGCTTCCTAGAAGTGGAAGGAAAGAAACTGCTCCGGTTGCATCCTCTAAAGAATTTACTCGTATAACTTTTCCAGAAGCATCTCTAACGATTAAACCCAAGTTTTCAAGTGTTTTGATATGGTAAAAAACTGCATTTGGAGATTCAAAACCCAGTTCATCTGCTATATCGCTCATAGATAAAGTACTCCCATGGGCTAGAGCAGAACGTAAAAGTTCCATAATTTTTTGCTGTGGCGGTGTTAATCCTTTGGATGGCTTTAACATATCATTGTATATTTTAGCAATACAACCAAGAAAATGCAAGGAGCTATTTTAAAGTTCTTGAATATTTTTCGTTTGAATACCTATTTCTTTCTCTGCTTCCTGGATTTCTTCCAAAATCTCTTTTGGATCTCGGTGGTTTGTATCTGATCCAGATCCTGCTGGTTTGTAGGCACTGGCAGAGAGAATGTAGTTATTTTCTTCTTGGCCTTTTTCTGCTTATTTTATTTCTTCCATTCGATATGGCCATTTACATTATGTTTCTCATAAACTTCTAAAACTTCTGTCACAAAGGCTAATACTTCCTGATGCCCTTCTTTTTTGGCCAATTTATACATTCTGATAAACATCTTTTTACCGGATTCAGTTTGTTTTAGGTTTTTCTTAAGAAAGTTGCAGCGACTACAAAGCGTCTGGCCGTTATCGATAGTAGATTTTCCACCCTGATCTCTTGGAATCACATGATCTACATGTAATACTGCTCCTTCTCTGGTTCCCATCCCACATTGCACACATTTATATTTGTCTCTTTCGAAAATTGTTTTCTTTTGAGCAGGGGTAAAACTATCTAATTGGCGTTGGTCAACAAATCGTGGATCATACCTATAAATTCCTGTGCGTATTTTAATAAGGTAACCACTTTGGTGCAGTTGTCTTATTTGGCGATCAGGATCGCGAAAGATTTTACCTGTTCTTTTCTTATATTTATCAGTTGCCCAATCTACTATTTCCGGATGTGAAATATCCCGATTGGGGTTTTTCTTAAAAAACTCCATAATCAGTCTTGCTTGGGATATACTATTTTTATTATTCATTGCTTAATTAGAAAAGATTTTCTTGGTCAATCTTTGCTTCAAGTTTTAATCGTTTAATGGCTAAATCACAATATTCCTTATCGATATCTACACCTAGGCCCTTACGGTTATTTAAAGAAGCAGCAATCAGTGTTGTTCCACTACCCAGAAATGGATCTAAAACAACATCACCAATAAAACTAAATAACTTAATACATCTTCTTGGTAACTCTATGGGGAATGGTGCTGGATGACCAATTTTCTTTTTGCTTTCACCGTTAAAAGTCCATATCCCGTTTGTCCATTCCATAAATTCTTGCTTTGTGATGTCATTTTTTCTACTCCCTCCTGTTTTTTTCCAACTATCTTTATACAAAACCAAAATCAACTCTACCGGAGCAATAACATAAGGAGCGGAAGCAGACATAAACGAACCCCAAGCGGTGCGACGAGATATGTTTCCTTCGTTCCAAATAATCGTTGAATGATACTTCCAACCAACATCTTTTGCAATTTTTGTAATGTCCGCGCCAACTGATTTTTGTCCGCCTTTATTTTTATCAAGTGGAATATTTAGTAAAAAACGCCCTTCATTTTTTGCCAAGTCAAAACATTTCTTAATCCACTTTTGAGTAAATTCTAAATAATCCTCATAAGTCAGATCATCAGCATGGGAATTGTAGTGAATATCAACATTATAGGGCGGTGAAGTAACGATTAGATCAATACAAGATTTAGGAATGGCTGTAATCTTCAAAAAATCTTCGTTGTAAACAAGGATATCCTTACTCTTAAAGTAAGGTCCTTTTGTCTTACTTGTGAAATTTACCTCTTCTGATTGATAGTTTACCATTATATTCCCCATAATTATTTTTCCTAATTACCCATTGATTTTACTCTTCCCAAGTATACCTACAACTTTACCTTTCAAAGTTACCCTTTCCGTAAAATAGATAATATCATACTTGGGATTTTCTGGTTTTAAGTACAAATAGGGCGGTTTATCTTCCGACATAAATCTTTTAACAGTTGTTTCACCATCCACATCTGCCAAAACTATATCTCCGGATGAAAACTCTTTGGCACTTTTAACCAAAACTATATCTCCACCTTCAATCCCCGCATTAATCATGGAATCTCCGGAAATTTTTAGAATAAATACTTCATCTTGCAAACGGGCAACATCAGGTGAAATTGTTTGCCACTGCCCACCAATCTCTACAGCAGAAATCGGAGAGCCAGCATGGGTAATGCCCAAAAAAGGAACAAAAGGAGGTTTACCAAGTACCTCGTAGCCTAAAGGTAAAATAGCTATTCCTCTGGCTTGAGATTCGTTACGCTTTATAAGCTGTTGATCTTCCAGTTTAACGAGTAGATCGAGTATTGATTGGTTAGAAACTACACCAAGGCTGCTTTTCATTTCCTCAAAAGAAGGGGGGTAACCTGTGTCTTTGATATATTTATATATCACATCAAGAAGCTGTTTTTGCCTTTCGGTAAGAGAAGATTTACCCATAAATTCAATATACTAGACCATATAGTCGGGTGTCAAGAGGGGAAAATCCGGTTTCCTCTTGTATCTGCTTCATTTAAACTCATATTTTCTTCCCCATATTAAACCATACTTTAAGAATTTATTTTAGCTTTTTCCTTTCTTTAGTAATTTCTTAGCCATTTTGTCAAAATCGGAGATATATTTTTTATCTTCTATTCTTTTATATTCCACAAATTCCCCGTCAGCCTTACCCTGCGCTTGTTCCATACTTACCTTGCCGGCATTTTTCAATATACCTTTACCCATCAACGTAAGGTACTCATCAAGCTTCTTGACCCAGCCTTTCATTGTCATCGCTTTCTCGTTTATTGCTTGAATTTCAGCAAAAGAAAGATAGGCATCAATAATACGATTAAGCATTTGCAGCTCTTCTTCATAAAGATAATTTTTTGCGATATAGATATCTCTTTCAATCGGATGGTGACCTGGAAAGTTTGTCAGACCAAGATTCTTTTTATTTTTATTAACCCGTTCCACTATAATTTCGGCCGCTGTTTTACCTGTTACCGCGTAATGCATCTTGTTTTGCACGGTTTTGAAAAAAAGATCAGTCTCTTTAGCATTTTTGCGATAGTCAATAGATGTTGCATAAATATCCGTTACTTTTTGATATAACATCCGTTCACTGCTGCGAATATCACGAATTCTCTGTAACAACTCTTCAAAATATCGGGATTTGCGCCCTCCTTGCTTAAGACGTACATCATCAAGAGTAAAACCTTTTACTATGTATTCTTTCAATCGTTCTGTTGCCCATATCCGAAATTGTGTACCCCGGACAGAATTTACTCTATACCCAACTGAAATGATTAAATCTAAATTATAGTGTGCTACTTGGTATGTACGGCCATCAGATAGATGTTGTGCAAATTTTGCACTAGTTATAGTTTGATCTAGTTCCTTGGTTTGATAAATATTTTTAATGTGCTTTGTAATACCGGTTCTGTCTGTTTGAAATAGATTTGCCATCTGATCCTGCGTCAACCAGGCTGTTTCATCTTCAAAATGAACATCAACGGAAATTATGCCATCCTCTGATTTATAAATAATTACCTGATCTTCACTTATCTTTTTCATAGTTTTACCTTTCTTAAATTCTCTAAAATTTCTTTTTCTAATTTTCGCCTTTTCTTCCCATATTAAACCATACTTTAAATTTAGGGTCTACTCCTTCGTCCTTCGATTACACTCAGGACTTTGGAAGTACAAGTAGGGACTGGGGTTTAGGGTATAGTCGGAAACAAAAATAATTAACGGATTCTGTGGATTACTACTGGTAATCTTTTCTGTCTACTATTCTTCCGTCTGAATCATGAACGAATACTGCTGTTCCAAGATTTTTTGCAATTGACTCGGCATATTTTGCCGCTTCTTGTTGTGTATTAAATGATTGGCTCATTTTCTCTGACAATAAACTTTTTACAATCCACCCATTTTCTCGCGGAAGAACATGCTGATCTTTTTTTCCTTTTTCAACAGCTTCTTTATACGCAAGAATGGTTGGATTGTCCTGATCGGTTTTATACGGTATTTTTTTCATAATAGTTATTCCTTTATGGACGCTATATACGAAATTATATCACCTTCAGTCAATTGTTTGCCAGATAAATAATCGATTAATTTTTGTCTATTATCAAATTCTATATGGACAAATTGTAATTTTTCATCTGAGGTATATGAGCTTTCCACAATATTAATTTTAACCATAGGATATTTACGTTACCCATAACAGTGTTCTTCTTGATCCTGCATGTGTCATGTAAAAATGAGCATCGCTAAACTTTCTATCTCTGTTTAGAAAAGCAATAAAAGCTCGCTTTAGATCATCAGGTATTACTGCATAAATAATAGGTTTCTTTTTTGCTTTTAAAATCTTTTTAAGTTTTATCCCGGCACCTTCCTCTGTAGATAAAGTGGCATCTAAAATGATGCAGTGCTTGCGATTTAGCTGTGTTACCAAAAATTCTGTTTTTCCAGATGCGGTTCCTCCACATAATAAGATTACCTCTTTAAAGGGGTTTTCTTTTAGGGCTTTTTCAAAATTCTTATCAGCTAATCTAGCAGATTCACGATGAAAGAATTCCGCTTTTTCAGGAGAATAGTTTGGTAGCTTTTTCTTGATTTCGTCTGCCGAGATAACTAGAGGCATATCTTTTTTTCTACATATTGAAACACAGTTATACTTTTAAATTCTACCAGGGTAATCTTAGCATGGTTCGATTACACTCACCACAGGTACTTCGATTATACTCAGTGCCATGGCAAAAATGAGGAGAGTTAGATAGCGAAAGTAGGAGGGATTTATCCTGCCTTCCGCAAGGATGAAATCGCAGCAAGAAAATGTGCAGCTTTGTACAGTCTGTCAGGGTTTTCAACAGACCCTCTCTGTAAGACTGCTTGTCTTACTATAGCCTCAACTATCCCGATAGTACCCCAGACAGTTTCCGGTGTAATATTATATTTCCAGAAAGAAGGATGTAACATAAGACCTGTATCATCGTCTGCAGGAGTAATACCTAAATAATAGAAATTAACGGTTTCTGCTTGAGCAAGATTTCTTAAGGTCATTGCAAAAGCTAAAGCTACTGACAGACTAAATCCATAGTTAGGTTCCACCATCGCCCTAGACGGGAATAAACCATTGATAAATCGTGTTGCTTCATCTTCAGTGGAAATTCCTACCTTCCGAAGAAACCTGGTAGGATCAATTTTACCCGACTTGTAACTATCCATTTGAAATAATAGTCTAAATCCTTGTCTGGCCTTATCAAACATTCCAAATAAATCATTTGCACCTGCTCTGCCTCCAACAGGTATTGTTGTTACAGGGATATTTAGGCCTGCTAGATTTAATCTATCAACAACTCTTAGCATTCCATCAATAGCTACTCTGGATACAAAATTCAATCCACCTGCAAAAGTAGGTGTCTCGGGCATACCTTCCCGGTAAACTTCCAGTTCAAGATTGTTAGACATAATGGGTTTATAGTATAGAACACAATATATTGTGTCAAGTATTTCTTATCTGTATAATTCATCAAATGAAAGAAATTTTAAAACAATCATCCTGGCTTTTCACAGCACAATTGCTCACCAGAATCATCAGTTTTTTTTATACAATCTATCTTGCCAGAATTTTAGGGGTGTCGGAGTTTGGTCTTTTAACTGTGGCTCTTGCCTACTTTTCCATTATTTCATCAGTGTCCGACCTTGGTTTTAATAGATTTCTCATCCGGGAAATTGCCAGAGGTAAAATAAAAATCCAAGAGCTCATCTGGAACATTGCGATGTTGCGGTTGACTCTGACATCAGTCTTGTTTGCTGTCTTTTCAATATTTCTCTATATCCTCGATCCGGATAAAATGAGAGTGAGTTTAATTCTTTTGGCCACCCTTGCCATCTTGCCTCAATCAATAGCTTTAACCTTTGATGCTGTATTTGTGGGACTTAGAAAATTACAATTTTCCGCAATATCTCTACTTCTGTCCGGTTTGGCTACAGTGGCAATAGGTATTTTTTTAGTTAGTAGGGGACTGGGTCCTACTGGTGCTATCAATGCCATAATTTTTGGACAACTGGTTTATGTCTTGGTTCTTTTCTTCTTTTTCTTGAAGCACGAAGGTGTCACTTTGCAATCGATAAAATTGCCGATATTAAAACAAACAATTACCGGTTCCTTACCATACGGGTTGCTGGGAATAATGGGACTGCTGTATTTTAAGGTGGATGCTATTATTTTGTCTTATTTTAGGGGCAGTTTTGAAACAGGTATTTACGGGGCGGCCTACAGGTTTTTAGAGGCAGCCACTTTTATTCCCTACGCCTTCTTTGCCTCATTGTTTCCGGTTTTGGCAAAAGCTCATGACTTATCTCCGGCTTCGGTTAAACAATTGTATTTTAAATCATTGAAAATAATGGCGCTCCTAGGTTTTATTTTGGCAGCGGCTTACTTTTTTATACTCCCGCAAGTGATTTATATTTTTTTACCGGACTATCTTTTGTCAGTTGGGGCCATCAAGATTTTAGCCTTTTCCATTCCCTTCATGTTTCTTCACACTCCGGCAGTGGCAGTCCTTTTTTCTACTGATAAATATTTAAAAAAAGTGTTACTTTTTTCAGCTGTAATTTTGGGCTTTAATATAGTAGTAAACCTGATATTTATTCCCCGGTATGGTTTTTTGGCCGCATCCTGGATCACTGTTATATCAGAGGCGCTGTCATTTATAGTCTTTTTTCTGTTTACTCAATTTCAAATTCTTCAAAGAAAACATCAATGACTGTTTACGAAAAGATTTTTAAAAAACACGGATTATCTATTACCCAACAGGAGATTCTGGATTTGGTAGGTCGCGAAAAAACCGTATTGGAAATAGGGCCGTCCGCAGGTTATATGACTGATATTTTTTTAAAAAACGGTTGCGTGATAGATGTAGTGGAAACCGACAACAATGCCTTTGTTAAAATACCAAAGTTAGTTAGAAAAGCTTTACATTACTCGATAGATGATCAAAATATTCAAAAATTTCTGGGCAGAGATTATGATTTTATTATCATGGCAGATGTGTTGGAACATTTGGTTGATCCGGAAAAATCATTGAGGGTTCTTTCTAAAATTGCCTTAAATAAAACCAAACTGATTGTCTCTTTGCCTAATATTGCCTGTTGGGCCATGAGAAAACAACTTTTTTTAAGAGGTGATTTCGAATATCAAAGCAGTGGCCTGTTGGATAAAACTCACCTCCATTTTTATACCCCTAAATCGCTGCCGAAAACCCTTTCGGAAAACAACTGGAAAGTGGAAAAAATGATCGGGACAATAACACGTCTGCCGTTTGACCACAGCATAAGCAGATGGCCGATTTTGGGATGGCTATATAAAAAAGTTATCCGCTCCAAATTGGTAGAAAGATTTAAAAATTTGTCATATTATCATTTTTTGGTAATTGCCTCAAAAAGATGAATAAGACTGGTGTTTGTGTAATTATTCCCAACTGGAACGGTCAGCAGTTACTGAAAGATTGCCTCAACTCATTAAAAAGTCAAACTTATAGAAAATTTCAGATAATAGTGGTTGATAACGCCTCTGTCGATGATTCGGTTCAATATGTCAAGAAGAATTTTCCCGAGGTGATTGTTATTGGACTTGACAAAAATTATGGTTTTGCAAAAGCCATCAACGAAGGAGTTAGAAACGCAAATTCCGATTATGCGGTTTTTTTAAACAATGATACATATGCGGACAAAAATTGGTTAAAAGAACTTATAGCGATGGCAGATATTCACCCGGAGGTGATTTCTGTAGGCTGCAAATTGTTAAATTATTACCGGCGCAAAATAATTGATGGAGTGGGGATTATGATTAATGAAGTAGGTCAGGCCAGGTCATTAGGTTATCAGGAGGAGGATCAAGGACAGTATGACAAAGTAAAGTACATTTTTGGAGCAACAGCAGGAGCTGCTCTATTCAAAAGATCAGCGTTTATAAAGTTAGGAATGTTTGATGAAAATTTCTTTATGTATTCGGAGGAGGTGGATTTTGCATTCAGAGCCCAATTTTCAGGTTATAAATCCATATTTTGCCCTAAAGCTATTGTCTATCATAAGCATAAAGCCAGCGCTGGAAAATTGCCGCAACTTATTGAGTACTGGCAGTTTAGGAATATGTATCAAACCATCATTAAAAACTTTCCCATCAGGGTAATCTTTAGAAAATGGAGGTGGTTAAAAATAATTTTGGTATATTTCAATACCATCATTTATCAAATAAAACTGGGTTTCATCTTGCCGCCAATTTTGGTGACAGTATATCTAATTGTCAATTTACCCAGATTAATTATGCAAAGATATAAAATTCAAAAAAGTAAGCAGGTTTCAGATCAATATATAGAAGGTTTCTTCCAACAGAAGAAAATTACTTTTTGGGGACTGCGGAAATGAGCATTATCCAGGAAAAAATCGGCGGGTAAAACAAGCTGTTGGAGAAAATACTGTGAATTAAAAGCCCCCCTATTGCCGCTCCCAAAACTAAATTTTTAGGATGTGAATACTTAACAAGACTGATCAGAAAAATTAAGTAAGCAGTCAAGCCAACTACGCCTGTTGTTGAAGCAACAAACAGTAAGCTGGAATCGTTACTGGAGGCGCCGTGACTTTTTAAAAATTGCTCATCTCCCAAATTAAATTGCTTTATTGCATAACGGTAAGTATTAAATCCCACTCCTAAAATTGGGAATTTTTGGAATAAGATTGCCCCCTGTTCCCAAGTATTGAAACGGAAGGATGCGGATTGTTCCCTGTCAATATTTCTGGGACTTGCCACCAGTTGAACATAGATTTGAAATCCCAAAAGGAGGATTGAAAATAAAATAACAGTGATTAGAAAAAGCTTTGTTGATTTTTGAAAAACAGCCCATATTGTTCCGCTTACTAAAAACATCAGATAACTTGAACGGGAGAAGGTGGTTAAAAGAGCCACATACAAAATAACAAAAAATATATAAAAAATTCTGCCTCGGACAAGGTGGTAGCCAATAAGGTGTTCTTTGGCATAAATAAGAAGCAGCAGAGTTAAAACCAAGTAAGCCCCGGCAAAATTAGGGTCCAAAAATGTGGAAACTGTTCTAAAATAGTGCGGATCCCAACCCCAAGCAGTTAAAAATCTCAAATCCGGTAAAAATAAAAACTGAATAAGCCCTGCAACCGCGAGGGTTAGACCGGACAATATCAAAATTTTTTGGATATCATTTTTGAGTGCGGGGAACGCACCGGAGAGCATGATCCAGCACAGTAAGGTATAAAAGGCAAATCTGACTGTGTAAAAAAAGCTAATTAGGATTTCTTCCGGACGTAGGTGAAGCGGGGTTAACATAAGAGACAATATGGCAATGACAATAAATACCATGGCGCTTTTTAAAAATAGCGGGGGTTTTTTAAGCTTGAATTTAAGTTTGACAAGTCCCAGTAGACAAAATAATATGATTGCCAAATCCAAGACAGTTGCCCCGCCTTGACCGGCGATAGGCAGTTTAATTAATTGACCGCTGATAATTGCCAGTGCTAGTATCCAACTATAAATATCCATAGATGAAATTATATCCTAATATAACTTATATTTTTATCATTTGGCTGGTCTCGGTTTTATTTATTGCTTATTTTGGTTTTTCCGTCCTACCGCATTCGGGCAAATTTAGTGATAATTTTTTCCAGAGTTTTGCTAATTGGGATGGGGGACATTATTTGGGAATTGCCCAATTTGGTTACAGTGAAAAATTCCAGTATGCTTTTTTTCCTCTTTACCCCCTATTAATCAAGGGAGTCAACTTAATTTTACAAAATTATTTATTAAGTGGAGTATTAATTAGCATTTTATCTGCTTTTTTTGCTTTACATCTATTGTACAAATTAGTGGCAGATGACTTTGATAAAAAAGTGGCAGAGAAAGTAATTTTATTATTGCTGTTTTTCCCCACCTCATTTTATTTTCTGACAGTATATTCGGAAGGATTATTCCTCTTAATGGTGGTGGCTGCCTTTTATTTTTTACGGCAGAAAAGATTACTGCTGGCCACTGGTCTGGCTGCTTTAGCCTCTGCCACGAGGCTTTCGGGTTTGGCAATAGTTGCGGCTTTGGTAGTGGAGGTACTCTTGAAAGAGGGACTAAATCGGAAAAATTGGTATATCATGCTCTCTCCCTTGGGATTTATCATCTACAGTTGGTATTTGTGGGGGCAAACAGGCGATCCATTTTACTTTATCAGCGCCCAAAGCTATTGGCACAATTTTATAAGTCTTCCAGGGTTAAATTTTTTTTGGACTTTGGGAAGTTTGACCCCTAATAAATTTTTGGATCTGGTCTTTGCCGCTTTTGGTTTGGGAATGGCCATGCGGGCTGTGAGATTTTTACCGCTTCCGTATTCTGTTTACGCTTTCGTCTCGCTGCTAATACCGCTTTTTACCGCCTCTTTAACTTCCATGCCGAGATTCTTATCAGTTGTTTTTCCGATATTTATACTTTTGGCATTAATGAAAAATAAGTACCTGATTTTGACTTATCAGATGATTTGTTTGATGCTGCTTTCTTTATTTATTGTGCTTTTTGTCAACGGTTACTGGATTAGTTAGGGAGTGAATATGACTTTGCGGGAGATTTCCGAAAAATTGGCAGAGGAGTCATAAGCTTTTATAGTAAAATTATTTTCCCCGTCATTTAAGGTCCGCTCGGATGAAAAATTACCTTCCTTATCCACGATAATCTGATTTCCGTTGATGTATATTTGTGATTTAGGTTCAGTCTTGCCCGCAATCTTTATCTTCCTTTCTCCTTGAATAGTTTTACCATCCAGCGGTTCAGATACCTCCAATAAGGGTTTTTCATTGTCAAAAATAACTTTTATTGTTTTTGACGGAAGGCTCATCTGGCCGTTCTCATCCAAGGTTTTGCCGTAGATGTTGTTAACCCCCAAGCCCAGTTGGATATTTTGGAAAGTGAATGAGCCGTCGGATGAGCTTTTCTCTGTCTGCTTCTCTTCATCGTCTAAAAAAAGCTTAACTTTGGATTCCGGTGTGGCATAACCTTGGATGTTAATTTGAGCAGTATTTGTTGCTTCGTATGGGATATTAAAAATTGGAGGTGCCAATGATACGGTTGTATCTTTGAGATCAACTTTTTTAATTGGTGGAGTTATGAATTCTTTGATTGAGCCCAAAACTCTGATGAAGTTGGGAAGAATCCAAATAAGTGCAACATAAGTAAAGATTAACACCAAAAAAAGACTTATTATAAAATTTCTTTTGTTTCTTCTGGCAATTCTTCTGACTGCCCTGCGGTTGTATCTGTAAGATCTGTGTGCCATGCCTTTGAGATGATTCTACGTTTTACGCGAGTAAAAGGCAAGGTTCTGCGCAGCAGGTTCTTAACATGTTTGTTAATTTGATAGAATATGAAAGGTTGCGGGATTTGTATAGTGGTAATACGCTACCTTCCCAAGGTAGAGCCGCCAGTCCGATTCTGGTATCCCGCTCATTAGTTCAGGCCGACTTCAGACATAAGCCGACTTAGCTCAGAGGTAGAGCAGCTGTTTCGTAAACAGCAGGTCACTGGTTCGATTCCAGTAGTCGGCTCCACTATTTACTGGCTTCCACAAGTCCCTGTTGTGCCAGTTGATTTTGGGGATCAATTTTTAGGATTTCCTCAAAGATTTGTTTGGCAGACTGCTTATCACCCTTTGCCAAAAAGATTACTGCCAAATTCAGCCTAAGATTTAAATTTTTGGGGTTAATGGTGATGGCTTTTTGCATATAGTTTAGGGCGCTGTCGTATTGTTTTTCCTGAAAATAAATTGCCGCCATATTTTGATAAGACTGCCAAAGTATGGGGCTTAAGCTGGCAGCTTTCTGGTAATACTCTAATGCTTTATCCAGCTGACCCAATTCCCTGTACACATTTCCGGCATTATGATATGCATCCGCATAATCGGGTTTTAGAGAAATCGCAGTCTTAAACTCTTGCAGAGAACGCTCCTTGTTACCCCATCTGCCGTAAACATCCCCCAAATTATTGTGAGTATTCGGAGAGGATGGTGAGGTTTTGCCTGTGGCAATCCATAAATTATCCTCATTTTTCCATTCTATATTTCTGATAATTGCTCTTGCGGACAAGGAAATTAAAATAATTGCGAAAATAGAATAGATGACATTTTTATATTTTCCAATTGAGGCAATCTTATCCAAAATGAAGCCGGTTAAGGCAAAAATTCCCAAGCTTGGCAGATACAGATATCTTTCCGCAACGATCCAATTGAATCTAAAGGGGGTGAGGGTGGGGGAAAGAGAGATCAAGAAAAAGGACAGCCAGAAAAAAACGGACTTGTTTTTTTTGAGTCCATACAAAATCAGCCCAAAAAAGACCATGGTAAAAACAGCTCTTAATGCAAAAGAGATTTGGCTGAATGACAGCTCGGAATGATAAAGAGTTAAAGTTTTGGGAAAGAACAGAAGTTCAAAATAAGATGATATGGCAACGGGAATTTGTATCAGAGGATTATCAATACCTTTTTGTTGGTAGTGTACTTGTTGCAAAGTTTCTTCTCTTTGGGGAAGAGCGGCTAAGTTTATCAAGAGGTAAGTTAGGGATAATAAGAAAAAAGGCAGGGTCCTAACCCAGTTTTTTTTAAAATTTCCAAAACAAAACTCATAAAGGGGAAAAACCACAAAAAGCCCAATAGGCATGACAGGATGTGACATCAGAGAAAACAGGTAAAAAACCACAGCAGAAAAGTACCGCTTTCGGCTTTTTTGGGAAATAATATAAAGCATAAATGATAGGAGGAAGAAAAAAGTATATTGGGTATATATGCCTCCTGATATCCAAACAAAAGCTTCGGCAATTGCCGGGTGCACTGCAAAAAGACTGGCTGCAAAAAAAGCCAGCCGCCTTGATCTGTATATGTTTGAAAGTATTTGATAGATTAGGATGGTAGAACCCAAATGGAAAAATATATTGATGATTCTGAAAGCAAGAGGTGTTAATCCCGCAATATGGTAGGTAGTCCAATAAATAAGATGCCTGATGATGCCCAGAGAATAAGTATGGATAATGTATCCTAAATCTCCAATGGTTGTTTTTTGGGCAATTTCCGCAATGTCGTCTGAAACAAAGGCATTACCCAAAGAATTTACAAAGGTAAAACTTACCAGTAGAGTTAACGTTACAAGAATTACTTTTTTTCCACTCATCTATTAATAGTAACATTGTAAGGAAATTTTATCTGGGGATAGACAAAACCATGCCAGGTTCTATAAGATCGGGGTTTTGTATATTGTTTGCTTTGGCAATTCGCTCGTAGGCATAGATATCCCCATAGGCTCTACCTGCTATTTTGGACAACCAATCACCCCAAACAACAGTGTAAGAATCACCTGTGATTTTTTCTCCCCACAGGTTTTCTGTCTGATCCAAAGTACTCGCGACACTTTCCAGTTTTGGCATCTTTAGAACTTGACCTGTTTCAATCTGATCCGGATTGGTTAAATTATTCGCCTGGGCCACTTCTACATATTTGTAACCATCGCCATAGTATTTTTCGGAAATTGTAAAAAGAGTATCATCCTGTTTGACAGTGTAATTGCCCGGTAAACTTTGTGGAGAAACATCTTCTTGAACTTCTTTTTGTTGTGCAGGGCCCAGATCCGCTTTACCTCTATTAAAGAAATTAAATACCAAAATTCCCACCACCAGGATAATTAAGGCCCCCAAAATCATACTTAATTTGGACTGGTTAGACTGCACCTTACTTTCCAGTCTATCCACATAGTTTGCATAAACTGGGGAATCTGTTGTTGTTTTTTTGTTTGAGATTTTTCTTCTTGCCATTTTAATAAATGGGGCAGCCCGCGATCTTGCGGGGGAACAGTAGTAATCCCTTTTTAAACTTATCCTTAGCAATTGTCAAGAGGGTATTTAGTTTGTTACAATACAAAGCAGTCTGGGACCGTAGTGAACCGGTCATCACGTCTCCCTGTCACGGAGAAGATAGCGGGTTCGATTCCCGTCGGTCCCGCCAAATCAATGGAAATTTCCAATGCTAAACTTGCTAAAATCTTAAGGAATACAGCTGCTGCATATACCATTAAGGGAACTGGAAATCTTTTTCAAATCCGTGCCTATGAAAACGCAGCAGACAACATTGAGCATTCTACAGCAGAAATCCAAGATTTTTGGCAGGAAGGAAAACTGAATCAGGTTTCTGGTTTAGGGGAAAGTTTGAGAGGTTATCTTGATGAATTATTTAGCAAAGGGGAGGTTAGGCATTTTGAGGAAGTAAAAAAGGGAATTCCAAAGATATTTTTTGATCTTTTAGATATTCCAGGTGTTGGCCCCAAGACTGCAGACAAAATCGCCAAAATGGGGGTTTCTTCAGTGGAACAACTGAAAAAACAGCTCAAAGATGGGGAATTAGTTAAGATGGGGTTGTCTGACAAACTGGCCCAAAAAATTTTACAGGGTTTGCAGGAGGTGAGTCAGCGAGGAAATAGAATGCTTCTGCCTTATGCTTTTGCCCAGGCTGAAAAAATATTAAATTATCTGCAAAAATGTCCAGATGTTCTGCAGGTTCACCCTTTAGGTTCTTTGCGAAGAATGGTGGCCACTATCGGTGATTTGGATTTTTCTGCAAGCTCAAACAGTCCCAAAAAGGTGACAGAGCATTTCTGCAGAATGCCGGGGATAGCCAGAATTATTGATCAGGGTGAAAATCAGGCTACGGTGGTACTCAAAAACGGTTTACAAGCGGATCTGTTGGTAGGCAAGACGGATGCTTACGGAGCATTGCTGCAGCATTTTACAGGCTCAAAATCTCATAATATTAAACTTAGAATACTTGCTAACGGGAAAGGATACTCTTTATCGGAATTCGGGGTGAAGAAAGTGAGTAGGGGACAGGTTACAGGATACAGTCAAAAAACAGAGACAGAAGAGGAATTCTACAGGCTTTTGGGAATGGATGCTCCACCACCTGAAATAAGAGAAGATACTGGGGAAATAGAGGCTGCTCTAGAGCACAAATTGCCAGATTTGGTGGAACTTTACGATATAAAAGGGGATTTACACCTGCATTCAAATTTTCCCATAAAAAGTCCTTCTCACGCACCGGGCGTAGATTCAATGGAGGATATGGTTAAGAAAGCAAAGGAGTTAGGATATAGGTGGGTGGGTATTTCCGATCACCCGCTTGGATTTACCACCAGTACCCCAAAAGAGATGATTAAATGGGTTCAAATGAGGACAAAATTTATTCAAAATATGCAATCGAGAACAAAAAGTATTCGAGTATTAAATGGACTCGAAATAGATATACTCGGGAATGGAACTTTGAGTGTACCCGATGAGGCTTTGGCCACTTTAGATTACTGTATAGCTGGTATTCACTCCGGTCACAGAGGTTCGAAGGACGAGATAACCAAGAGGTTGCTTTCGGCCCTAAACAGTCCACATGTAGATATAATTTCCCACCCGACAAACAGATTGCTGAACGAAAGAGACTCGTCTGATGCTTTGTGGGATGAGGTTTTCAAGCTGGCAGCTAAAAATAAGAAGTTACTGGAGATTAATTCGCATCCCATGAGACTTGATTTAAGAGATGATTTGGTGAGAATGGCTAAAAAGTATGGAGTAAAATTTATTATCAATACTGATGCTCATATGGTTTCGCAGATGGATAATATGCTGTTTGGAGTATCTGTTGCAAGACGAGGCTGGGCTGAAAGTAAGGATATTGTTAATACTTGGGACTGGACAGACTTTGCTAAATGGTTTAATATTAAGTCGTGATATATGAGCAATGATTTAAGAATAATGATTGTAAATTCATAAATCATACTTCATAAATCGTAAATCATGATTGGATACATTATTCTTGGTGTTTTAGTAATAGCAGTTTTATGGTTACTGGCCACTTACAATAGTTTGGTAACGCTTCGCAATCGGGTTAGGGAAGCATGGTCTCAAATTGATGTTCAGCTAAAAAGAAGATCCTCATTAATTCCTAATCTGGTGGAAGCGGTCAAAGGTTATGCCAAGCACGAAAAGGGGGTGCTGGAGGAAGTCACAAAAGCAAGGACAGCTTTGATGTCCGCCAAAAACCCACGTCAAGCAGCAGATGCGGATAATATGCTCACAGGGGCCCTCAAATCCTTATTTGCCGTGGCTGAAAACTACCCTAATCTTAAAGCTTCGGATAATTTTAAACAACTGCAGGAAGAGCTTTCGGATACGGAAACAAAAGTAGCTGCTTCCAGACAGTTTTACAACACCAATGTGTTGGATTTAAATAATTCCCTGGAACAAGTTCCTTCAGCTTGGATAGGTTCTATGTTTGGATTTACAAAAGAAGATTTCTTTAAAGCAACTGATGAAGAGAAAGCTGATATCTCCGTAAAATTTTAGCTCCACTTGTAGTATAATCTTCTAACTATGGCAGCTGTTAATACTGCTTGGGATCATAAGAACTCAAATACTTTTAAAACATGGCTGATCATGTTTTTATTTTCTCTTTTTACGGTAGCAGTAATTTATGTGATAGCCCAAGGATTTGGGTATGGTGAGGTAGGAGGATTGGGGATTGTGGGATTTGCCCTGATTATGGCAGGGATTATGAATTTTGTTTCTTATTACTGGTCTGACAAGATAGTACTCGGGGTGTCAGGTGCAAAGCCAATAAAAAAAGAAGATAACCCAGAGGTTTATAGAATAGTTGAAAATTTGTGTATCGCTGCAGGTTTACCAACTCCTAAAATTTATATTATTGATGACACTGCCACCAATGCCTTTGCCACAGGCAGGGATCCAAAACATGCTGCCATTGCATATACCAAAGGAATTTTACAAAAACTTAATAAACAAGAACTAGAGGGAGTAACTGCACACGAACTTTCTCATGTGGGTAACAGGGATACTTTGGTGATGGCTGTTGTTTCCATCTTGGTTGGGACAATTGCCCTGCTTTCGGATTTTTTTATGAGGAGTATGTGGTATGGAGGAAGAGGCAGTGATAGGGATAGTAGGGGAAATCAGTTATTTGTCATTTTGGCCATAGTTGCTGCCATTTTAGCCCCGATTGTGGCCACTTTAATACAGCTGGCCGTTTCCCGCCGCAGAGAATTTTTGGCAGATGCATCAGGAGTGCTTTTAACCCGTTATCCGCAAGGGTTAGCATCAGCCCTACAGAAAATTTCCTCTGATAAAGAACCCTTGGAAGTTGCTAACAGAGGGACTGCTCATCTTTATATTGTTAACCCTTTCAAAGGTGTTGATGCAAAGCAATGGTTAGCAGGGCTTTTTAATACCCACCCACCTATTGAGGCCAGAATCCGGGCGCTGCGCGAAATGGAAGGCAAAGTTTAGTATAATCCAATTATAGTGCAATTAACCAAAGATAAAATAAAACATGTGGCAAAAAATGAGTTTAGTTTAAATTTAAAAGGTAAAACTGCAGTTTTTATTGATGCTGCCAATATTGAACTTTCAGCAAAAGATCTTAGATTTAGAGTAGATTACCAAAAACTATATCATTGGTTAAAAAGTGAAGTTCAATTGTCTTCGATAGGATTTTATTCAGTCCGTTTTGATACAAAAGAGCATGATGGTTTCTTAACATTTCTTAAGCGCACCGGTTATAAGCTGGTAACCAAGCCGCTTAAGCTTATAAAAAACAGGAAGGAAGGAGGACATCTACGAAAAGCCAATTTTGATGTAGAAATTGCTGTGGATGTGACAAAAAGATTAGACACATTTAATAATTGTATCCTTTTTTCCGGAGATAGCGATTTCCATTATCTTATTAGAGAACTAAAAAGAAACGGGAAAATTGTAGTTGTTGCTTCGCTTAAATATCATGTTGCCAAGGAACTTGTTGAGAGTGCAGATTTTTATTTGGATTTACGTAAAATTAGGAGTAGAATCCAGAGAAGTGAAAGGAAGCCATAAAAAAGCCCGTCTTTTACAACGGGCGGTTGATAACAATCTGTTACCAGACTGCCATTTAATAATAAAGGATTGGATTTAAAATGTCAATAATAATGAAATTAACCAAAGATAAAGTCCGCCTAGGGCAAGATAAAGTAAAACATGTGGCAAAGTTGGCAAATTTGCCGCTATCTTCCGAGGAAGAAGAGAAATATCCCGAACAGCTTTCAAAAATCCTTGAATATGTAGAACAACTAAATAAGGTTGATACATCCAATGTTGAACCAACATTTAATGTTTCAGGGCAGTCAAATGTGGTCAGAGTTGATAAGGTGGGGGAATGTTTAAATCAGGAGGAAGCTTTATCTAATGCCCCCAAAAAAGAAAATGCCCGCCTGCAAACGCCTGAGCGTAGCGATGGCGGGCAGGGATTTTTTGTAACAAAAGGAGTATTTGCAGAATAATTTAAAAATCAAAATGCAAAAATCAAAATTACAAATCAAAAATCAAAATTTAACAGAATTAACTTTAACAGAAACTTTAAGAGCTCTAGAAGAAAAGCAATTTTCGCTGGAGGAATTGAATAAAAATTATCTGGAAAGGATTGAAAAATATAATCCGCAGCTTAATGCCTATCTTCATATAAACCAAGACAATAAAAAAATCCCTGCTGCTATAAAAGATGTTATATCTACAAGAGGAGTTCCTACAACTGCTTCATCAAAAGTTTTGCAAGGATATATCCCCCCGTATGATTCAACGGTAATAAATCGTTTATTGGAAAATGGTATATCGATTATCGGAAAGACAAACTGTGATGAGTTTGCCATGGGTGGATCTGGGGAAAATTCAGCATATGGCCCGACAAAAAACCCTTGGGATATAAACAAAGTTTCAGGTGGTTCTTCTTCCGGCTCGGCAGTTGCTGTTGCAGCAGACCTTTGTGTTTTTGCACTGGGTTCTGACACAGGCGGCTCTGTCAGACAGCCAGCATCTTTTACAGGGATTGTTGGATTAAAACCTTCCTATGGTCGTGTTTCAAGGTATGGGCTAATTGCCATGGCCTCTTCTTTAGACCAAATCGGTCCTATGACCAAATCAGTTGAGGATGCGGCTTTGGTTTTAGATTGGATTTCAGGAGAAGACGGATATGATTCAAATTGTATAAATTCCAAATTCCAAATAACAAATAACAAATTGCAACAAGGTGTAAAAGGACTAACAATAGGAATGCCGAAGGAATATTTTGGAGTGGGATTAGATCCCAAAGTGGAAAAAGTTATTAAAGATGCCATAAAAAAGCTGGAGGAGTTAGGGGGGGAAACTATAGAAATAAGTTTGCCTCATAGCCAGTATGCATTAGCCGCCTATTATGTCATTGTTCCATCTGAAGTTTCATCTAACATGGCCCGCTACGATGGCATCAGATTTGGTAAGGACAGAGAAAGTATAGGTCAGGAGGTTAAAAGGAGAATAATGCTAGGGACTTATTCCTTATCTTCGGGTTATTGGGAAGATTATTATGCCAAAGCTGCAAAGGTAAGGGCTTTAATAAAACAGGATTTTGAAAAAGCATTTGCTAACGTGGATATTATAGTAGGTCCGGTCTCCCCCACCGTAGCATGGAATTTGGGAGAAAAAATGGATGATCCGTTGACTATGTATTTATCTGATATCTATACAATTTCTGCCAATTTAGCAGGAATACCGGGATTATCTGTCCCTTGTGGATCTTCTGACGGTCTTCCGGTAGGTCTTCAGATTTTAGGTAAGCAGTGGGATGAAGAAACTATTTTAAGGGTGGGATATGCATATGAACAAGTAACGGGTTGGCATAACAAGAAACCTAAATTAGATTTATGATTTAAGATTTAAGATTTAGGATTTAAGAATATGAATAAATATCAACCAGTCATAGGTCTAGAAGTACACGTAGAACTTAATACTAAAAGTAAGATGTTTTGCAGATGTTCTGCGGATTATTTTGGCAAAGAGCCTAATACACACACATGCCCGGTATGTCTGGGGCTGCCCGGAGCTTTGCCTTATATTAATCAGCAGGCAATAGATGATTGTATAAAAATAGGCTTAGCTTTAAATTGCCAAATTGCAGAAAAATCCCTTTTTGAAAGGAAAAATTATTTTTATCCGGATCTTCCTAAAGGTTACCAGATTTCTCAATACAGATGGCCTTTGTGCACAAATGGAAAATTGATGATTGATGATGGAAAAATAATAAGAATCAACAGAGTTCATCAGGAAGAAGATACAGGAAAGCTAACTCACACAAAGGACGGAACACTGATAGACTTTAATAGAAGTGGAGTTCCGCTTGTGGAGATTGTGACTGAACCTGATTTTACAAATGTAGAAGAGGTTAGAGAATATGCCAAAAAACTGCAGCAGCTTTTTAGGTACTTAGATGTTTCTAATGCGGATATGGAGCGTGGCGATATGCGACTGGAGGCCAATGTAAGCGTAAAGCGTCAAGCCGCCGAAGGCCCGTTGCTTCGCCACGAGGCGAGCGAGCCCCGCCAAAGGCGGGGGGAAAGTGAATTACCAAATTACAGAGTAGAACTGAAGAACATTAATTCATTTAGATTTATGGTGGCGGCAATTGAGCATGAAATTAAACGACAAATTACCGAAATCGAGGCAGGCAAAAAACTGACTCAAGAAACCAGAGGGTGGAATGAAGACAAAAAGTGTACATATTTGCAAAGGAGTAAGGAAGAGGCTCATGATTACCGCTATTTTCCCGAACCGGATCTCCCTGAATTAATTTTGAACCCCAAAAAAATCCAACAAATAAAAAGTTCATTACCGGAATTGCCTTGGGATAAAGCTAAAAGATACCAAAATGAATTTGGAATTAAAAAAGCAGATGCGAAGATCCTTTCGGAATCCAAAGAAGTGGCGGAATTTTTTGAGGAAGCAGTTGAACATGGCAAAAAACACCAAGTCGCCCCCCAAGATATTGCAAACTATATAGTTAACCAAAAACCGGATATAACTTCTGTCTTGCCAACACAAGCAGTAGAGGAGATAAAAGGGAAAAAAGTAGGGGTGATTGAGGATTTAAAGGAATTAGAAAAGTTGGCAAAAAAGTCAATGGAAGAAAATCAGAAAGCTTTGGAAGATTACAAAAAAGGTAAGACAGAGGCGATCCAAGTCTTAATTGGTGGGGTGATGAAAATATCCTCGGGTAAAGCTGATAGCAGAAAAGTAAAAGAGGTTTTAGAAAAACTTTTAAAGAGTAAATGAACTTCCCTCTTGAAATGGGTCTTAAGAGTACTGGTAGAATAGCTATGTTAAATCGTCATGACGGAAACTTATGGCTAAATTTGTTCATCTTCACGGACATACGGAATACTCACTTCTAGATGGATTATCCAAAATCCCAAACTTGGTTAAAAAAGTCAAAGAATTAGGAATGGATGCTGTGGCAATCACCGATCACGGAGCAATGTATGGGGCCATTGAATTTTATAAAGCCTGCCAAGAAGCTGGCATAAAACCAATTATAGGTGTGGAGATGTATATTGCCAAAAGGTCTCATAAAGACAAAGAGGGGAAAGTTGATAGCGAACCATTTCATCTGACAGTGCTAGCCCAAGATTACCAAGGCTATCTAAACCTAATGAAACTAACAACTATTGCCCACTGTGATGGTTACTACTGGCGCCCCAGGGTAGACAAAAAACTGCTCAAAGAATTTAGCAAGGGTCTAATAGGTTTATCAGGATGCCCTTCCGGAGAATTTATCAGATCACTTCAGGATGAAGATTACAAAAAAGCAGAAGAAACCATAAAAAGTTATCAGGAAATATTCGGAGAGGAAAATTTTTTTCTGGAAATACAGAACCAC
The DNA here is from genome assembly GCA_016176335.1 of Candidatus Daviesbacteria bacterium. Taxonomy (GTDB): domain Bacteria; phylum Patescibacteriota; class Microgenomatia; order Daviesbacterales; family UBA10151; genus JACOXI01. The sequence continues at coordinate 71,816 of JACOXI010000006.1, forward strand.
CCTTATCAGCAGTCTTTTGACAATTCCGAGGATGAGATTGTGAGGCAGGATTTACAAAGATTATTACAGATTCAAGATAAGACAAAGGGGGCAGTAAAAGATTTATCCGCAAAAATGGGCATCAGAATTGTTGCGACCAATGATTATCACTATGTTGAAAAAACTGATGCAGAAGCCCAGGATGCACTTCTTTGCATACAAACAGGAAAATTTTTATCCGAAACCCAAAGATTAAGAATGATTGATACTCCGGACTACTTTGTAAAATCCGCCGAGGAGATGGAAGAAAATTTCAGAGATTTGCCGGAAGCTTTAGAAAATACAGTGAAGATTGCGGCATCTTGTGATTTGGAAATACCTTTAGGTATAGCAAGATTTCCGGTCTTTAAAACCCCACAGGATAAAACATCAATGGAGTATTTGAGGAGACTGACTTACAAAATGGGTAAAGAAAGAATCAGGCTGACGAAAAAAATCAGTGACAGGATTGAATATGAACTTGGGGTAATTGAGCAGAAAAAATATGCTGATTATTTTTTGGTTGTTGCTGATTTTATGGAGTGGGCGCACCAGCGAGGCATCATCACAAATACCCGCGGATCTGCCGCAGGTTCCATGGTTTTGTATTGTTTGGGTGTTACCAACCTAAACCCGCTGGACTATCTTTTACCTTTTGAAAGATTTTTAACTATTCACAGGCCAACCCTGCCTGATATTGATGTGGATATAGCGGATGATAGAAGAGATGAGGTGATCGAATATGTTATGAAAAAATACGGAGAAGACAGAGTTGCACACATAGTTACTTTCGGAACAATGATGGGGAGAGCGGCAATAAGGGATGTTGGCAGGGTTTTGGGCATGGCGTATTCGGAAGTTGACAAGATAGCAAAACTAATCCCCCCGCCTCACCAGGGATTTCATAAGCCGCTTTCGGAGGTAATAAAGGAAGTTTCCGAACTGATGCAATTGTACAAAGATAATCCTCGAGTAAAAAAGTTACTCGATTTGGCGGTCAAGATTGAAGGAACTATCAGACATGCATCAATGCATGCTGCAGGCATTGTTATTTCACCGGATGACATTACCGGTTTTACTCCACTGCAAAGGGAGGCAAATGGAGAAAAATTAGTTTCTCAATATGACATGTTCTCTGTTGAAGATGCAGGTTTGGTAAAGATGGATCTTTTGGGAATAAGAAATTTGTCAATTTTGGGCAAAGCTCGCGAATATGTCGGGGAAAATCAAAAGATCCAAGTTGATCTAAACAAAATTCCTTTAAGCGACAAAAAAACATTCGAGCTTTTGGCAAAAGGTGACACCATGGGGATCTTTCAATTGTCCTCCTCCGGCATGACAAGGTATTTGGTGGAGTTAAAGCCTTCAAGTATTGCGGATTTGGCTGCTATGGTTGCTTTATACAGACCAGGTCCTTTGGGGGTGATCCCGGAATATATACAAAGAAAGCACAATCCTAAACTTATTAAATATCTGGATTTGAGAATGAAAGAGTATATGGAGCAATCATTGGGTCTTTTGGTTTATCAGGAGGATGTTTTATTTACTGCCATAAATATAGCCGGTTACTCTTGGGAAGAGGCTGATAAATTAAGAAAAGCTATGGGTAAGAAAAAGCCTGCCGAGATGGCCAAACAAAAAGGGCATTTTATAGATGGATGTGTTGCAAACGGAATGAGAAGGGATAAGGCAGAGGCTATTTTTGCTCTAATCGCACCCTTTGCTGCTTATGGATTTCCCAAGGCTCATGCCGCCTCCTATGCCATGGTCGCCTACCAGACAGCTTATATGAAAGCCAATTTCCCGGTTGAATTTATGGCGGCTGTTATGACTGCCGAATCTGATGATACGGATAAAATTGCCGCGGCGATAGAAGAGTGCAAAAGGTTGGGGATTGTGGTTTTACCGCCGGATATCAACAAGTCAGGAGTGGGATTTTCCTTAGAAAGGCTGATTAATCTATCCAAGGAAGATTTGGAAAGAAGCTTGAGTGTATCCTCCGATACTAAAGCAAGGCAGGGTATTCGGTTTGGCTTGTCTGCCATTAAAAATGTGGGGGTTTTGGCCATTGAATCAATCCTGAAGGCCAGGGGAGATGGTGAATTCATCAGTTTAGCAGATTTATGCTTACGGGTGGATACCAGACTGGTTAATAGAAAAACTTTGGAGAGTCTGATAAAAGCAGGAGCTTTGGATACTTTGGGTTTGAGATCCGCCCAACTTTTGATCTTAGATCAGGTATTGGAAGAGAGCCATAAAGATTCAAAGAGTAAATTATCCGGTCAAGTTTCTTTATTTGACTCTTTGGAAGATAAAGGCTCAATGGGCAATAAACTCCCTGATGTTTCGGAATTACCTTTGGAACAACTGCTTATCTTTGAAAGAGATTTATTAGGTTTTTATCTGCACGAACCCCCCTATCTTTCGACATTACAAAAGATTGGTCAGCATGTTTCATATAAGATTGCCGATCTGCATGAGGAGTTTATCGGACAAAAACTTGTTTTGGGAGGAGTGATAACGGAGGTAAAAAGGGTTTTTACCAAAAAGAGTAATGCGGAGATGGCATTTGTCAGAATTTCCGATGGAATTTCCGGTATTGATTGTGTCATATTTCCTACAATCTTTGAGGAAAGCAAGCGTTTTCTTATCAAGGATCAGGTAATTATAGCCGCCGGGCGTCTTGACAAAAGGGAGGAGGAAATATCACTGGTTGTAGAAAAAATAAACTTGTTTGACCCTGAAAGTACTTCTGAAATATTTATAAGTCAAACTATGATAGAGATTTATGTACCTTCGGGCAGTGATGTAACTATTTTGCAGGCAATCAACAGGACATTAAGAAGTTTTCCGGGAAAGATTCCGGTGACATTGATTTTGCCCAGCGATGGGCAGCAATCGAGAAGAATGAATTTGCCTTTTTCTGTTGATCCCAACTCATCTTTACAAGAGGAGGTTGTAAAACTTTTAGGCGAGGGAGCCTTTAAGAGGACCCGTGCATAATTTTCCTTTTTATGTTAAGATTTTGTACATGATTTCAACTCAAATTGGTGAGCAGCTCATTCATATTGGAGATACTATCCGGGTACACAGTCAGGTTGTAGAAGGTACTAAATCGAGAATTCAAGTTTTTGAGGGGATATTGATCAGGTTAAAAGGTAGAGGAGAAAATAAGACTTTTTCAGTAAGAAAAATTGGAGCCGGGGGAGTAGGGGTTGAGAGAACCTGGCCGCTGAACAGTAAGAGTATAGTCAAAATAGAAGTGAAGAAAAAAACAACTGGGGTTAGAAGATCAAAGCTATATTACCTTCGAAATCTGACTGGAAGAGAAGCGGTAAGGGTATAATCTATACTTTATACTTACTCATGATATTTCCTACTCTCAATATCGAGAAGAAACTCTGGAGTTTGGGTTATAACTACATTTGTGGTCTTGATGAAGTTGGCAGAGGCTGTTTTGCCGGCCCTGTTTGTGTGGGTGCTGTTATTTTTCCCAAAGACTGTGAATTACTTGAAGGGCTGGCTGATTCTAAACTTCTGAAACCCAGACAAAGAGAGCAATTAGCGGTCAGAATTAAGAATCAAGCTGTAAACTGGACTGTTGCGGAAGTAGGTGTGGCCACTATAAATAAGTTAGGTATTGGCAAAGCAACTCAAATGGCATTCAGGAAGGCTACTAAACTTCTTGATCAACATCCAGATTATATCTTAATAGATGCTTTTTACATTAGACATTTAAGAAGAATTAGACAAAAAGCTGTTGCCGACGGAGATAAAATTTGTGCCTCCATTTCTGCTGCTTCTATTATTGCCAAGGTTTACAGGGATAAATTGATGAAAAAATTAGCCGTGAAATACCCGCTATATAAATTTGGAAAACACAAGGGATATGGAACGAAGTTTCACCAAGAAGCTATTAGAAAATATGGGTTATCAAAAATTCACAGAACATCTTTTAATTTGAGTAGATTTATGATTTAAGGTTGAAGATAATAAATCATGAGCAATAAACAGACAGGGGATCAGGGAGAAGATTTAGCTTGTGAGTATCTGCAAAAACAAGGCTATAAAATCTTGGAAAGGAATTACAGGATAAGGGGTGGGGAGATTGATATTGTAGCACGCGACGGGGACACTTTGGTGTTTGTGGAAGTGAAAGCCCGCTCCTCACATGAATTCGGTCCACCTTCGGAGTCTATGACTCCTTGGAAAATAAAAGCCCTTGTAAAATGTGCCATGTTTTACGTTTCGAAAATCAACTGGGGCAATAAGGAATACAGGTTGGATTTTGTCTCAATTGATTTTGCAGATAATAAGGAGAATCCTGTTATAGAATTAATTAGGAATATAACGGAATAGATCCTTCGACCCATTCGACTGTCGTTCAGGGTCGCACTGAGCTTGTCGAACGTGCGACTCGCTTCGATCGCTCAGGATGACACTCTGTGTCACTTCTTAATCTTGTGGTTTCCTTCAACCGCAAAGGGGATTTCTTCCCAGTCATGAGTTTTTCTAATCTTCTTATTGTAATGCCACATAGTTTCCAAAAGCGACGCATCCACCCCCATTTTTTTAAACTCCCCTATTAAAGCTACCAAATCTTTGGGAAAACACTTGCCTCCAAATCCTCTTAAAGTGGTGACCTCTAAATGAAAATCTCCGATTCTATGATCGACAGCTGCCATTTTTTTAACTTCTTCGTATTTTATCCCCAATTTTTGGCAGTAATCATAAAAATAATTTGCAAAAGTAACTTTCAAAGAAAGGAAAGCATTAGCAAAGTACTTAACTGTTTCAGCAGTGGTGGGATCTGTTAAAAAGATCTGTGTCTTTGGGAATCTTTGTTTAAAGATGACTGCCACTCTTCTTGCAACCAGATCATTATTTGTTCCAATTACGGTTCTTTCAGCATTAATAAAATCATCCAGAAAATTTGCTTCAGTCAAAAATTCCGGATTAAAACAAAATTTGGATTGAGGGTATTTTTGCTCAAACTTGAGTGTTGTTTTCGGTGTCACGGTGGATTTGATGATAATAATTTTATCTGTGCTATCGGTAAATTTAGTAATTTGCGGAATCATTTCATCAAAAATGGACAGATCTATGCCTGTCTCATCTTGTTTCATTGGAGTAGGGAGACAAACAAAGATAAATTCAGAAGTTCTAATTACTTCTGCCAAAGAAGACCCTGCTTTATATTTGTCATACCAGAGGATGGTGTCTTTGCCTCCTGATGCGCTTTTGAATCCATTAGCCACTGCCTGTCCAACAAACCCATATCCGATAATTCCTAATTTAATGGGGACAAGGAGATTTTCGGTTGTTTCAGCCATAGTAGAGAGTATATAATACTTTTATGGAAATTATCAACAAAATTGGCCTGGCAGTTTTTAAAGATGGAAAAATACTCCAGGTAAGGACCAGCAAACAAGAGGAAGTGTTTTATACTTTGGGGGGCAAAATTGAAAAAGGGGAATCTGATATAGATTGTATAAAAAGGGAAGTTTTAGAGGAGATTGGTTGTGAGGTGGATGAATCTTCTTTAAGGTATCTTACTACTTTTGAAGATATTGCGCATGGAGGTTTGGCAATGCTTCGTTTAAAGATGTATGAGGGGCAACTGAAAGGTGTGCCAAAACCCAAATCGGAAATTGTGGAAATAGGCTATTTTGATACCAACTCTGACCCAAAAAACCTTTCAATAATTGCCCAAAGAAAAATCTTCCCTTGGCTGAAAAAGCATGGGTATATAAATTAGTACCGCGTACGGGAGTCGAACCCGTGATTTCCGGGATGAAAGCCCGATGTCCTAGGCCACTAGACGAACGCGGCAAACTTTAAAATTATATCTTAAGTCAGGTTATTTTTCCAACCTAAATCCCAAAATGTCAAACATTCTTGCGGAGGGAAACTTGCTTAAAAATTCCAGGGCTTTTGGGGTATCCAAATCTTGATCCATAATTTCTGTGAAGGCCTTTGGTATGTCTTCTGATTCTGGACGCTTCGCCGAGTCAGACTCGGCTTCGCTTGCCGCAATGACAGATTCTATAAGCTCGACGTTTTTTTGGGCTTTTTGTAAATCTTCCTCCTTATATTCCCAATTATTTCTCCAATGATTTGATAAAAGCAGGAAGCGGAGGGCATTGGCAGAATATTTTTTTAAAAGATCGGACACCATTACCAAATTTTCCTTGGATTTGCTCATTTTTGCTCCTTTGTAAGAAACTGTACCTGTATGCATCCAATACTTAACAAAAGGAATTTTGCCTGTTGCTGCCTCTGATTGTGCTATTTCCGCCTCATGGTGAGGAAAAATCAGATCAGAGCCTCCTCCGTGAATATCTATAGTTTCACCAAAAGTGGACATACTCATGGCAGAACACTCAATGTGCCAGCCGGGCCTGCCTTTGCCAAAGGGGGAGTTGAAAGAGGGGATATGGCTAGCCTGACTTGGGGTCGATCCTCTCCACAAAGTAATATCCAGGGGATTCTTTTTCTCCGGATTATCCAAATCTTCTTCAAAATCCTTGGCAACTTTTAACATTTGATCTTTAGTTAATTTTGACAGTTTGCCGAAGTCTTTTATTTCGGAAATATCCAAATAGACGCTACCCTTAATTTGATAAGCAAGACTATTCTTGATAAGTTTCCGTATCAGGCGGATCATGGATGGGATTTGTTCAGAGGCTTTTAAATAATGATCGGGAAAAGTCCAATTTAAGGCCCTCATGTCTTCCAGGAATTTTTCTGTCCAATAATCTGCCAACCTATTCCATGGAATCTTTTGCTGCTTGGCTTTTTCCAAGATGTCTTTGTCACGGTCATTTATATCTGTCACATTTTGGGTGTAGATGACTTGATAACCCTTAAACCTTAGGTATCTAATTAAAACATCAAAAGAAATATAGGTAAATGCATGGCCCAGATGAGTGGTGTCATATGGAGTAATTCCACAGATATAAATGGTGATTTTGTCGGGTTTCAGGGGTTTAAACTCCTCTAGTTTGTTTGTTAGGGAATTGTAGATCTTCATTAGTTTAAAGAAACCTAATTATACGATATAATATGCAAACAAGGTCCGGTAGCTCAACGGTAGAGCAGTGCCCTTTTAAGGCATTGGTTCAGGGTTCGAATCCCTGCCGGATCACTGCATCTACAACTAAGTAGTACTCACAGTAGGGGTCTGATATTATTATTTCATGGTTAGTCAGTTTAATTGGGTTGATCTTTTGATTTTGGCAACCCTGATATTTTTTGCATTTGAGGCTTTGGGAAGATCCCTGGTCATTGAAACTTTAGATTTGTTAAGTTTCTTGATGGCTTTTCTGCTCTCTTTTAGCTTTTATAATTTTCCAGCCAAATTTTTTGAAGTTTCCTTTCGAATCCCTCACGGACTATCTTTGGTTTTTGGTTTTATGGCTATTTGGTTTATTTCCGAAATTGTCTTCTATTTGTTAATAAGGATTGTACTGCCTAGGCTGCCGTCTTTAAAAATTAAAGGATCAGCAGTTTTGTCTGTTCTCCCCGCTTTTTTCAGAGGCCTGGTTTTTATAGCCTTATTTTTGGTGATGGTTGCCACTTTTCCTATTCAGCCTTCCATCAAGAAAGCTGTGCTGGATTCCCAAATAGGCAGCCAAATTTTAAATTACGCTTACGCTTTGGAAGGGCCTGTAAAGGATGTATTTGGCGGGGCCACATTTGATTCTTTAACATTCTTAACAATCAAGCCCAAAGGGGATGAGCGGGTTAATTTAGGATTTCAAACCAGCGAATACACTATTGACGGGGTATCCGAGAAGGCAATGATTGATTTAGTTAATAAGGAAAGAACAAGTAGGGGACTTAAGGCTCTGGTGTTTGACGCAAAGCTCGAAGGTGTGGCAAGAGCACACAGTGAAGATATGTTTAAAAGAGGTTACTTTTCTCATTATTCTCCCGAAGGTGAAACAGTAGCAGACAGGGCAAGCGGGGCTGGAATTGATTTCTTGGTGATAGGAGAAAATTTGGCATTTGCCCCAAATGTTGAGCTTGCTCACAAAGGATTGATGAACTCGGAGGGTCACAGGGCAAATATTTTATCGGAGGATTTTGGAAAAGTGGGAATTGGAGTTTTGGATGGAGGAGTATATGGCAAGATGTTTACCCAGGTATTTAGCAATTAGTATAGAGTATAGGGTATAAAGTATAAAGGGAATTTTTGCTCTATACACTATACTTGATACTCTATACTACCC
>JACOXI010000001.1 GCA_016176335.1 Candidatus Daviesbacteria bacterium
CAGCACTTCATTTTGAAACGGGGTGTAGTTCATCGGTAGAACGCTCGCTTTGGGAGCGAGAAGCAGTGGGTTCAATTCCCTCCACCCCGACCCTTCGACGGAGTAAGATCCCAAGGAATGGGCTATATTGTAATCTTAAAACCCACAATGGAACTGCCTGATAAAACTGTAAAAGGAAATGCGGACGCTGAGTTGGTCTTACATACCATGATTCAGTTTGGGAATTATAATAAAGCTATTATTGTCTCTGGTGATGGAGACTTCCATTGTTTAGTCGAGTATTTAGAGCAGCAGGGTAAATTACTTCTTATATTGGCACCAAATAGACATTATTCAGGTTTGTTGAGAAAATATAACAACTATATTGTTAGAGTGGATTTGTTGAGGAATTCTTTAGAACAAAAAAGGACTGGCATTCGCGGTCGGTCGAAACCTTAGGCTAGTCCAGTCATCGTGATAAAAGTATCTTAACACATACTTCTTAAGGATGCATCTTTTAAATTAGGTTCAAAACACATAATTTTGTGGGTATTCTTCACTATTTTTTATCAGCATTATCTGCTCAAGTATTCCTATTGTCCAGTTTTCTATGATAGAATTAGCAAGAGGCAGGAGCAGCTCAATATTCATCGCTCCCACTCGACAGATCGAGAATCCGCGCGCCGTCGGCATAGACTTTGGCGACGTACGACAAAATTGAGCCTAGAGTGGCTCTGCGCGATTTAGTGAAATACTATACAAAATGGAAACTGATAAACAACAAGTTATTCCTGATCCAACACAACCAGACGGTCAATCTCCTGTATCGTCTGCCGAAAACAAAAAGAAATTTATTTTATCAGGACTCATTTTACTCGTAATTCTTATTATCGGAGCTATTACAGCTTTTTATCTTGGAAAGTCACCATCAAAAAACGAGAGTCCTTCACAATTAAATAAAGTTACTAGTAATCAATCCCCAAAAGTTTTAGAAGCTAAATTTGCTCATTTTCAATATTTATCAAAACCGAATTTTGGAAAAGCTGTCCCTTCTTCTTTTGTCCAGCCTAGTGAATATAGTGTAAAAGGTAGTCTTCCTTCCGCACAACAAGTAGTTAGCAAATCAAAAATCAGTCTTATTCCAGTTGCTTTCGCAGGTGGTGAAGTGAATCTTCCCGTTTATAGAGCAAGTCGACATGAGATTACAAAGGATGATGCAATAATACTAGCTAGTAAATTTGGCATGAATGGCGAACCTAAAAAAGACGGGTACGAACCACCTGCGTATTATGGTTTTATTTGGGACGATAACAACGGATATTTTTCAGTTATTGGCGGTTCGGGTACTGGAGGTTATGAGTTCTATCAAAAAGGCCCTGGACTTAGTGGTTCTGCTCCCTCTGATGACGAAGCAAAGGGTAAAGCAAAAGAGTTCCTATTATCAAAAGGGTTAATAGATGATTCTTATTTTATTTCTGGCGTTTTAGGCAATGTTTCCGATATAAGTAAAAGAACAGGTTTCCGTGAAGACCACAAGCAAGTCTACTTTAGAAAAAAGCTGCAAGGTTATCAAGTTTATGATTGGATAGGCGGTGGAGGATCACCAATAGCAGATAAAATAGAAGTTTGGGTTGGAGTAAACGGCAGAATTCTCTATGCTTTTGATCCTAGTTTCTGGACTACAGTTGATACAAATAATAAGACTGACTATCTTCTGAAGGAACCTACAGCTGTATTTGAAGGCATAAAAGCAGGAAAAGGAAAATTAGCCTGGATAGATTATGATGCAATCAATATTTCAACCGGAGGATATGGTCCAAGTGCCCCTGGCGGAAATTTTGTATTTCATGGAAGATTAAAAAATGTTGAAATTGAGAGTGTGGATTTAGCATACTATCATCAACAGGAAGCTATTGAAAATTCAGAATTTTATCAACCAATTTATTTATTTAAAGCTCAAGCTACTCTGGATTGGAAAGATGATTATACCCCACAAGGAGCAGGTGAAGAGTTTCTTAGAGGAAAAAGGACTACTGTAACCTTAATTGCCTCAGCTGCACCAGACAATTACTTCTTTGAAACACCTATAACTTTAGCTCAGGGAGGAGTTACTCAGCCATCTGCTCCCATACCCGTTTACTATCCTCCAGTTATCAAAAACCCCACGCCGGCACCAACAAATCCTACAAATACTATCCCAACTACTCCTGCTCAACAGGAAAAACAAAGTTTTATTCTTAAGCTCGGTGTTGTAACCGACTTGGATGATCTAAAAAGAAATGTTGTTCTTAGTTGGGAAGATGTCTCTGGTACGGTCAAGTATAATATTTATTTAAAGATTGCTGGAGATAATGAATACAATCAAGCCGCTTTAGTTGGTACAGGTAATCTCTCCGAAACAGTTGGAGTTAACAAATATATTGATTATTACTTTAAAGTACAAGCATGTAATGCCAATCGCTGTATCGAATCTAATGAAGTTTTTTTACCCCAAGAACAGAAACCAACTTTTTATATGAAGTTGGGTACAGTTACTCCCGGAGAAGATCCTAAAATTGAAGTAGTCTTAAGCTGGTCGGAATATCCTGGAACTGTAAAATACAATGTTTTTTTGCGAAATTCGCCGATAGAAGAATATGGTGCTGCTTTAACTGGAACTGGCGAATTGAGTTACCAGGCAGTAGTAAATCGCCATAACGACAATTACTTTATCGTTCAAGCGTGTAACAATGAAACTTGTTACCCTTCAAATGAAATCTTCTTACCTAAACAGTAGAAATTACCAAAATTCAAAACAACGGTTCGAGTTGGCTCGAACCTATGAAAGAGTGGGTTGGTAGCGCACTATCGCGCGCAAAAAAACAACAGAAGCGCGACGGGTGGATACATTCGACAGGATCGTGTAAAAGATAAATTATATATTCATGGGTAAAAAGGAGAGGAGGTGATTATGCATGAAGCTAACCAGTAGCAATTTTGCTAACGCCTTTGCTTTATCAACGGTAGTTTTATGGTTGGGTTGTTCAGCGATAGTTGCGCTTTTCCCCGAACCAGCAAGAATTGTCACCCGGTGGTGGATGCATGGTTTGAAAATGGGTCCGTACGCAATAGATTTCAGCAATTTCCTGTGGGGAGGAATAACTTTGACTGGAGCAGCGTGGATTACAGGTTATGTCTTAGGATGGAGCCTTGAGGTTGTGGAAAAAAAGAGAAATAAATTCCCAAAGACTTTAGCCTAGGAAATGATAAAACTTTTTTCTCCAGCCTTAATTACTACGGGTAGAATATTTTCTTCCGGAGTTATTGGGCAATCCCACCTGTCATTATAAGAACTGTAGGGACTGTAGGCATAGTTAAAATCAATTACTAATTTATCTCCCTGCCCTGAGCTATGTCGAAGGGCTTTTTTAGGAATTTGCAGCATTCTGCCATTTTCATATGTATCCTTTCCGGTGGTTTCGTCCCTAAATAGTAAATAATACTGAAACTGTTCCTGTTGAGGGTCTTCAAACACAAAAGCTTCAACCTTTTTGCCTTCAACTGTGAATGTAACTTTGCCAGCCTTTAAATAGACTTGTTCATCACCACCTGTGGTTTTAATAATCACTTTCTCACCTACATCAGGGATACTCTTATCCAACTCTAATTCAAAACTTAAATCAGGATTGGGTTGAAAATAATTTAAACCCCTAAAACTTTTCTTTTGCTCTTGCGTCAAAGGAGATTCTGTACTTGTTTTCCAAGCCTCATCCTTTTGTTTTCTAAATTCTAAAAGTTTCTTTTCGTCGTACATAATTATTTTTGTTATCCAATATCAAAAAATGCTCTTTGCAGCCATTCAGGTAAAGCAGGGTGGATATAAACTGAATTTGTAATTGCCTCCACTTTTCCATTTGCCTTCATAGCAACTATGGCCTCATGGATTAAAATGGAAGCATTA
>JACOXI010000004.1 GCA_016176335.1 Candidatus Daviesbacteria bacterium
GTCTTAAAAAGAGAGATGACTTCTTGCAATTGTTCTGTAGCTACTGATCTATAATGAAAACTTAAGGCACGGTCTTTATTTTCAACTTGAGCTCCTTGAAATTGATTAGCTATTTTAACAAGCTGTTTTCGGATATTTCTGAGGGCTGTCATTATCTGTTTGGTGATGGGAAAAGAGTATTCTTTCCCAAAAATTTCTCCTTCCAGTCCGTGATTGCCACCGTAAATAATATTTGGTACTCCAATCCTTTTTTTGATATCTTTTAATTCTCTGCCACTGATAATTGCTAAATATAAATTAGGCTTTTGGCAAAGTTTTTGTAACAAATATCTAGTTCCTATTGACAGCCTGGCTTCTTTTGGAGAGTTAACGATAGGGGTTAGGGTGCCGTCAAAATCCAGCATTATGATTTTTACGGGGCTTTTTTTAAAAAAGGCAGTAATTTTGTCTAAATCTTTCCATAAATCCATTATTAATTACCCTAAATTTATAGTTTTTAACCATTTCTCTCATCTCCTGCATTCTTTTTACCTGTTCTGGCATTTTCATCTCCAAAGCCTCTTTTATCGCGCCGGCTGTTTGCTCTCCATTATATGGATTTATGATTAAAGCATCCTTTAGTTCTCTTGATGCGCCGGTATATTGGCTTAAGATTAAAACTCCCTTTTCGTCATATCTTGAGGCTACATATTCTTTTGCCACTAAATTCATACCATCGTGTAAAGATGTTACCAAACAAAAATCAGTTGCTCTGTAAAATTTTTGGATTTCTGCATGACTGTGGTGTTTCTCTAAAAGCACAATCGGCTTCCAGTCTTTAATTTTAAATTGGGAGTTGATTCTTTGTGTTTCTTTTTCAACCTCAACTGCAAAATCCCGGTATTTTTTTACCTTGGTTCTGCTTGGAGCTGCAATTTGAATAAAAGTAAAAGTGTTCTGGTATTGGGGATATTTAGTCAGAAAAATCTCAATGGCTTTGAAACGCTCCAAGATCCCTTTGGTATAGTCAAGCCGGTCAATTCCCAATCCAATATATTTTGTTTTTATTCCCAAACCTTTTAGCAATTTTTCCTTTTCATCCTTATCTATCTCATCTTTTGCTTTTTCAAAACCATTTGGAAAAGAAATACTAATAGGGAAAGGTTTAATATAAGAAATATGGCTATTTTTAGTGATAGTGAATCGTTCGAAATCTATCAAAGATTCAAGTTCCCTGCCCACAGTTTCAATAAAATTATTGCAGTGGAGCTGGGTATGAAACCCTAACAGGTCTGCTCCTAACATACCGTCCAAAATTTCTTTTTTCCAGGGACAAATGCTAAAGGATTCCGGATTAGGCCAGGGGATATGCCAAAAAAGCCCTACTGTGGCACTGGGCTTTTGGGTCTTGATCATTCTTGGCACTAGGGCAAGATGAAAATCTTGGATTAACACAATCGGCCTTTCTAAGGTTTTTATCTCTGAAAGAACACTGTCTGCAAATTTTTGGTTTACTTTTTTATATTGTTCCCAGTCTTCTTTTCGAAATGTCGGTCTGGTGTGGGCAATATGGCAAAGAGGCCATAAGCCTTCATTGGAAAAGCCAAAATAATAGCCATTCTCCTCTCCACCGGTAAGCCATACACGCTTTAAGGTATATTTAGGTTCATCAGGCGGAACTTTGATTTTATTTTGTTTATCAACTACTAATCTGTCTGCGTCCCCTGAACCGTGAGCAATCCACATTCCTCCGGTTGCCTGCATAACAGGTTCAATAGCTGTGGCCATACCGCTGGCCGGGAAAAAGTAGTTGATTTTTCCTCCGTTTTTGGTATGGATATAGGGCTCTCTATTGGAAACCATAAAAATCGACCGATTTTTTAAAGTATCTTTTATAAACTCTTTTAACCTTTGGGAGGTCCAGGGTGAGTCTAATTTCTCCAGCCTCATTCTGGCCTCTTCGGAAGCGCTGAATCTGGCTTCCGTCAAACTTCTTCCGATACTGGTAACTTCGTTTATAAGAGGGCCAAAAAGAAAAGAATTGGTTAGTTTTTTTGAATGCTGTTTTAAAGTTCCCGATCTTGCCAGTTTTAATGTTTCTACCAAACTCTTAATAGGGACAAAGATAATCCAGCGGATCAAAAGAAGGACAGCCAGAGAAAGAAGAGTTGTCTGTACCAGCAGCCTGATGAGATTATTTTTCCAAATTTCCGTTATCCTGTCGTCTATATAGCCGGCATTTTGAACTATCATCAAGGCGCCAACCACGCTTTTTTCGTCATGCAAAGGTACTGCCAAAAGATATACTTTTTTATTCTGGAACTTGGTGAAATCCCCGTTGGCTTTATCTTCGTCCATGGCATTAGCAATTATTGCTTGCGCGGCAGAGGTAGCTTCGGGAATAACAGAGGAGATGGCTATAGCTTGACCCTTGTTATCATAGATGCCAAGCCCCGCAAACCTTTCCTTATCGGTAAATCTCTTAACTACATTTTGCAGGTAATCTTCTGATTTATTGATGAAATTGGGTTCAACAGTTTCCTTTAAGCTTTCGGCCAAAAGAGTAGATCGGTATTGCAGGTCTGATTTAAGCCTTTGATCCTCTCTGCTAACCTGATCAATAGTGAAAGTAGCCACTACCAAACTAATCACAATCACAATTGCCAGAAGAACTAGGATAATTTGCTTCATATTTAATCCGTATATTTTACTACAGATAGCAAAGAATCTCCATTTACTTTGGGTTCTTGATATAATCATATTTCATGAAATGTGGGATTGTTGGATTGCCAAATGTTGGAAAATCCACACTTTTTAATGCACTTTTGAAAAAGAGGGTGGCACTCTCTGCGAATTACCCTTTTGCCACAGTGGAACCTAATGTAGGAGTGGTGGCAGTACCAGACGAGAGATTAGAAAAACTAGCTGATTTAGTTGCCTTGGAAGAAGCTGGAGACAAAGTGGATCCTTCGACTGCGCTCAGGATGAACAGACCGCCGATAGTACCGGCGGTTGTTCAGTTTGTAGATATAGCAGGTTTAGTAAAAGGAGCTTCAACAGGTGCCGGATTAGGTAATCAGTTTTTATCCCACATCAGAGAAGTGGATGCCATAGTACACGTGCTAAGGGATTTTGAGGATGCTCAGGTGGCCAGGGCTGGATCAGAAAATCCGGATGCAGATAGGTTGACTGTTGAGACAGAATTAGGTTTGGCTGACTTACAAACTCTGGAAAAATTAATTATTACTCAAGAAGCTCAGGCTAGAGCCTCAAAAGATAATTTGGAGCAACAGAAACTAGAGATTCTGAAGCGAGTTCAGGATGAATTAAATGCCGGGAAAAGTGTTGGACGATTAACGATTAACGACGGACGATTAACCAGTTGGTTTTCTCATTTACCACTTCTCTCCATAAAGCCAGTTTTGTATTTGTACAATGTGGGGGAAGAAGAATACGCAGACAAGCTGCGAGATCCTTCGCTAATCGCTCAGGATGACAAATTAGTCATTTGTGCTAAGTTGGAAGAAGAGCTGGCAGATTTGTCAGAAGAAGAGAGAATTCAGTATCTAAAGGAGCTGGGAATTGAAGAAACAGGACTGGAGCGTCTTATTAAAAAAGCCTACTTATTACTTGGGCTTATTTCATTTTTGACGGCCGGTGAGAAGGAAGTTCGGGCTTGGACCGTTAAATTGGGTACAAAAGCACACCAAGCAGCAGTAGTCATCCACACTGATTTTGAAAAAAAGTTCATCAGAGCTCAAGTGATTGAGTATGAGAAGCTAATTGAAGCTGGATCATATGCTTTCGCAAGGCAGAAAGGCTGGATCCAAACCATAGGGAAGGATTATGTGGTACAAGATGGGGATGTAGTAGAATTTTTAGTGAGCTCTTGATAAAGACTGGGGTTTTGGTAGATCAGAGAGTACTTTATTAGTTCCCAAATTTTACGAAATTGGATTTATGACGATAGGTAATGTAAAATTGCCCGCATGGAACGGCAGATAAGAGTTCTTAAGCCGATGTTAAATTTTTTTGCAGGAAGAGTGATTGATAATCTTGTTGTTGTCCAATTAACAGGAGCCGTTGATGCCCGAATTAATGAATTGATAACACAAGGAGGAACTCCTGTTGTTTACGCAAACCACCAGGGTCACCCTGATGGAATAGCCCTGGCACAAGTATCAAGCTATTTACAGGGTAGATATAATCTACCGGGACTTGCTGCAATCCTCGCGAGCTCAATGTCCTCTGGTCAACAAGGAGCTCAGCTTAAGGCAGTTTATGATTTGTTAGTAGAGGCTGGTCGAAAAAGGGGACTTGAACCTATTCCTTTCACAAGGAGAAAAGACGAAGAAAGGTATGGTATGGATAGACAAACAGCACGGGAGCTACGGCCATTAGGAGAAAAGATAAGGGAGGGATATGGACTGGCACTTCTACCAGAAGGTTCTATCCAAGGAGGGAGGCATCCGGAAGGCATGGGCATAGAAGATATTTATGGAATGCAGAAGGTTAACGGTGGCGGATTAATAACTTTTTTTGAATTAGCAAATAGATGGTCTCAAGCAGGGAAAACATTTTTTCTGCCAGTTGCTTTAGAGGGTAGCTTTAGGATAATGCAAAGTTTGGAGGGAGAGGTAGCAGGGGAGACAGGAGAACCAAAGCTTACTCGTCGCGGAAAATGGTCGTTATTTTTGGCTGCACTCGGCATACCCTTTGGCAGATTAAAGATTAAGGCAACCTTACTCACGCCTTTTACAGAAAAAGAAATCAGAGGGGATTTGGGTGATGATTGGAGGAGGGATGATGAAGGTTTTAATGCATACGCAATGAGAAAACTTTTGTCGGCTCTTCCTCATGCTGCATGGGGAGATTATAGGCTGATTGACGATGTTACTTAAGCTATTGAATTATCATCTGCTCCTTAGTACAATACCTCCTAATGAATAATTACTATTTAACTTTAGTTTTAAAGCCTGATTTGGAAGAAAAAGAGAGAAAAACTCTCTTGGATGGGGTAATTAAGAAATTGGTAGGCAGTGAAGGAAAGATGGACAAGGAAGATCTTTGGGGAGCAAGAGATTTGGCATATCCAATCAAGCGACAAACCAAAGGTTTTTATGCCCATTTTGAGATTCAAACTGATCCAAAAAACGCCAAGGGTCTTGACAAAACTTTAAAATTGGAAGAAGATATTTTGCGTTACCTACTGGTACGGATATAGATTATCGTTAATCGATTATCGTATATCGGAAAGACAAAACGATATACGAAGAGCGAAGCGTTACGATAAACGAAATAATATGGCAAGCAGGTCTTGGAATAGAGTGGAACTGATAGGAAATTTAACTAGGGATCCGGAACTTCGTTTTACCCCCTCGGGTGCTGCTGTTTGCACATTTGGTTTAGCCACGAACCGTACCTATGTTTCCGAAGGCGAGAGAAAAGAAGAGGTTGATTTTCATAGACTGGTTTCCTGGAATAAATTAGCAGAGCTTTGCAACCAGCTGTTGAAAAAAGGAAACAAAGTCTTTATTTCGGGCAGGCTTCAGACAAGGTCTTGGGAGGGACAGGATGGGGAGAAGAGGAATGTCACAGAAATTGTGATAGAGGATATGATCCTCCTGTCGCCAAAAAGTGTCAGTAATGGGGGGCAAGGAGAGGTTTCGGATGTAACAATTGATGAGCTTCCAAAAGAAAAACCAGTGGAAAAACATCAGACAGAGGAACCTAAAGAGGCAGTAAAAGAAGACAAGGCAGAAAAGCAAACTGCTGTAAAAACTCCCCAAGAAGACCTCAAGGAAGATGAAGACTTGCCCTTCTAGATAATCAGCTGTATAATTTCCCCTTATGGCAGAGAAAAGAAAGATAACCAAAAAGGTAATTCTCAAAAAGGTAGTCAAAATTCAAGAAGGAGATGGTAAAACATCAGCAGAAAAAGCACCCCAAAAAAGAGGGTGCAATTTTTGCCAAAATGAGCGCAGCTCTTCTTCGAATAAAATATTTCCTGCTTATACAGATATAGCAACGCTGAAAAGGTATATTTCCGATAGGGGAAAAATAGTTCCCAGAGCAAGATCAGGAGTTTGCAGTAAACATCAAAGACAAGTGACCAAGGGAATAAAGCATGCCAGGCATCTGGCACTTCTTCCATTCAGTCAAAAAGTATAATAGATGGAAAATTTCATTAAAAAAATAAATCTTAATATTATCCTGATTGCTATTTTGGCTTTTCTTTTGGGATGGCAATCCGGACAAAGAAAAGTGGAGCTTAAATGGTTAAACTACCAGCCCACGGTCTCAATAGAGAATAAGCAACCTCCTCAAAATATCAATTTGGATTTTAAACTGTTTTGGGATACTTGGAATTTGCTGTCCCGATCCTACATAGATAAAAAAGCCTTGGATCCCACCAAAATGTTTTACGGAGCAATATCGGGAATGGTGGCCTCGTTGGGTGATCCTTACACCTTTTTCCTGCCTCCTGATGTGCAAAAAAGCTCAAAAGAAGAATTGGATGGGGCTTTTGAAGGAGTGGGTATTCAACTGGGATTTAATAAAGACAAAAGACTTGTTGTGATTGCTCCTCTTTTAGGTACACCGGCGGAGAAGGCCGGGATCAAGCCTCAAGATATGATAGTTAAGATCAAGGATAAAGATACAACCAATATCAGTCTCCCCGAGGCTGTCAGCTTGATAAGGGGGCCCAAGGGGACCGAAGTCAATTTGACAATTTTGCGGGAAGGGGAACAGGATTCAAGAACTTTTACCCTCAAAAGAGATACTATTTTGATAAAAAGCGTTGAAGTAAGTTTCAAGAGCACTAACAGTGGTAAAAATATGGCAGTGGTTAAATTAACCAGATTCGGGGAAAGAACGCAAGAAGAATGGGCAGAGGCTGTGTCGCAGGTTCTCTCTAAAGAAGCTTGGGGAGTTGTTTTGGATTTAAGAAATAACCCAGGAGGGTATTTGGAAGGAGCAGTTTTTATTGCATCGGAATTCTTAAGCGGTGGTGATGTTGTTTTGCAAGAAAACAGCCTTGGTGATAGAGTCCCGTTTAAGGTCAACAGAGCTGGTAAGCTGACCAAAATTCCTCTGGTTGTCTTAATTAACAAAGGCTCGGCGTCCGCATCCGAAATTGTGGCAGGTGCGCTTCAAGATAAGAAAAGAGCAAAATTAGTGGGGGAGAAATCTTTCGGCAAGGGGACCATTCAGGAGGCGGAAGATTTGCCGGGCGGAACGGGAATTCACATCACTGTTGCCAAATGGTTGACACCGGAGGGAAGATGGGTTAATGATACAGAAGGGTTGGAGCCGGATGTTAAGATAGAAATGGACAAAGAGGATAATACAAAGGATTTGCAACTGGATAAAGCTTTGGAATTACTAGAATAATGGATTATTCAAACATTAAGTTACCTAGACCAAATATCAGTGGGCTACTTGGGGCAGTTGCCTTAGGAGTGTTGGTGGCTGTAGGGCTTTATCAGGCCCAAGTCAGAGGTTTAATTCCAAGGGGTAATATTCCAAACCTTCCAACTTTAAATCAGGAAACAAGAACTATAGTTCAAGAAGAAAATGCCGTCATTGCCGCAGTTGAAAAAACCTCCCCCTCGGTGGTAGCCATCGGCGCCAATATCAGAGTGCTTAACAAAAATACCACCATCGGAACAGGTTTTGTAGTGTCCGACAAAGGAATTATTGTGACAAATAAGCACGTGGTTGACGAACCCAATCTTAAATATAATGTGGTGACGAAAGATGGTAAAAAGTATGAAATCCGCAAAATTTACCGTGATCCGCTCTTAGATCTGGCGATTGTACAAATTGATGCCAACGACTTAAAAGCACTTGATTTAGGTGACTCTTCAAAGCTTAAGGTAGGACAAACAGTCATTGCCATTGGAAATGCTTTGGGTAGGTTTACTAACACAGTCACGACCGGTGTAATTTCCGGTTTGGGCAGGAGGGTTGTCGCCGGCGACCCTTTTTCAGGTTTTTCCGAGAGCCTGGATGATTTAATCCAAACAGATGCTGCCATAAATCTGGGCAATTCGGGTGGACCGCTTTTAAACTCGGCAGGACAGGTAGTTGGGGTGAATGTGGCCACCACGGAAGGAGCCCAAAATATAGGCTTTGCAGTTCCGATAAATTCCGTTAAAAAAATTGCCGATGAATTTATCCGGACAGGTAATGTCTCCAGGCCGTTTTTGGGCATCAGTTACCGGTTTATTTCCAAAGATGTGGCTATCTTAAATGAGGTGCCTCAAGGTGCATATATCCAGGATGTAGTTTCTGGTTCTGCGGCTGATAAAGTAGGAATTAAAGTGGGAGATATTATTACCAAAATAAATGACCTTGCAGTTGATTCCGAATCGAAAATCTCTGAAATAATAGGCAGTAAAAGGATTGGGGACAACATCAACTTGAGTGTTTGGAATGATGGTAAGGAAAGATCAGTGACAGCAATTTTACAAGAGCTGCCTAATCAGTAAACTACCGTAAGTTCTTGTTACAGATAGCGGTATTATGTAACAATAAAATCCGCTGTTTTTTAGCTAAATCAGTTCTGACTTCCACTTCCGCACCCGGAAAATATTTTTGGGCTTCTTGAATGGCCAATTCGCCGTGAGTATAATCAATTTCTGCGACCATTAGCTTTAGTTTCCAACCCTTTTTACTAATTTGCTCAAATAATTTTCTGTAAAGATTGAAACCGTCGTCTCCTCCATCTAGTGCGACATGCGGCTCAAAATCTTTGACAGATGAGTCAAGATAGGGAATACGGGCACTGGGAATATAAGGTAAATTAGTAACAATAACATCTGGAAAATCTGATACGTTTTCCAGCAGATTGCTTTGGATAAACTTAATTCTATCTTCTACTCCGTGCAGTTTGGCATTTTGTTTTGCTACCTTAAGAGCTTTTTGGGAAATGTCTATAGCAATGATTTTGACTGTTGGAGCATTTTTTACAACCGAAATGGCTATATTACCTGCTCCGGTTCCGATGTCTAGAATTAGGTTACAGGTTTTAGGGTGCAGGTTACAGTAATTCAAGACAGCGTCTACTAAAAGTTCTGTTTCAGGTCTGGGAATTAAAACATCTGGAGTAACCTTGAATTTTAGTTTGTAGAATTCGACCCAGCCTTTAATGTATTGATAGGGCTTTTTGGATATCATCCAGATCTCCTTCTAATACCTTATCCAGATTGTGCCAGGATTTGCCCACCCTGTGATCTGTCACTCTATTTTGGGGAAAATTATATGTTCTTATTTTTTCATTTCGATCGCCGCTACCCACCTGAAGAGCCCTTTGGGCGCCGATTTCCCCAACCTTTTTTTGCTGCTCCAACCCCCAAAGCTTGCTTCTCAAGAGCGCCATGGCGTTTTCCCGGTTCTGAAGCTGTGACCTTTCGGTTTGACAAGTGACCACAATACCGGTTGGTGTATGTTTAAGCCTGACAGCTGTTGAAACTTTATTAACATTTTGTCCTCCTGCACCACCTGACCGGAAAGCTTCAAATTCCAAATCAGCAGGGTTGATAATAACTTTAGTTTCCAAAACTTGAGGTAAAACCGCCACTGTGGCAGTAGATGTGTGTATTCTTCCCGAGGATTCGGTGACCGGTACCCGTTGTACCCTGTGCACGCCAGACTCATATTTTAGATTATTGTAAACGTCTTTTCCAGTTAATTTGAGTACTATTTCCTTAATCTGCCCAAGTTTGCCTTCTGACCTGTCAATTTCTTCAATCCTGAAACCGGATTTTGCGGCAAATCTTTCATACATGCGAAGCAGATCCCCGGCAAAAATTCCTGCTTCATCTCCTCCTGCAGCAGATCTTATTTCCAATGTTGTAATGTTGGGATTTATGTCACTTTCTGAAGAATCGCTTTCCGGGCTTTGGTGAGAAGCCATAGGTGTTGAAACAGAGGTTTGAAGCTCCATTTTTTGTTTCTCCAGTTTATCTATCTCCATTTTGGCCAGATCAGCAAGCTCCGGATCAGCAAGTAAGGCGCGACTTTCCTCAATCTTTTTGTCTATATCTGTAAGTTGCTGTTTAATGTAATCCATGGTTAGGGTAGTCATCAGCTGTCAGTCGTCAGTCGTCAGACTTTTTAATTATATAGTCTGAAAGCTGAAAGCTGAAGACTGAAAGCTATCTAAGAGGCTGCCTGCTTTCTGGCTTGGAGAAGCAAATCTTTAAGAGAGGGTCTGTCTTTCTTCTTGTCTTCAACTTTGGATTTTCGTGCCTCTGCAATTTTCTGTCTTTCCTCTTTTTTGGCGCGAGATACTTCCACCTTTTTAACAAATCTGTCAACCTGGCCTAAAGTGTCAATAAACTTTTGCTCTCCTGTAAAAAGCGGGTGGCATTTTGAACAAATTTCCACACGAATCTCCGGCAAGGTAGAACCGGTTGTAAAGCTGGCGCCACAAGCACAACTAACTTTGGCTTGTGGATTCCAATTTGGGTGTATATTAGCTTTCATTGTGGGTAATAGTATAGCAGAGATATATCTCAAAACTCAAATCTCAAAACGCAAATCTATATCTTAAATCTTAAAACTAAAAAGATTTTAGCGCGTAGCGCGAACTTGTTCAGATTTAAGTTGAAGTTTTGACATTTGACATCTAAGATTTGAGATTTATATCCTATGAGCCTTATAGTGGTGATGTTTTGCTTTAGCCAAGGTTCCAAGGTAAACTCCAACCGCAATCAAAGCAGCACCGATGATGAATGTTTGGGAAATCCGCTCCCCTAAAATTAAAATGGCAAGAGCAGCTGCTACGAAAGGCTCAATATATTGAAACAAATTAGCAACTGCCACATTAGTTTTACTCAAGCCCCACTCAAACAGAAAATAGGCGCTTATTGAGGAAAGTAATGTCATATAGATTAAGCCTAAAATTCCAAGAACAGTTATTTGAATGGGCCATGACGGGTTCTTAATATATTCCGATGCGGCGGGAATAAAGAAGGTCACCGTGCCTAACAAAAAGGCTATAGCCGTAACGGACAGGGAAGGGTATTTGGAAAGAATCGGTTTGGCAACAACCGATCCTAACACCCAACACATTGAGGCCAAAATAATCAACACATTTCCTAAAAGAACTTGCGCGGATGCGGTACCTATGATAATTTGCGGCAGTCCCAATATCAGAAGTGCTCCTAAAAACCCCACAGCAATTCCCAAGAGGTTTATTAAATAAATTTTTTCTTTTAGAAACCACCAGCCTAAAATTATGGAAAGTATTGGAATGGTAAGAGTTAAAGTTGAAGCGTTTATGACTGTGGTTCTTTTAATTCCTTCAAAGAAAAAAGTAATGTTTAGGGTAATTATTAAAATTCCTATGGCAATAAGTTTTGGCAAATCTTGCTTTTTAATCTTGATTTTTTTGGTTTCTGCCAGGAAAAACGGGGCCAAAAAAAGTGAGGCAAAAGCAAAACGAAACAGTGCCAAACTCATGGGTGGAAATTCCTGCAAGGTAATTTTGGCCACCACAAAGTTGGCTCCCCAAATCAGGTGGGCAATCAAAAGTGCAATGTAAGGAAGGGGTTTGGAGAAAATTTTAGAGGACATTATTTAAGGGTACAGGATTTCCAAAAGACGATCAAGCCCAAATGAAAAACCAACAGCAGGAATGTCTTTTTTGGCAAACATACCGATTAAATTATCATATCTGCCTCCTGAACCAATGGTAAGATCAGTAGGGTTTTGGCTGGGTTTGAGTTCAAAGATGGCACCAGTGTAATAATCTAAGCCCCGGGCCAAAGTAGGATCAAATATAAAATCCTCGCCCATTTTTAGGGAATAAGTATCTTCTAGGATTTTAAAAATTTCCTGCAAATTCTGGGTGGGCTTTTGAGCTCTGATTTTGCTGATATATTCTTTAGCTGTTGCTTGTGATAAGCCATTACTGATTAATTCCTGTATCACACCTTCGTCACCAATCTTATAAAGTTTATCTATGGCTCTGATGACTTCTGTTGGAAAGTTGGCAAAGTTAGCCCTGTCATTTATGAGCATTAAGGCATTTTTAAATCCCAGTTCTCTTGTGCATTTGATAGCCACAGCTAAAACTTTTGCATCCTCACCTGCTTCATTTGATCCAACAGTATCAAAATCAAATTGGGTAAACTCTCTCCACCTGCCTTTTTGGGGGTTTTCTCCTCTGAAAACCTGGCCTATTTGATAGCGACGAAATGGCAGGGGAGGATTATATGTTGCAACGTAGCGGGCAAGGGGGACTGTTAAGTCGTAACGCAGGGCAAGTTTTCTGCCACCCCGATCTGTGAATTTATAAATGAGCCTTTCTTCCTCCCCATATTTTCCCTCAAGAGTTTGGGCAAATTCAATGGTGGGGGTCTCAATAGGAACAAAGCCATATTGTTCCAGGACGCTGACAATTTTATCGATGGTCTCACGTCTTTTTTTGGCCAAATCAGGCTTTATATCCCTAAATCCTTTTGGTGTTGGCGGTGCTTTAATCACTTGACTTTACTCCTTTTTGTGGTATCATATATTTAATGAACCTCCCCCCGAGCAATCGGGGGTGATTTTTTATAAAATGTCTTTTTTTACCTCATCTCTTATTCTTTCCAATGGTAAATACTGATTAGCACATTTTATAAGCTCGCGTGAGATATGTCCACGAGAAGAAACCACGATTACTTTCTTTTGAATATCTCGTAAATACTTTACCAGTGGCTCAAAATCACTGTCTCCACTTGCCAAAACTGCTATATCAAATTTTTTTGCTTTTAATACTACATCCATTGCAAGTTTAACATCAAAATTTCCCTTATGGACTGTGATTTTATTTCTTCTATCCCTTATCACCTTTAATTCTTTAGTGATAACTTCATAACCTATTTTTTCTAAAGCTTTGTAGAACTTTAATTGCTTAGTTCTGGTAGATATTACAGCTGTATAGAAATAGGCACCAGTAAATCTACCCTTTCTTTTCCAGTAATCCAGAAATTTCTGATAATCAAGTTTCCAGCCTAGAGTTTGAGTGGAATAGAAGATATTAGCAGCATCAATAAAAATGGCGACTCTTTTTTTAGATGTTGGCGGTGCTTTAATCATAAATTTTCTCCATCATTTCTATGATAACACGATCATTTCTGTCTGGAATCATTCTTTTCATCCCCAGTTCTACAATATCTTTTACTCCAAATATCTGCAAGGTCTCACTTATAGTATCGAGTTGACCTCGTGGAACAACAGAAGCAATTGCTAACCAACTCGGGTCAGACAGTGGACTGATTGTTGGTGATTCACTGCTGGGAAGAATGTCCATAATTTGTTCTCGTGCACTTAAAGGAGCGTTCATGACAATATACGTAGATTCTCGAGCTCGTAAAACTGAAACGATTCTTCTTAAAAATTGTTCAACTATTCTTTCGCTGCCTCTGTTTTCCCTTAGGCTGATGCTGGCGATAAGGTAAGCTTCTGATTTAAGTAAGGTGTCTAAGACTCGAATACCGTTAGCATCTCTAGACTCTCCACTATCAGAAATTACTATGCATCCTTCAGCATTTCCCTCATTTACAAATGTTTCTTCTCCGCCTTCTCTATATTCTAAATTTACCTCAGTTGCCTTATCTTGGAAATAGCTTCTTGCTATAGCCAAATAGGAAGTTACAACTTTTTGTCCAGCTAAATCCGTAATCTGTCTATAAGAAGATTCTTTCCTAACTCCAAGATATAATTCGCATTTAGCAAATCCTAGTCGTAATAACCTTAAAACATTTTTTTCGCTTTCTTCAACCATATCCAGACCCAAAAAAGCAAAATCTGCAAATCCATCTTGAACATCTCGAGCTATAAGCTCATTCCTTAGAAGTCTGATTCTCAGAGGAAAATCCTCTGTATCAATATAGTCAACCCTCGGTTTGGGCCTAAATCTAAAGTCAGCATCAAGCAGTAGACTTTTTGAATCTGCAGCTAGTCTTCCTTCACTTTTTTGTATAGCTATTGTTAATCGCTCATTCATAATTTAAACTCCTTTCAAAACATAAAAAACCTCCCGTTCTTTGCACACTAATCCATATGGACTAATGAACAAGGAACGAGAGGCTAATTATCCTCCTAATCTTAGCATTCGCCTTTTCAGTACTATTCGTACACGGCTCATGCTGCGGTTTTTGGAGGATGATGAGATCGTTGTCTCATCAAAAAAGGACCTCCCGCGGTCCCATCCTGTTTCCGTGTACCGTTACTGGTACATGGCTCTTAATGGCGACTTTGGTTTTCCAACATCGTCTGTTGTATTTTACGGTTCAACTTCCGTAGGGTATTTTGACCCTCGGCTTGTGGATCGTGACTCCACTAATAAGAATTTCATTCTTGCGAACTACGTTCTAAACGCTTTTAAATATTCAGTTGTGTAATTAGTATATCACAAAAACACCTGTTGTCAAATTTACTATAGGAATTTCTAATATCCAGCCATTCCATCAAACGGACTGGCATTGGGGTATAGAACGAGTGCATCCCTCAATGGGTGAAAACTTGTGGTAGGTTTCGTAACTGCTAAAACTTTCGCACACAATTGCTCAAATGCTTCAGGAGTCCTTCTTGCGAAACGTTTTCCAGTCAATGTGGATGCGAAGGAATCAAGTAGCCTCTCTGTATCAGCCATACAAATCACCTCCTAATATAATCATCATCTAATTTACTGGGAGTTGTCAAGTGGATGGGTTTTGTGTATGCTAAAAAAACATGGCTGCTATCACACAGGCGATTATTTTGGCTGGTGGAAAAGGGGAGAGGTTGAGGCCTTATACCAATGACAGGCCAAAGCCCATGGTGGAGGTTTCGGGCAAACCGATTTTGGCTTATCAGCTTTCGCAGCTTAAAAAAGCAGGGATTCGGGAGGTAGTTTTTGCCGTAAGTTTCCAAAGAGAGACCTTACAAAAACATCTTGATTCCGGTGAAAAGTACGGCATTAAAGCTTTATTTTCTGTGGAAGAGACTCCTTTGGGACGTGGCGGTGGTATCAAGAAAGCCATACAGATGTTACCTTCGGGTTGGCAGGACGTGATTGTGGCCAACGGCGACAATCTTTGGAAACTGGATCTTTTGGGTTTGATAAAAAAACATCAAGAAAAGAATGCTATTGCCACCATTGTGGTGGTGCCCTTAAAAAGTCCTTACGGAATTGTGGAATTTAATGATAATGACCAGATTTTGGGATTTAAGGAAAAACCGATTTTGCCGCACTGGGTTAATGCTGGAATTTACATTTTTTCCAAAGAGATAGAGCCACTGTTGCCGGATGAAGGGGATCATGAGATAGAAACTTTTCCCAAGCTTCCTTCCGCAAGATTCTTGGTTTTCAAAAGCACTGATTATTGGAGGGGTGTGGATACAGTGAAAGATCTGACAGAAGCGGAAAAGGAAGTGGCGGAAATTTTTAGCGAGTAGATGGTTTGGGTTTGGCTGAAGGCGTGGAAAGTTGGGCTGAAGGTGAACCTACCTTTTTAGGTTTTAAGATTCCCCCTTGTGGAATTATATATACAAATTCAGCCGTAAAAATCTCATTTTTGTTATGTTGTCCTGTCAGAATTAAAAATTCATTTAATTTAACTGTTGAGCCGGATGGTAAGGCTACGGCTATATTTTTACCGTCTTTATTTTTCACTGTCAGGAGCTTATCAGATATGGCAATCACTTGTCCCCAAAGCGAGACTTTGTTTACCTCCTCCTTTTCAGGTAAAAGTATGACTTTTTTGGCTGTCAGTACCGCTGTTTCGTCAACATCTCCCATAGCAACAATAAAGTCCTCCGGCCTCATTAATTTTTGAGAATATTTCCTGCCCTTGACGTTGCTTTCAAATACCGTATCCTGATTAATGCTGGCAATTTTAGGACCCGAGTGTGCTGCTATGGCGATTGAAGCATTGGAAATTGTTTTAATCTTGCCGGCATATGCCTTATCTTTTAACTTTCTATCAACATCTTTTTTTATCTTGGCCGCTTTTGAGGCAATGTCCTTTTTTAACTCTTCAAGTTTGACTTGTATTTCAGCAGATGGAGTGGAATCAGCAGCATAGGTATGATTTATGAAATATGATTTATGATTTATGAATAATAAGATTAATGAGAAAAGAAGCAAAAAGATCTTAAATCTTAAATCGTAAATCTTAAATCTCTTCATTAGATTTTTTCCTTCGCATAGTAAACAGTTCTTGTATCGGATTTAGAATCGCCGGTTGCATCAAAGGCATTCACAGTAATTTGATTGGTTCCCTCAAAAAGATTCAAAACCGTGGAAAAACTGCCGTCAGGTTTTGATTTTATGATTATATTTTGGGTATCGGAATAGATTAACACTTCCAAAGACGGGCCTGTTTTTCCGGACACTATGACTGAAGGTTCAAACAAGAGTACATTTTCTTCGGGCTGTTCCAGTTCTAACCTTAAAGTTTTGGGTGCTGTAGTCACCAGCCCTTTTTCAAAAGGCTTCCCATTCTCGGCATATTGGAGATTGAGAATATAATAGAGTCCGAAAATGAAAATCACTCCCGTAATAAGAATGGCCATATTTGATAGTAGGAAGGTTCTGCTGGAGATTTTTTTGTTTAAGTTTAACCAGAATTTCATAGTTGAATTATTTTAGCATATTGTTTCACTTTAGTTTTTTTGTTAGTATGGCACCCGATATGGATATTTATTGGGGTGGACAAGCCTTAATAAGATTAAAAGGTAAAAATGCCTCTTTGGTCATTGATCCGTTTGATCCGCAATTTGTCGGATTAAAGCTTCCCAAAGACCTTTCCGCGGATGTAGTTTTAATAACTCACAATCACCATGATCATAATAATTCAAAAGCAGTAGTATCTTCTTCGGGTGGGGATCCTATGAAATTTAGCGACCCAGGAGAGTATGAGGTAGGTGGGGTAGTGATAACCGGAATTGATTCATTTCATGATGATGAAAGCGGCGCCAAAAGAGGTCAGAATATTATTTTTCATCTGCTCTTTGATGGACTAAATTTGGTTCATCTGGGGGATTTGGGCCAATCAAAGTTAACAGAAGGCCAGCTGGCGCAAATTGGAGAAGTAGATATACTTTTTATTCCCGTAGGTTCTGTTTACACCATCAACGGGAAGGCAGCTGCAGAAATAGTGTCCCAGCTTGAACCGAAAATTATTATACCGATTCATTGTAAGTTAGAAGGATTAAAGTTTGAGCTGGAAGGTGTAGAAAATTTCCTAAAAGAGATGGGTGCTGAAGGAGTTCAACCGCAAGCGAAATTGTCAATCAGTAAAGAAAAACTACCCGAAGAACCGCAGGTAGTGGTACTAAGCAAAATTTAGAGTTCAGAATTCAGAATAAAAAAATTCTAAATTATAAATTTAATTATGAATTCTAGATTATAAATTCTAAATTATGGCAAATGTAACCAAGCTGCCACCGCAAAATATAGATGCCGAGCAATCCCTTCTTGGGGCACTGCTGATTGATAAGGATGCGATTGTTAGGGTTTCGGAGATTTTATCCATTAGAGATTTTTACAGGATCGACCAGCACGCACCTGTTTACGATGCAATCCAAACCCTATATGAGCGGCGGGAGCCAATTGACCTGGTAACAGTGACAGAAGAGCTTAAAAGAAAAAGCGTTTACGACAAAATTGGAGGAGCGAGCTATTTAACCAGTTTGGTTAACATTGTTCCAACTTCCGCACATATTGAACACTACGCCAAGATCATCAAGGAACACTCAATCAGAAGAAGTTTGATAACCCAGGCCACAAAACTAATTGAGCACTCTTACGACGAGTCCGAGGATGTTGATCAGATTTTGGAAAATGCGGAATCCGCCATTTTTGCTATATCTCAAGAACACGTCAGTCGCGATTTTATCCCGATCAAGGATGCACTGACAGAATCCTTCGACCGTTTGGATGAACTGCAAAAATCCTCCGGAAAATTGCGGGGTGTGCCAACAGGTTTTAGGGATTTGGACAATAAGTTAGCAGGAATGCAGGATTCAAATCTGTTGATTTTGGCATCCCGACCGGGTCAAGGAAAAACCAGTTTGGCTTTAAACATAGCCCAATATGTGGGGACTGCCGGCATTCCGGTGGGTATTTTCTCTTTGGAGATGAGTCAGGAGGAATTGGTGGACAGGCTGCTGATAGGTCAGGCGGACATTGATGCTTGGAAATTAAAAACAGGGAGATTGGGAGAGAGTGATTTTGATAAGCTGTCTTTGGCCATGGGTGAGCTTGCCGAAGCCCCTATTTTTATTGATGATACTCCCGGAATTTCCATTTCGGAAATCAGAACCAAAGCCAGAAGATTGCAGGTGGAGCACGGATTAAAGTTTCTAATAGTTGATTATTTGCAGCTTATTCATGGAAGAAATCTGGAAAACAGGGTGCAGGAAGTTTCAGAGATTTCCCAAAACTTAAAAAATTTGGCCAGGGAATTAAAGATTCCGGTTCTGGCTATATCACAACTTAACCGTTCGGTTGAGGCGCGGGGTACCAAAAGGCCTCAACTGGCAGATCTTCGTGAATCCGGTGCAATTGAACAGGATGCTGATGTGGTGATGTTTATTTACAGAGAAGATCCGGACAAAGGGGAAAACGTTACTTTAGATATTCAAAAACACAGAAATGGACCAACAGGAGAGATAGAGTTATTCTTTCGGGCGGAGCGGACCAAGTTTTACGGTGCGGAGAAGGCCAGAATTAAATCTACTGAAAAAGTCGAGTCAAAGGAAGCTCCTGTCGCAGCTGCCTAGAGGATAATTAAAGTAGCAATCAGTAAATAGACTAATAAACTGATCAAGTTTTGTAAGATTGTGGTAAATGGACCTGCACCTAAAGCTGGGTCTTCATGTTCTTTAAAAAGCACTTCTGGCACAATTAGAGCAATCATTGGAGCTATAATCCCATTAATAAACATAGCTATGGCAACTGTTAGGGCAACATTAGTAGATCCTAACCAAAATTTGGCAAACAGCCCAAGTAAGCTGCCAAAAATTATTCCAAAAGATATCCCAACCATCAGTTCTTTAATAAAATACTGAAAAAAATTATCTCTGAACTTTGCTAAATTTCTGACATAGATATTTTCTGTTTGAGTGCCTATAGCATCAGACATATAAACAATCACAGGCAAGAAAAACGCCAAAGAGATATTTTGAGATAAAATACTTTCAAATTTGGAAACTAAAATTGTGACAATTATTCCACCTAAAAGTCCCACAATAAGCCAGGGAAATCTTTCCTTAATTAAGAGACTTACTCTTTCTTTAGCATCATCTGTGATGTGGTAATTAGCCATTAATTTGAGTATATCATTTATAAGAGATAGAGTTGTTTAATTTGATATTTGGTGCCGGGGGAGGGAGTTCCTTCGACAGATTCGATGAACTTACTGCAAGCAAGCTCAGGATAAACTTCTCCTCCCTCTGATCATAAACCTTTGGTGTTAAAAATACCTATTCTGGCTCAGGAGATAGCAAAAAGCTTGTGGGGTACAAAGCCTTCATTGAACATAACTAAATTTTAAACTTCAAAGAATTTTTAGATCTTGACATGAAAGTATATACTGGATACTATTAATATATGCTCAATCGTTCATATATTAAAGGTCATAAAGTACACCCCCATTATTTAACAGATTCTAAAATTTTATCACTTCAAAAGAGCATTAACTTTTCACTGGAAGAAGAAAAATTAGTTAGAGTTATCCGTCATTTATCAGACACTACAAAATTAAAGATTTATTTACTATTACATAAAGTTGAGGAAATATCAGTAACTGATTTAACTCAAGTTTTGGGACTTTCCCAATCAGCTGTTTCCCATGCCTTATCTGATTTAAAAAATTTAGGACTTGTGGAAAGTTATCGCTGCGGGCAATTAATCTGTTACTCGCTTAAGTTAGGTACGAGAAAACGTAAATTGTTAAGCTTTCTTGAAAGGTTTAAGTAATCATGAAACCATTTAATGTATTCATTGCTATATCCCTGATTATAATTGCATTAGGTGTTTTCTTCTTTAGGAACGGATTCAACAAACCACAAAATATAGTCTCAAACACCGATTCTCCAGTTTTGATGGACAGGCTAAATTATATAGATTATTCGGAGCAGAATTTAGAGTCAGCTAAAAGAAACGGAAGACCAGTTTTGTTTTTTGCTGCCACTGTTTGGTGTCAAACCTGCCAGGCTTTGGAAAAAGAGATAAAAGAGAAGGGTAATCTCCTACCATCTGATGTAACAATACTTAAGGTTGATTATGATCATGATAGAGAAATGAATAGAAAATGGGGTGTAACTTCTCAGCATACATTGATTGTTTTAGATCAAAATGGCAATGAAGTAAAAAGATGGATCGGCGGCAATCTTGATGCTTTAATTCAAAATTTAAACTGAAGCAAGCTTCGTGCTTCGCAATAAAATTATGTTTCTGCTCATACCAATAGCTTTTATATCAGGAATATTAACAGTATTTTCACCTTGTGTTCTGCCGATACTCCCCGCTGTTTTGGCAAGCGGCATTGATGGAAATACCAGAAGGATCAAGGGGGTTATCTTAGGGCTTGTGATAAGTTTTACCGTTGCCTCTTTGCTTTTGGCAACAGTAGTTCGGGTTTTAGGTATTCCTGCAGATATTGTCAGAGCTTTAGCAGTAGTACTTTTAATTTTATTCGGAGTAAGCCTGGTATTTCCTATTATTTGGGAAAGGATTCAGATCTGGATTGAAAGATACTGGCACTTTCAGCCAACTCAAAATCAAGGTAGTGGTTTCTGGGGAGGATTTTTAACAGGCACAAGCTTAGGAATTGTCTGGACACCCTGTATTGGTCCGGTTGTAGCAGCTATGGCAACACTGGCTGCAGTAAGCTCATTTTCTCTAACAATGGTATTAATTATTTTTGCCTACGCAATCGGGACAGGAATACCACTGTACTTTATTGCAAGGGGTGGAAGTGCAGCTTCCCAGAAATTAACTTTTTTTAAAACCCAGAATCAGAAAATAAGACAAGTTTTTGGAATTATTATTCTAGCAACAGCATTATCTATTTGGACAGGCGCAGATAGAGTGTTGCAGGCTTGGACACTAACTAATTTACCAGAATCTTGGACACAACTTGCAACTACTTTTGAAAGTAAAGTTAAAGTGGATACGCAACTTAGTGAGTTAAAAGGAGGCGAACAGCAAATACAGAAGGCAACCCCTGGAGAAACTGTGGTGAAAAAAGTATCCTTGCAAAACGATTTCAAGGGAGCAAAAATCAAGAAAGAAGATCTTTTACAAGGCTGTTTTGGGCAGGATTGCATTCCCTCAATTGATAATCCTAGATTTGAATCTATGAATGATGCTACCTGGTTAAGAGATGAAGACATTGTCTTTGCAATTGATTACAAAGGTGTGCAAAGAGCATACCCTCAAAGAATTCTCAATTGGCACGAGATTGTCAATGATACTATCGCTAGTGATCCTGTAGCAGTTACTTTTTGCCCGCTTTGCGGGTCAGCTTTAGCTTTTGAGAGAAAGGTTGATGGGATAATTACAGAACTGGGTGTGTCTGGAAAGCTTCATAATAGTGATTTAGTTATGTATGATCGGTACGAGGGTAATTTATGGCAACAAATTACAGGCGAGGGAATTGTCGGGCCTGCCGCAAGAAGAAATGAAGTTTTAAAACAAATTCCCATAATTACTACACCATGGGGGAAGTGGAAAAAGGAGCACCCCAATACTCAAGTGCTTTCAAGAAATACCGGCCATAGCAGAAATTACGATCAATACCCATATGGAACTTATGAACAGGATGATCAACTATTTTTTGGTGTCAAAGGACTAGATAAAAGTCTTCAGATAAAAACAGTAGTGTATGGAATAGACGTTGATGGTAGGTCAAAGGCTTATCCGGAGAGTGCTTTTGAAACAAAAAAAGTTATAGAAGATAAGATCGGAGATACACCAATTAGATTAGAGAGAAAAGATTCTGGAGAGATCAAGGCAATAAATATACAAACAAATGAAGAAATAATACCTATTAGGCTCTTCTGGTTTGCCTGGGTGGCATTTCACCAGGATACAGAAATTTATCCATGAACAGAAAACTGATGGTTCTAAAACAGTTGGATCTTTTTAAGGCGCTAACTGAAGATATGCTCAAATATATCAGTGAGCGTTTTGCTGAAAGAGAGTATGGCAAGAGACAGGTTATATTTGAGCCTGAAGATCGAGATAAGGTTTTTTTGTTAAAAAGCGGCAAAGTAGAGATTTATCAACTTACACCTGATGGTAAAAAAATTATTATTGATGTTTTGAGTTCTGGTGATGTTTTTGGAGATTTGGGTGTAAAAGAAGAAAATGAGCATTTTGTTGAAGCTACAACCAATTCTTTTGTTTGCGTGATGAACAAAGATGAATTTTTTGATATGGTTAGTAAAGTTCCCCAGGTTGCTAATATATTAGTTAAGGAGCTTTTCTCCAAGGTAATTGAGTCTGAAAAACAAATAGCTGCACTGGCTTCAGATAATCTTTTGGTTAAAGTAAAAAATTTACTGTTAAGACTTGCCAAAAAACATGGGGAGGTAAAGGACGACAGAGTGGTAATTACCTAATAAACTTGAGGAAAATAGAATAATTGAAAGAGATGGAAAAATAATCTCCTTTGACCCTCAAAAACTAGCCGAACTTTAATAAGCTATTTACACTTTTCGCATGTCCCATTAATTAATTAAAAACTCTTTGACTTTTTTCTGTTGATAGCCCTTCGTTATCTTTAGCCCCCACAACAACTATCGCATCAGGGCACTCCCCGGGAGTGTCATAGCGCCATTCAACCTGCGAACCATCCACAGGTCCCACAAAATATCCGCAATTTATTTTCCAGACAAATGTCAGTTTTCCACCTTCAGGATCTGAAGCTGTAACTTTGAGCAAATATCGGTGGGGCGTCTCCTCGTAAGAACCATGAAGTTGTGTATTATCAATCCTTTCTACGATTGGAGGTCGGCCTGTACTTTGAGTCTTTTTGGCCTCGTCAGGCGTTTTCTGTGTTTTACCTTCAGTCGTTATTGTCCGGTCCATTTCCTCAAGTTTCTCATCTCCCGTAAGACCGTAAGCAATACTGTAGTCTGCTGTGATTTGTTGTTTGACAATATTGGCAAACAATTTACTGACTGCATTTTTGTCAATAAGAGCAATTTGTGACCAGTTTACTGTAGTTGGAGGTATATCAAGTTGCGAAGTGCTCTTATCCTCACAATCCCAAAAAGAAATGCTGAATTTGGCAACAAATTCATATTCAATCCGCCTGTTGCTGTTTTTTGGATCTACCATAAACCCTTGTAAATCGACTTGTAAATCGAGCCTGTCAAGATTGATCCTGACAGAAGAATCTTTATCTGTTGGATAATCACAGTCCTGTGGTCCATATACCCAGCCGTCACCCGTAAAAAGCGTTTGTTTTTTGATTCCCAAGAACTCTCCAACAGTATTGACGGCTCTTTTAACCAGTCTGCCAAATGAAACCAACACGTTGGAGGGAGGTCTTTGTTCATCTAAGTAGTACTCATCAATGCGTCCGTGAACTTCACGATCAACTCGCCAGTTGCGCTTATCTTTGGCAGCCATCATGATTTCCCATTGCATGGTCTTCATTGCTTCTACCACTGCTTTTGGCCAGTTTTTGATATTTTCGGGTTTTCCATCATAAACATTTGAAGCAATTTCAGGACTGTCTATACCAAACATCTCATATGCTGAAACATCACGAACATGGGAGAAAAAGAATAAGAGTAATATCAGGATGATAAATAACTTTGGAGCGGATTTCATCATTGTTTTAATTAAACTTTACTTGTTGTAAAATGGCTGTCTGTTCGCCTGGATTTTGACTTACGGAGATTGTTATGGTGATTTCTTGCTTTGTTGACTTAAAAATAAGGCCTTTTTGATCTATCACCTGCCAACCATTCTCTTTGGCATTTTTCAAGAGGAAATCAAAAACCTCTTGAGGAGAATCATTTGAGGCAAAAGCAACCGCAAAATCAGATGGCGGTTTGGTTGCCATTCTAAAAATTGTAGATTCGGGATAAACCGGGAAATCCGGAACGGCGGTAGAGGATGTATCAGAGGAAATAAGATCCAAACTGTCCTGATTTTTTACCATCACAAAAACACCTATCAGCACCACTATAGAAAGCAGCAATACAATCCGGATGTTTAATAATTTTATTAACAACATTGTTTAGCCCCTTAGATATCTTTTTGCTTGAAAAATGAATTTATCATTTTTTCTTTCTAGTACCAGTGTAGCAGAGAAATAAAAGTAAGGTCAAGGGGACCACAATTTTTGTCACTCAAATGACAGAATAGCTCAATTGAATGGTCTATTATTAAACGCGTGAGAGGTATTGCCACTTGCCAGGATTGTCCAATTAATATAACCATTTACCGCTTTACCGGCAGCCAGGGCTTTTTTAGTATACCCAAAAAGTGGTGTGAAGAGTGCGACCTGCTGGTGGAGTTGGTTAAAAAAACCGTCTCAAGTTTGAGATTGGAAAATAAAACAAAATTGACCATCAAGCCTTGGTTTCCCTGGTTTTGGCAGCCACTTTTAACAAATTTAGCTTGGCATGCTCCAATTTTAACCATTAATGGAAGATTAATCAGTCAGGGGATTGTACCGGATAAGCATATCTTTACTAAAGCCCTTTTAGAAAATGTCGTTCAAACAACGGAAATATAGACAGATTAAATGTATATTTTAAACATGAACATCAAAAAAATTTTAAGCAATACAATTTTGAAAGACTTATACCTGCTTTTGACAGCGCCTATAGATAGTCCTGTTAAAAAATCTATCAACGGCAAAAAGGCTGAAGATAAATCCGAAGATCGTTTCATAAGATATATTTTAGATAATCTGGTTGTGGGAAAAATGAAAGGAGGTAGATATGTCGCACGGACCACATCATAACTGTTTAATGTGTAGTATGGCAAAAACTGTGGGGATGATGGAGAAACACCCAAAAGACTGTGATTGTGAAGCTCATCCCAAAAACAGGGATGAACAAAAAAGCGAAAGCAAGATCTCCGCCAGTTTAGGAATGTAGATTTTGCTTAAATCAGGTTTGGGGGTAGGATATCAGTCCTAAATTTATAGACTGATTGCCGAGATTAAAAGGTCAAGCACCCAAAATTTGGTCATTGCCCGACATTCCCGGCCCTACCCTGAAACTTTGTAGTTAAAACGACAGATTTTAAAAAGAGAAAAGGATAAATTGAGACTATGAAAAATAACATTCTGCATCTAACAGATCAAAATTTTAAAGAGGAAG
The DNA here is from genome assembly GCA_016176335.1 of Candidatus Daviesbacteria bacterium. Classification (GTDB taxonomy): domain Bacteria; phylum Patescibacteriota; class Microgenomatia; order Daviesbacterales; family UBA10151; genus JACOXI01. Next base: position 25,318 of record JACOXI010000004.1, read on the forward strand.
TTTTGAATTCAAATTTGCCGGTGATGGTAGATTACTGGGCTTCGTGGTGTTTCCCATGCAGGATAGTGGGCCCTATTATTGAAGAGTTGGCAGATGAGTTCAGTAGTAAACTAAGGGTGGGCAAATTAAATGTAGATGAAAATCCCCAAACAGCAGCCAGTTTTGGCATTATGAGTATCCCCACCATCATAATATTTAAAGACGGTAAGCAAGTTAAGGTGATGGTCGGCGCTCAAAGTAAAGACTACTTCAAACAGCAAATTAATCAAATATTGGAGGGAAAAATATGAGAAAAATTTTAATAGTACTTTTGGCAGATAAATGGAGTCATGAAAATATGGGGAGAGCATCTCACGCACTCTTGTATGCAAAGCAGTCAAAAGAGTCTGGACTGAAAGTTAAATTGATATTTGATGGTGGAGGTACTGAATGGGCGGTAGAGATGACAAAAGAGTCAAGCCATTTCTATAAACTGTATAAGGAATTAATTGAGGCAGGGGTTGTTTTTAGCGTATGTGAATCTTGCGCCAAAGCATTTAAGGTAGAGCAAGATTTAAAAGCCGTGAAAGACCCTTTTGATGAGGAGGATCAGGGTCATCCCGATATTGGTAAGCATCTTGCATCAGGCTGGGATGTCATAATGCTTTAGTTGCTAAATTATGAAAACAAAACTAATTGAACTTTGGAAAAATGATTGTGAGCATTGTGAGGCTACAAAGCCTATTCTTGAAGAGCTTGAAAAAGATGGATACCAATTTGAAAGATTTAATATAGAAACTCCGGAGGGTGAGAAAATTTGGAGAAACTACTCAAAAGAAATAGACGAGAATAATAAAAAAATGGGTTATGAATTAGGCTACATTTATACTCCTACGATAATTAATCCAGAAATCAGGAGATTAATAGCATTTCAAGATCGGGCACCGAAAAAAGAAGAAATAATAAGTCTTGCAGGTTTAGAGTAAAAACACTACATTATGAAAGGAGGTGTATAAAAATATGAATGATCAAAATCAAAACACTTGCATGGCATGTTCTTGCCCATGTGACATGCACAAAGAACACAGTCACTCAACCGAAAAAGCAGGTACGCAGAAGGAACATTCAATGACTTGCTCAAAATGCGGGCTTAAAGCAAAAGATCCTGGGGAAATGGAAGAGCATGGAAAAGCTCACCAGGGAGGACAAATGTGAGGAAAAAATTTGATGTTTTAGTTGTTGGTTCAGGAGCCGGTCTTGAGGTGGCATCTTTTGCTGCCGAGCGCGGTCTGTCTGTTGCAATAGTTGAGGAAGGTCCGCTGGGTGGGACTTGTTTAAACAGAGGTTGTATTCCTTCAAAAATGTTAATCCATTCATCGGATGTTTTGGAGACTATTAAAAGCAGTGAGAAATTTGGCATTAAAAGCAAAATAGAGGGAATTGATTTTGCCTCTATTGTCAAAAGGGTGTCAGAAGTTGTTGACAGCGATTCTGTTGGTATAGAGAAAAGTATCAGAGAAAATGGCAACCCTACCCTTTATAAGATGAGGGGCAAATTTATTGGACCTAAGCTAATGCAGGTAGGTGATGAACAAATAGAAGGAGAGAAAGTTTTTATTGTGGGAGGAACCAGGCCTTCAATTCCTCCTCTTCCCGGTCTCGAAATTACACCATATCTTGATAGCACCAAGGCTTTAAGGCTGGAAAAACAGCCTGAGCATATGGTTATTATAGGGGGTGGTTATATTGCGGCAGAACTGGCTCATTTTTATGGAGCCTTGGGAACTCAAATTACTATCTTAGTCCGGGGGAAGAGAATGCTCGACAAGGAGGATGAAGAAATAGCAGACTGGTTTACTAAAGAATTTTCTAAAAAATATCAGATCTTATTTAATGCTGAAGCGGAGGCAGTTTCATACCAGGATGGCAAATTTACCATTAAATTAAAGGGTGATGGGAACAACAAAATTTATGCAGATCAACTGCTGGTGGCAGCCGGCAGAGTTCCCAACACTGATATATTGGAGGTATCCGCAACAGGAGTTGAGATGGATGATAAAGGATTTATCAAAGTTAATGAGTATTTAGAAACTAATGTAGAAGGAGTATGGGCTTTTGGAGACATTTTAGGCATTTTACCTTTTAGGCATACTGCCAATGACCAGGTGGGCTTTTCCATCAGTAATGCTTTTACAGATAAAAAAGTAGCATTTGATCCTTTTGCCATTGGCCATGCGGTTTTCTCTTCACCACAGGTTGGTGGAGTTGGTAAAACAGAGCAAGAGCTAAAAAAGATGGGCATTAAATATAAAGTTGGAAGAGAGGAGCTTAAAAATACTGCTATGGGAGGAGCTTTGCAGGAAAATGGTTTGGCCAAAGTTATCACAGATGAAACAGGCAAGAAAATCTTAGGTGTCCATATTATTGGTCCGCAAGCTTCAATATTAATTCATGAAGCCATAGTGGCTATGAAAGGAAATGGCACAGTAGATGCCATTACCCAATCGGTTTATATTCATCCTGCTTTACCTGAATGGTTACAAAGAGCATTTTTTGATATTGCATAATATGTATAACCAAAAGAAACTTTTAGAATTTAGAAAACAAAAAGATAAGGCTTGGAAAAATGATGCAGAGTCTCCTTTAACGCAGGAGCAAAGACAAGAGTTTAAAGGCTTGAATTATTTTCCGCCTAATCCCAGTTTAAATTTTGAATTGGAGCTTGATAAAAATATACCGGATGTTGGTAAAAAGGTGGCTATTAAAACAACTAGTGGAGATGAGCAAATTTATCTAAGAGCTGGCAAGGTTAAATTTAGCGTTGAAGGTACTGATGTGGAGGCTATTGTTTTTGAAGATCCTGATCAAGAACAGTTTCGATATTATCTACTTTTTAGAGACCTAACAACTGGAAAAGAAACTTATGAAAACGGCAGAATGTTACAAATTCCTCAAAAAGGAAATCAATTAATAATTGATTTTAATTACACCTATAATCCATATAGTTCATACAATGATCAATGGGATTGTCCAATAACCCTGGAAGAAAATATTTTGCCTGTAGCAATCAAGGCAGGTGAGAAGAAATTTCACTAATTATGCCAAATAAAATTATTGACTTATACAACCATACTTTTGGGCATCATCATAAGAGTTTTGATTATAATCAAATCACTGATGAGGTTTTTATAGGCACAAATATGTGCTGCCAATTCGGTTTTAATAGAGAATTACTCACAAAAAAAGTCAGAGCAGATATTAGCCTGGAAGAAGTTAGAGTAGATGCACCAATGGGGGTGGATTACTTTTTATGGCTGCCAACTAAAGATCACCAAGCCCCCACTTTTGATAAATTAACCCTTGGAGTACAAACACTGGATTTTCTAAAGGATAAGAAAATAAAAGTCTATATTCATTGTAAGAATGGGCACGGCAGAGCCCCAACACTCCTCGCAGCCTATTTTATCTACGCCAGTAGAGAAAGGAGCTCGTCTCGTTTCATTTCTCAAGGGATGGAAGTGGAAGAGGCAATAGAAAAGATAAGATCCAAAAGGCCGGAGATTCATATTAGGGATGTACAAATTGAAGCATTAAATAAATTTAAGCAAAAGATTGGAAGGTAGAAAGAATAGTAGATGGAGTTACTATTGTCTTAAATAATGGCTCAATTGTCAGATATGTGGCCAGGGAGAGAGTCGAACTCTCATGAGGTTGCCCTCAATAGTTTTTGAGACTATCCTGTCTGCCATTCCAGCACCTGGCCATTACTTCGCGTCTTCCTGGGTGAACTTAAGTTGTATATTTCCACCCCGGCGCAAATTGAATTATACCAGTTTTTAAGATAAACTCACCTTAATGAAAAATACCCACAGACTGCCGGTACATGTTAAACCAGAGCGTTACAAGATCATGCTCAAACCTGATTTGGAAAACTTTATCTTTGAAGGAGAAGAAACAATTTATCTAAATCTGGAAAAACCAAGCAAAGAAATTATTTTGCATTCAGCTGATCTGGAAATAGAATCTGTGGAGTGGATTCACCGGGGTGAAGAAATCTGGGCTGGGAAAATCTCATATGACAAAAAAAGAGAGACTGCCACATTTACTTTCCCAAAATCTCTGGAAAAAGGAAAGGGTGAGTTAAAATTTAAGTTTAAAGGGATTTTGAATGATAAGATGCGGGGTTTTTACAGAAGTAAGTTTGAAGTTGATGGAGTGGTCAAACACCTGGCTACCACCCAATTTGAATCAACTGATGCCAGGAGAGCTTTTCCCTGTTTTGATGAGCCTTCCCAAAAAGCTATTTTTGATGTGACCTTGATGATCCCGTCGCATATGGTGGCCATTTCCAACACCATTGAATCAAATGTCTGGGAGCATGAAACAGGGGTAAGGGTGGTGGAATTTGAACCGACCCCAAAAATGTCCACTTACCTTTTAGCCTTTATTGTGGGGGAGTTTGAATATATAGAAGGGAAAAGGGGAAAGGGTGAAGTGGTAAGGGTTTTCACTACACCAGGGAAGAAGGATCAAGCCAAATTTGCCCTTGATGTGGCCATTAAATGTATGGATTTTTATGAAGATTATTTTGATATTCCATATCCCCTTCCGGTTTTGGACTTAATAGCCATTCCGGATTTTACTGCAGGAGCAATGGAAAATTGGGGAGCAGTCACTTACAGGGAATCGACTCTTCTTTTTGATCCTAAAAAGTCATCAGTAGGGAATAAGCAATGGATAGCATTAGTAATTGCCCACGAGTTGGCTCATCAGTGGTTTGGCAATCTGGTGACTATGGAGTGGTGGACCCATCTTTGGCTAAATGAAGGATTTGCCTCATTTATTGAATATCTGGCAATTGATCATATTTTTCCTGATTGGGATATCTGGACTCAATTTGTAGCAATTGAGACGGAAGAAGCCTTACGCTTAGATTCTTTAAAGAATACTCACCCGATTGAGGTGGAAGTAGGTCATCCGGCGGAGATCAGTGAGATTTTTGATAAGGTTTCTTATTCCAAGGGAGCATCAATCCTAAGAATGCTTTGGCAATATTTAGGGCCAAAATTTTTCCAAAAAGGACTGCAGTATTATTTAAAGAAACATGCCTATGGTAATGCTCAAACAGAAGATTTATGGAATGCTTTAGGGGAAGTTTCAGGTAAGCCGGCTGGGAAGATCATGGCCAATTGGACATCGAAGCCCGGACATCCACTGATTACAGTTTCAGAACATAATGATAAATTAAAACTTACCCAATCCAGATTTTTCTCCAGTACAATTTCTAAAAGAGAAACTAAAGATGATACAGTTTGGAGTATCCCCCTAAAATATCAAAACTCAAATGTCAAATCTCAAAACTACATGTTAAATGTCAAAACTATGAATATTCCTAAACCAAAAGATATGGAATGGATTAAGTTGAACGACGGGGAAGTGAGTTTTGTCAGGGTTGATTATCCGCAAGAATACTTGCAAAAACTGGAGTCAGCTATTAGAACCGGACAATTATCTGCTCCAGACAGATTAGGACTCATCAGGGATACTTTTGATTTAGCGCAAAACGGGGCAAGTCCAACCACCTTGGCGCTGGAATTGGCCCTAAGCTATAAAAATGAAGAAGACTATACTGTCTGGAGTGAACTGACAGGAAAATTGGCTCAACTGGATTCGCTTTTATACTTTGAGAATTTTTATGAGGACTTTAAAAGATACGGAAGGGAAATTTATGGCGGAGTGGCAAATAGAATGGGATGGGAAAAGAGAAAGGGAGAAAAGTATACAGATGCGCTTTTAAGAGGGATGGTTTTACTAAGAATTGGGGCATTTGGTGATGAGGGAACCATCAAGCATGCACTGGGGCTGTTTAAAAGCAGTAGCAAGATCGCCCCGGACCTTCGTGGAGTAGTTTACAACTTGGTGGCAGAAAACGGGGGAGAGACAGAATTTAAGACCTTACTTAAAATGTACAAAGATGAAGATAACCAGCAGGAAAAAGACAGGATAGGAAGGGCTTTGGGACAACCTAAGATTAAATCTCTCCTGCAAAAGACTTTAAACTTTTCAATTTCCAAAGATGTCAGGTTTCAAAATACTTTGGGGATGATTGCTGCAGTTTGGGGAAATGCTGAAGGCAGATATCTGGCCTGGGAGTTTGTCAAAAGTAACTGGAAGTTACTGAAAGAAAGATATGCCGGAGGGCATTATTTTACCAGAGTTTTTGGCTCTGCAGGGGAGTTTACTAAAATTTCCGATGCCAAAGATATAGAGTCCTTTGCAAGGAACAATCCCACCCCTGAAGCTAAAAGAACCATAGCCCAGGCTTTAGAACAAATTTATTCCAATGTGGAATGGTTAAAAAGAGATAAAGAGAAGATTAAGAGCTTCTTAAGTTAAGAAACTTCATAATATACACCTTTGGTGGTGCCTCTTTTTTTAATTAAACCAGCATCAGATAGTTTTTTCAGATCATATCTTAAGGTTCTTTCATTGACTGATAAAAATCTCCGTCTTAAAGTATCAAAATTAACCATTCTATGTTCTTTTATAATATTTAAAATTTCAGCCCGGCGGGGAAGTAATATATCCTCAACTTTTAACTCATCTTTTTTTAGAAACTGCTCTTTAACCTCCTTGGCAGTTTCTGCAATTGCTTCTAAAATAAATTCCACATAATCTGTGACATCTTTTTCTGATGATTCCAACACTGTGTAATACTCACTCCTGTGATTATCCAAGTATTCCTCCAAAGGCAAAATACCTTTCATGCCGTAGCCTTCTTTTTGTAAAACAGCTTGTAGCAATAATCTACCCACTCTGCCGTTTCCATCTAAAAATGGGTGTATTTTTTCAAAGGATAAATGCACCAGTGCAGCTTTTATTGGTGCAAATTGTTCTTTTTTAGAATTTGCAAATTTTATTAATATTTTGATAAGGGGCAGTATTTGAGAAGGTCTGGGGGGAAGATAAATGGCAATTCCGGCAGAATTAAAAATAGCTCCAACCTCTGTTCTAAATTTTCCCACATCCTGTTTTGAGGCTAAGTCTGCCATCACCACTTTGTGAAGCCTTAATATATCCTGCAATTTCAAATCTTTTGATCTTCTCACATAAACCCAATTTAAAGCTTTCAAGATGTTGAAAACTTCTTTAAGTTTTTGAGACTTTGAAGATGTTTTAGGTAACTCATCCAATCTTAGGGTATTTCCCTCAATCCGTGCAGAAAAAAGTGAGGATTTAAGGGTGGATTTTCTTCTGATGTTGGTTTCCAGCTCTTTAGGTATTTCAATTGAGTTTATAACTTCTTTTGAGGCCTCAATAGAGGAAAGTAATTGAGATATTTTATTGGTGAGAATATACTTTGGTGGAATTAGCATAGTTTTCCTAATATTTCCAGATATTACCAGATATTTCCTAATATTTCCAGATACAAATGTGGAATGGTTAAAAGGGATAAGGAAGGGATTAAGAAATTTTTGAAGCAGTTGGAACTTTAGATACAAAGTTGAAAGCAAAATCAAACCTCCTTGGCACAAAACAAAGGATGTATGATAAAATTCATAGAATAAATATATGGCCTTAAATGTTAATGAACTCCGAAACGGGACGTTTTTTAAAGAAGGTTCAACAATATTCCAGGTTTTGCTTTATGAGCATGTTAAAACCGGCAGGGGTTCCGGAAATATCAAACTTAAAGTCAGAAATGTTCGCTCCGGTGCTGTTTTAGAAAAATCCTTTATTACCGGTGCCAGAGTTGATGAGGCTGATGTAGAAAAGAAAAAAGCCCAATTTTTATACAAAGATGGTGATAGTTTTAATTTCATGGATCCTCAAACTTTTGAGCAGTTTTCACTTTCGTCATCTGTTTTGGGTGAGCAAGCAAAATATCTGGTAGATGGGTTAGAGATAACTTTGGTTGTGGGTGAGGGGGAGGCGCTTGGTTTGGAATTACCTATGAGTTTGGTGTACGAAGTTGCAGAAACAGGTCCGGGGGAGCGGGGCAATACTGTTTCCAATGTTTATAAAGAAGCTATTTTAGACAATGGATTGGTAGTTAAGGTACCGATGTTTTTGAAAGCAGGAGAAAAAGTGAAGGTAGATACTAGAACTGGAACTTACATAGAACGCGTTAAATGATCTCAAATCTTAGATCTCAAAACTCAAATCTACATCTTAAAACTCAAAACTTTAAAGATTTAAGATTTGAGTTGTAGTTTTGACATTTGAGTTTTGACATTTGAGATACTATAGTAAAGATTATGGCAAAAAAGATTACTAAAGCACTAATACCTGCAGCCGGGTTTGGAACTCGTTTCCTTCCTCAAACCAAAGCCATGCCTAAAGAGATGTTACCTATTGTGGACAAACCCGTGATCCAGTACGTGGTGGAAGAAGTGGTGGCATCAGGCATAGAAAACATTATTTTGGTGACAGGCGGAACAAAGCGGGCAATAGAGGATCATTTTGATGCGCCCAATGAAGATTTGGTGCAGAATTTAACAAACGGCAAAAAAACAGCTCTGTTGGAACAAATAAAACATATCTCTCAAATGGCCAACTTTATTTATGTCCGCCAAAAAGGACCATATGGAAATGGCACTCCTGTTTTGGCAGGAGAAGCTGTGATTGAGGATGAGCCTTTTGCAGTTCTTTGGGGAGATGAATTTATCTTATCAAACCCGCCGAGGTTACAACAAATGATCAAGGTTTTCGAAAAATATGGAGGAATGGTGATATCCGGTGTCAAAATAGAAAAGAAAGAAGACTTAAAAAGATATGGAATTGCCGATTTAGAGCCGGTTTCAGGCAATGTTTATAAAATCAAAAAAATCGTGGAAAAGCCGGATCCTGATCTTGCGCCCTCTGATATAGCAACCCACGGGGCATACATCCTTCCCCCGGAAATCTTCCCCGCATTAAAAAAGCAAACTGTTGGTCAGGGAGGGGAGATTTGGCTTGTTGATGCGATCAATACGCTCAAAGATGAGGGGATGCCTTTGTATGCAGTGGTTGTAGAAAATGGGAGATATTATGATACCGGAAATAAGTTGGAATATATGAAAACCGCAGTGGAGTTAGCCTTAAAGCACCCGGAAGTAGGGGAGGATTTGAAAAAGTATCTTGCGGAATTAGTGGAAAAATCTTGAAGCCAAAACCACCCCTCCGACGGTTGCGACTTGAGTAAGAATTCCCCAGGGCAGTTTTATTTTTCCGTTCATGCCGCGTTGTACATTATAAAATGTCGAAAAAGGTGCAAACTTCCACCCCAAAAGCCAATAAGGAGCTTGGAGAAAATCCCAAATCAAAGATAAGAATACTGCTATGGTAAGGTATAAATTGTCTACTAATCGACCGAATAAAAAGTAGGTCACAACCAAACCAAATGACAAATCCGCGGCGGTTTGAGCAAAAAGCAAAATTTTGCTTTTCTTTTTCCATCCCCAACCAAAATCCCAGTGCGGAATTAAGTCCAAAATAGGGTGGGATAAAGCTGCCAAAGGTATTCCTATAGAAGGATCGGGAACTGCAGCAGCTATTGCGCCTCCAACTATGGCATGTGCGGTGGCGGTCATCCAGTTAGTATAACAGCTTTTGTCAATAAATTCGACGCTGCTCATTATTGACCCTGAGCGTAGTCGAATGGGTCAATTTGATTCAAATAAGCAGGTATGATACTCTTTTGGGTATGTTTCCGGTGCTTTTTTCCATAGGTAAATTTAGCGTCTCTTCGTTCGGGGTATTTTTAGCGTTGGGGTTTTTGTTAAGTATTTTTTTGATTTGGAGATTATCCCGTGCTTGGGATTTTTCGGAGGAAAAGATTTTGGATCTGACTCTGCTGACATTTTTGGGTGGGTTAATCGGGGCAAGAATTTACTTTGTTTTGGAACATTGGGGTCTTTTTGTGGCCTCGCCCGTCAAGATCCTGCTTTTTTACAAATTTCCCGGATTTTCTTTTTGGGGAGGGGTATTAGGAGGTTGGTTAACACTTTTTTATCTCTGCAAAAAGTTCAAGTTGGATTTTTGGCAGATTGCCGATATTGTTTCTGTTGGTTTTTTAGGAGGATTTATACTGGGGAATATTGGATGTTTTTTAGGAGGTTGCGGAATCGGTATACCTTATAAATTATTTTTTGCCGTATCAGCGGTTGGGACTATTGGAACACGTTTCCCGACACAAGCCTTGGAGGCAATACTTTTGACTTTTGTCTTGCTTAAAATCTGGTCTTTGGCAACTCACTTTCATTTAAAGGGAATGATTGTGGCGCTCACTCTAATTCTTTTAAGCGTAATAAAACTTTTGATGGAGCCTTTGAGAGCAAATCACGGTCAAAACTACTTCTTTCTGACGAACCTACTTATTTTGGGCTTGGTAATTTTTTATAAAGCAACAGGAAGAAATGTTTTTTTGGACCTTAAAAATATGGGACTATTTTTAATTGGCATAATATATAGGAGGGAAGTGAGGAAACTGTTGCTTTTGATGATAAAAAAAAGCTGGTATAATCAGACAACGGCAATTGCCTGGAAATTGAGAAATTTTAAAAAAATTGCAAGGAGGTTAAATGTCAGATTTTCCCACAAAAACAATAAAATCGATTAAAAGGCTTCTGCTAAGGCAGCAAAGAGAGGTTGAAGAAAACTTAAAAGAGATCGAGGAAGATGATCCTGCCAAATCCCCAGCATTGGCAGAATCCTCGGAACCTGGTACTGATTCTTATATTGCGGAGACTCACACCAAGACCATGGTCTTGGGAGAGCAGCTAAAAAATGCCAGCAAGAATATCAAAAATGCCTTGGTTAAGATCAGAAGAGGCGCTTATGGTAAATGCGAAAAATGCGGCAAAAAAATTGAGCTTTTAAGACTCCTGGTTATGCCAACAGCAAAATACTGTGTCTCTTGTTCCAAAAAGACTTAAACCCCCAATGAATCTTAGGAAAGTATATGAAGATGAAGATTTACTGGTTATTGACAAACCACCTGGTTTGGTAGTTGAACCCACCAAAACAGCTAAAGCCCCAACTCTTGCCGAAATTTTGCAAAAGAGTCATGGAATTGATTTGGAAAGGGGAGGATTAATTCATAGGTTGGATAAAGATACTTCGGGAGTTTTGCTGGTTGCCAAAACCCAAAAGGCTTTGGCCAACTTACAAGCACAATTTAAGCAAAGAAAAACTAAAAAAGAATATTTGGCGCTGGTACATGGGTTTGTGGACAAAGAGGGGCAAGTGGAAGGGAACATTGGCAGGAATCCTATTAAAAGAGAGAAGTTTACAGTATTGGCAGATGAAGGCAAGGAGGCAGTTACGGAGTATGAACCGGTAGGAAATTTTCAATTTTCAATTTTCAATTTTCAATCAATTTTCAATGATTTAAATGAGATTCAAATGAGGAAACTGGAAAGAATGAAATATAACCAATTTACTCTGCTGTCCTGTCGTCCTCTTACTGGACGGACACACCAAATTAGGGTACATTTAAAGTATATAAATCATCCGATTGTTTCGGACCAAATTTATGCGGGCAGGAAAATGTACAGGTTAGATAAAAGATGGTGTCCAAGGCAATTTTTGCATGCTAAAAAGATTGGATTTTATCATCCTCGGAGCGGGAAGTGGATGGAGTTGGAGAGTGAGTTACCCTATGATTTAGAAAATGCATTGGGTAATCTCAAATCTCAAATGTCAAATGTCAAAACTATAACTTAAATCTTTAAAGTTTTGAGTTTTAAGATGTAGATTTGAGTTTTGCGATTTACGTTTTGAGTTATATGAATAATATTTTTATACAATTGGCAATAATTTTGGGTTTATCCTCGTTTTTGGGTTACGGTGTAGTTAAATTTAAATTGCCGCTTTTGATTGCTTACCTTATAGGAGGGCTGTTGATTGCTACCACCGCTATTTTCGATCCTCGGGCATCGGAGGTCTTGCATTTCTTGCCTGAAATAGGGATTGCTTTCGTGCTTTTTTTAGTTGGAATGGAGCTTGACCTTCGGGAGATCAAAAGTTTGGGAAAACCGATACTTTTGGCAGGAACCTTACAGATTATTATCACCACCATTACAGGGTCTACTGTTGCAAAACTGTTAGGTTTTGGATCTTTGGAATCATGGTATTTGGGAGTGGGACTGGCCTTCTCCTCAACTATCCTGGTTATTAAACTGCTGATTGATAAAAAAGATGTGGGGGCGCTATATGGAAAACTGGCTGTAGGGATATTACTTTTGGAGGACCTTTTAGCGGTATTACTGTTGGTGATGTTGACAGTTTCTACGTCCATTTTTGGTTTAGGTTTTCAACAAGCTTTCCCTTACTTGACCTTAGTTTTTAAGGCAGCACTTTTATTTGTCTTGGCGCTTTCTTTAAGCAGGTTTATCCTGCCCACTATATTTAAAGCGGTGGCCAAACAGAATGAATTGCTGTTTATCACTGCTTTAGCTTGGTGTTTTATTTATATTTCATTTGCAATTTTCCTAGGTTTTTCTGTTGTGATTGGTGCTTTTTTGGCAGGAGTGGCTTTGGCAAACTCACCCTTCCATTATCAGATCCAAGGAAAGGTAAAACCTTTACGGGAGTTTTTTGTAGCCTTATTTTTTGTTTATTTAGGCACCCGGGTAGATTTTACGGAAATAGGCAAGATCTATCCCCTGATACTTATTTTTACAGGCTATACTTTAGTGGTAAAGCCTACCATCTTTTTACTGATTTTGGGAAGTTTTGGATTCAGAAAGCATACCATGTTTCAGACAGCCTTAAGCCTGACTCATATCAGCGAGTTTTCTTTGATACTGCTGCTTGTCGGTTTTCAGTTTGGAGTGGTCAGTCAATCGGCGCTGACCGTGATAGCCTTATCAGCAGTACTTTCAATGATTATAGCGTCAGTTGTAATTACGCATTCCAACAGACTGTACAGAAAGTTCAAGAACTTTTTGAGTTTTTTTGAAAGAAAAAACTACAAACACTTCTTAGAAACGAGTAGTCATGACCAAAAAAATCTCACGGGGCATATCATAGTGATTGGTGCGCGAAAAGTAGGAGGGGAGATTGTTAAACTGCTAAAAAGAGAAAAAATCCCCCAAATAGTTTTAGACTTCAACCCTTATCAGGTAGAGGCATTGACAGAAGAGAAAATACCGGTACTTTATGGGGATATGGGAGATCCGGAGGTTTTGGACGGGTTAGATTTGCCAAATGCCAGACTAATAATCTCAACATCTGCCAGTTTGGAGGACAACCTGCTTTTGCTGGAAGAGCTAAAATCAAGACATATTAACATACCGGCGATAATCAGGGCGGATACGGCTGATGATGCAAAGGATTTATATAAAGCCGGGGCGGATTTTGTGATAATACCGGAGATTCTGGCAGGGGATTTCTTGGTAGAAAAACTCAAAGACCATCTAAATAGCGGAGAATTCTTTAAGGATAGAGGGAAGGTTGAATTGGAAAGACTATCCAAAAAAACCCTGGCTTGGGAATGAAGTATGAATTGGTGGGGTTGACAATTTTGTAACCATTGTATATACTTCAGTTACTATGACTACCGTGATTCATATCAAAGCTGATCGTGAAGTTAAAAAAAATGCCCAAAAAGCGGCTAAAGATTTGGGGTTGTCCTTATCTGATGTCATCAATGCTGCTCTCCGAAATTTCATCAGGACAAGGGAGGTTGTCTTCTCTGATATTCCACAAATGACTCCGGAATTGGAAAAACTTCTTGATAAGGTGGAGGATGATATAAAAAAGGGCAGGAACCTTTCCCCCAGTTTCAAAAATACGGATGAGGCCATTGATTATCTCAAAAAACAATGGTAATTAACTATCATAAGGATTTTATTAAAGACTCCAAAAGACTAACTGTTCCACAAAAAGAAAAATTAATACAAAGATTAAAACTATTCGGCCAGGAGGAATTTAATCCTATCTTAAATAATCACTCACTAAAAGGAAAATATTTAGGATATAGAAGCATTAATATAGCTGGTGATGTACGGGCTCTTTACAAGAAAAATCGTACAGAAGTAATCTTCGTGGCACTAGATTCCCACAGCAACTTATATGGTTAATCAAATTGTGTTTGTTACACCTGTCTAAATTTTACCAGAAGTTATCTGACTCACTTATACAAGGCGAGTGAAATTCTCTATCACTCTTTGGCAACTTACCACAACGTATTCTTTGTCATAGATCTTATGAAAAAGATTAGGAATGCAATAGGAAATGGGTTATTCCAGCAACTCAAAAATGAGTATATGGGTACATAAATTATATTTAAAAACCTATATAACTACATACCCATATATCAAATTTTACATAGCCGGTGCGCCACCTATCGGATTTTGTCCACCTTGTTGTTCACTGCCGCCTCCTGTCCCTGTCTCTGGAGCAGGTTCTGGAGCTGGTGAAGGTTGCGGTGCAGGTTGGTCAGTTGGAGCATAAGGTGCAGGTTGGTCTACCGGTGCCGCAGGTGCGGGTTGATCTCCTGTTGGCATACCTCCACCCATCCCACCTGGTTGATTACCACCTTGATTTGGATCATTTGGATTCATTAAAATATCACCTCCCTCCATTTAAGAGTTTACCCCCTAAACTATTGCATGGTCAAGAGTCTATATGTACACTTATGGTATGCCCTCCTTGAAGTCTGCCCGAAGAGGTGGTTGGAAAACCGTTCAAAACAAAAATAAATTAAAGAAGAAAACAAAGCTTGCTTTAGCTGTTTTAGGATTAATACTGCTGGTGATATTTGTTGGAAACTTGGTGAAATTTACTCAACCCCTTTTCGCGAAGAGTTATATTTGGGACGGTGAATTTAATCTTAATTTGGTAGTTAAGAAAAATTCCTCTGTTTCCGTTATTTCATACAACCCCAAGGAAAAAAGAATAATCCTCCTTAAAATTCCGGAAACAGTAGTTGTTGAAGTACCAAGGGAATTTGGTGAGTGGCAATTACGTTCCGTATATGATTTAGGCGAGACTAGTAAAAAGGGGGAAGGGATAGATCTTTTAAAACAAACAATCGTCACCTTCTTGGGGATTCCGATAGACGGTTTTTTGGATGCCGGAGACGTAAATGAAGTTGTTGATGCCGATTCCACACTTGAGTTTTTGCGAGAGAATTTCATTTTTTCTTTAACTTCATTTTCCAAAGTAAAAACCGATTTGACTTTATGGGAGCTGATCAGACTGAAAATGGGTATTGCCTCAACCAGATTTGACAAAGTGGAAAAATTAGATCTGACAAAAGTTTTAGATAAAGGGAACCTGGCGGACGGGACACAAGTTTTCTTCGCTGATCCTGTAAAGTTGGACAGCATGCTAAGCGGTTTTGCAGATCCCGCTATCAAAGCGGAACACAAAACCATTGCAGTTTTCAATGCAACCGAAAGATTAGCTCTTGCCCAAAAAGCATCCAGGATTATTACCAATATGGGAGGCAATGTCATTATCACTTCCAATGCCCCCACAAAAGCAGATAAAAGCCTGGTATTGGGAGAAAAATCACTGACTTTAAAAAGGATCAATCAGGTATTCAATCTAACTTGTAAGTCGAAAAGTCAAGAGTGTGATAAAATTGAGCAAGAAGGCGAGAATATTTTATCATCTCGCGCCCAAATTAATGTGATCTTGGGTATGGATTTTTAAACGCAATGATTTTTTGGGTGCTACTTTTTATTTTGGTTGTTTTGATCTCCTTTGTCTTGGCCATGCAGTCAATGCGAAACTTTCGTGAGGTTCCGCAAGCTCAAGAAAAAGACTACGGGCTTTTCCTCATCAGAAAAACCATAAATATTACCGCTGATTTTTTGGATCAACTTCACACCCAGATACTTAAAGAAGGATTGATAGTAAGTTTTGAAAGATTATTTAAAGGTAGTGAGTCCACTCTTGTGTTGTTTGCCCCCAGAAAGATAACCCAAAATTATTTAACCTCCCTGGATTTAATTGAAATTGAGGATTATACAGATGTTCCTAAGGAGGATATTTTAGGATTTGAGATGGGAACTAAAAGTTCCGATTATAAAAACAACAGAAATCTGCAAAACTTTTTCGGAAATTTCCCCAAACTGGCAGTTGATGAGACTGTTTGGTGGCAACTTATTATTATGGCAAAAAAGGAAAGATTTTTTGAGGTTTTGCCAAGAATGATAGTCAGAGGTCGGGATTTGATAAGGGCTGCGGAAATTGAAAAAAAATTACATCATTTGGCAGGGGGCTTTTTAATAAAGATTCCCAAACCATACTCCACAGGCCAAATACTGCAGTTTTATAAGCAGAGAAGCCTTGGTAAAGATATGCACAATCCGACTTTTACATCAAACGAGGTCTTAAATCTAATTAGACTGCCTCTTCTATGACTTCTTCATCACTTGCCGAATCCACGCTATCTCCCGGGTCATCGACCGCAGTGATCAGGTCTGTTGTGACAACCACATCCAAGTTCCCCAAAAAGGAAGCTTGATTTTTAAATCGTTTACTTCTGAATGTTTCCCTAATCAACACAGCCAAGCCGTTCACCTTTATAGACTTAATAAAAAGTTCATATTTATTACCGCCCTTTATGAGCCTTAAAAGGTGGTATGAAACATCATCCGGCAGAACCCCAAGGTATTTCCCTTCAAAATCAGTGATGGTAATCTTTCTGTTTTTAATCACTATTTCCACCTTCATGCCGCAAAAAGTTTGGGACAGTTTCTGCGGCTCCGCCACTTTAAGCAGGCTGACAACCTTGGTTTTACCCGGCTCTTGCAAAAATAGGGAGGGAGAAAGTTTCACAGAGCCGTTTCGGTTGAGATTTTGGTTGTTTGATTTGAAGGATTTAATGATTTTTAGATTTTTAATGGCAATCGGGTTATATGGGTCGTATTTTAACACTTCGCTGTAGAATTTTTTGGCCAAATTAAATTTGCCAAGCTCCATATTGACTCTGGCAAGCCGGGCAAGAGCATCAACATTTTGTGGTTCCACTTTTAGGATTTTTTTGTTTAATTTTAGGGCGTCTTGCCAGCTGGAATTTAACGCTGCTTCAATTGCCAGTTGAGATAAGTTTAAAGAATTAGGGGAGCTTTTCGCGTCCATCTAAGGATGGGAGTATAGATATAAGCCGCGGTATTGTCAACATTTTGGGTTTTATTAGTTTACTCTGTTATTGAAAAATTATACTCTATACGCTATTCTCTATCATACGTTAAATTATGAGTGGACATTCTAAATGGTCAACCATTAAAAGACAAAAAGGGGCTGCAGATATAAAAAGAGGGCTTAACTTTACTAAAGTGGCTAATGCCATTACCATCGCAGTTAAAGTGGGTGGTTCTCCTGATGCGGAGTCTAACCCAAGACTGAAGGCTGCCATGGAAGCAGCTAAAGCTGTTAATATGCCTAAGGAAAATGTGCAAAGGGCCATTGATAGGGGTTTGGGCAGATTACCTGGCCAGGTTTTAGAAGAGGTCTTTTTTGAGGGTTTTGGACCTTATAAAGTGGCATTTTTGGTGGAAGGGGTCACTGATAACAAGTTAAGGACCTTACAAGAAGTTAAAAGTCTGTTTGAACATTCAGGGGGAAACCTGGCAGGGCAGGGAGCTGTTTCTTATATGTTTGATAAAATGGGGGAGATTAAAGTAAGGGGACAGCGGGCCCCCGAAGGGGAGGGTGACAGGGAACAGGAAATGTTACAGTTAATAGATTTAGGGGCAGAAGATGTTGAAGAGTTTATTGAGGGTGGAATACAAGGATATTTAGTATATACAAAAAGCCCAGAACTTAATACTATGGGTAACAAAATTACTCAAGCAGGGTATGGAGTGGAGAGCCAGGAGTTAATATATAAACCAACTGTTTTGGTGGAGATTAATAATAAAGAGCAAGCGCAAAAAGTGCTGGAATTTACAGGGAAGTTGGAAGAATTGGATGATGTGCAAAAAGTATACGCAAATTTTGATATTGATGAACAGTTGATCGGATGATTGGATGATTAGATAATTGGTTAATCACAAAAATAAGCAATGGCCCAAAGCTTTAATGAATTGAGGATCTGGCAAATAAGCGAACAGTTAGTGGTAAAGATTTATAAAATGACAGATATATTTCCTAAAGACGAAGTTTATAACATAGTTTCTCAACTCCGGCGTGCTGCCGTATCAATACCCACTAATATAGCTGAAGCTCATGGTCGATATCATGATGCAGAAACTATTCACTTCTTATATAATGCACGAGGTTCAGCCGAAGAGGTGAGAAGTTTGTTGATGACTTCATTGGATCTTGGTTATATTACTAATGATATTTTTCAACAAACGAATGAGGAATATCTCAACTTGATTAGGAGTATTAATAGTTTTGTTAGAGCTATAAGAAAAACTAATCAACCAATTAACCAATTATCTGATTAACTATGATAATTTTAGGTATTGATCCTGGTACAGCTACAACAGGTTATGGAGTTATAAAAATACCTGATGATATTTTAGGTAGGGAATTCAAGTATGGTATTGAGCTGATTACTTATGGCAATATACACACTCCAAAAGAAAGATTGATGCAGGATCGGTTGCAGATGATTCACTCGGAGCTGACTAAAATAATAAAACAATATAAACCGGATCAAATGATTTCCGAGATGCTTTTTTTTGGGGCAAATACCCGGACTGCCATTATGGTGGGCCAAGCTAGGGGAGTGATCATGCTTACAGCAGCTCAATTCAAGATTCCTTTTCAAGATTACACTGGTCCCCAGATAAAACTGATGGTGGCAGGATCTGGCAGGGCGGATAAGAATCAGGTTCACGACGGGGTCAGAAAATTTTTAGGCACACCTGGAAGAAGAAGAAACAAACTTAAGGTAAACTGGAAGGGTGGCCACTTGGATGATGCCACAGATGCTTTGGCCATTGCCATTTGCCATGTATTAAAATTGGCAGCAAAATGACAAAGAGACAAAAAATAATCATTACCGCAATCCTATTAACTGCGGGACTACTGTCTACACAGCTGGTAGACTTTAATTTAAGATTTAGATTTATTGCAGGACTGGGAATTTTAGCCTGCATTCTCTCTCTTTGGGCCCTGCGAGAGGGTTTGAATACAACCAAGGCAGTGATTTTGATGATATTGCCCACTCTTTATACGTTGGCTGTTGCATCTTTTTATTTTTTATTACCTGTTAGGTGGTTAACAAGGCTGCCTGTGGCATTTGCCTTTGGATTAACATTTTACCTTTGCCTGCTTTCACAAAACGTATTCAATGTAGCTGCCATAAGAACAATTCCTTTGTACAGGGCAGCCTCAACAGCCGCATTTTTATTCACTCTTCTTTCAGCTTTTTTTATATTTAATGTGGTACATGCTTTTAATCTGCTATTTTTGTGGAATGGATTGATGGTTGGTTTGATCAGCTTTCCTTTAATTTTGCAGATTCTTTGGTCAATTTCAATGGAGGATAAAGTTCCCACCGAAACTTACATCCAAAGTTTTATTTTGAGTCTGATAATGGGGGAGTTGGCTTTGGCTTTTTCCTTTTGGCCCATCCCCACAACCATTTGGTCATTGGCGCTCTCATCAAGTATGTATGTGCTTTTGGGGCTAACCTCGCAATTTTTAAAAGGCAAGGTTAATAAAAGGGTAGTGTGGGAGTATATCGGGATTGGAGTTTTGGTACTTTTGGTCAGTTTATTTTTGACCTCTTGGACAGGATAATTTAAAAATTTCTAATTTCTAATTTCTAATTTCTAAACTAAGAGGGGGAGTAGAGGGGTATATAGAATTATATAAACGTGAAAAATTTAGCGGAAATTCGTGAAAACTAGGGTTGATACAGTATGATGTAGTTAACAGGTATGAATGTGGAAAACTATAGGTCTCGTGGTGCTCGCTTCGCTTACTCCTTTGCGAGCCTGCGAGTGTTACGCTACTATTACGTTTGAGTGGTACAATAGCGCTTCTCTCCTTGATAACCTTTATATTTTATCAGCACTAGATTGATATAGTTGCTAATTAAACCCGAAGGAGTCGGAGAAGAGTGTGTCTTGGACGTACCTGTAACTAAAGCAATAGAAGTGCAAGAATACAGATTGGTGTTTTGTCTTTATGGTTTTAAATTCTTTATCCTCTTTTAAGCAAAACCTCCTGCTACCCAATTTTGATGTCGGACAATATAAGAAAACAACAAAATCGGAGAAGTGGTCAGATTCTCAAATTCCTTATTAAATAAGAGATTTGGTGAGGAAGTTTAAGAATTTTTTCAGGTGCCCAAAAACGGTAATTCCCGTCCAAAATTTTATTATTTTAGAAATTTAAATTTTAAAATATATCAATATTTAGTTTGGGCTTTCCTGACAACATAATCTGGATGATGGTAGGGTGGCACCCTCCCCCAATAAGCCGTTTTTGGGCCATTACAGGGCTTGGTGCCTAAACGTGCCCAGAGCGTAATGAAGAATAGCAGTCATTGTGTTAATGGGCTCACTCCATAATGTTTTGCGGGCCCCGATAGCGTCTAGAAGCTTATTTGGTCACTTAGATATATTATATTGCTGGCCTCAAATTACTACTTGACAACACTTATGTAGGCTTGATATTATGAGTATAATCAACCTAACACTCATTATGTCAAGTTCCACCACTCCGCCAAAAAAGAAAATATCTCTTCCCTTGTTTGATGATTTTTTGCTGCATTTACAAACGAACAACTACTCTACCGAGACAATTTACAATTACGAAAGGGATCTTCTTACATTCACCTATTTTCTTGACAAAGAAATACAAAAAGACTTTGATGCAATCACCAAGTCCGACATTGAGCATTACAAAGGTTATCTTTTATCTACCGATCGTAAAACTGCAATTTCGAAGGAGGGTGCCTTAACTAAGTTACAAAGTGGATCCATGAATAGATTACTGTCATCTCTTAGGAGCTACTTGAAGTTTCTTATTTTTCAGGATTATAAGATTCCCATCCAGCCGGAGTTTATTAGAATGGTGAGAAAAGAAAAAAAACATTATAAAGTTGCAGAACTTGAAGAGTTAACTTCTTTAATTGAGTCACCATCTGTTTTAGAAAAAGATCCTATTGTGGCATCCCGAAATCGGGCTATGCTCGAAGTGCTTTTTGCAACAGGCATGAGAATTTCTGAACTTCTTTCCTTAAATAGAAGAGATATTGATCAAACCGGAAGGATTTTTATTATGGGTAAAGGTAAGAAGGAGCGTTTTGTTTATCTGACGGAGCGGGCCAAGTCTTTGATTGATGTTTATCTTAGATTAAGGAAGGATAATCTGCCTGCCCTATTTGTCCCTCAAAAAGGTAAAAGAATAGGTAAAAAAGATTGCCGTATTTCTCCTAACTATTTGCAATCCAAAATTAAAAGTTACCGTGAGAAATTAGGAATAATTGTGCCTACCAGCGCTCACTCGCTGCGCCATGGTTTTGCTACTTATTTGGCAGAAGAAGGTGCCTCCCCTGCCGCGATACAGATTCTTCTTGGTCACGAATCTTTAAATACTACCACTCGATATGTCAATGTTTCAGATAGATTTGCAGAAGAAGCTCATCGGAAATTTCATCCTCTTTCAGAAAAGCCTTCATAACTTGCTTCAAGTTACAAGAAGCAAGATGTAATCTTGCGATTATAATTAGCTTGACTTTGTAACTTAAATTGTTCTAGTGTAATTATAATGGATTATTCCGCAGAAAAATTATTTTCCAAGAAAAATATCATTACCTTTCTTTTGTTGGCAATTATTGCTGCTGCTGTTCCTTTGGGTTTAAAGCTGGTGCAAACCCAACAGATATTAAGATCCCGGGCAGTTGCCCCGGGAAACGAGGTAACTTTTCCCGAACTTACCAGACAAGACGCGGAGGGAAATCCTCTAACCAATACCCAGCAAATTCAAATTAGGCTGGAATCACCGTTTGGCCCGCCGGCAAGTACAACACAAACACAATGAATTTCTTTGCTCTAAAAAATATAATCGGTTTTTTAATAGTTATAACTTTGATCTCCGGTGTTGCTATTGGTGTAAGGCTGGTACAGCAGCAAACTCAACTTAAATCCAAAGCAGTTGATACTTGCGGAGATAATCCTGTACCTCCACCTGAAGGTGGTTATACTTGGAAAGCGGATTGTAGTTCGGTATGTAATAGTAATACTGACTGTCCCATAGGAGCTAATAATCAAGAGGGGTGGTGTTATGGATTTGAAGGTGGAGCAAAGTGTCTTAAATTAGTATCAACTGGAAATGTAGGAACAGGTGCAGCACCTGTGGCAGGGCAAGCCTGCAGTGCTGCTGATGGTTGTGGTGAAAGAAATGGCCTCTATTGTCGAGGTTTTGATGGAGGATCTTACACATGGATTTCTGAAACAGATGCTAAGAACTTTTGCTCTAGTCAGCAACGTCTGACTGCCGAGTGTGAGGGCGTCACCAAAGCTTGGTGTTGGGATACTACTGGTACAGGGGCAGCAGCATGGCATCCCACCCCTCCCGAGGAAGGCAGGCAATGTGACAAGCGGATCAGTTGCGGCCGTGCAATATGGTTACCCGACCAAGGCAAGAAACTATATTGCCGAAGTTTTAATAACCAGAACGACTTTAGATGGATTGATGAAAACACAGCTTTGCAGCGCTGTGCCAGCAAACAGTACCAAACCACCCAATGTACCCCAGACGGCAGGAGCAGTCCGGAGACTACTGCCTGGTGTTGGAATGATGGTTTGTGGCGTACCACTACCCCTCCTGCGGGTGGTCCAGATACCCCTGCCTGTACTGTGGATCTTAAAGCTAACGGATCTGATGGACCGGTGACTGTGGATAATAATGCCACCGTAACTTTATCCTGGACCTCTCAAAATGCTGACAGAGTTAATGCCACCGGGGCCTGGTCGGGATCAAAAAGTACTTCTGGTTCAGAAACCACTGATCCATTGTCTGGTCCCAGTAGTTCGACCTTTTCCCTAACTTGTTTTAAGAATAACTCTACCCAAACTTCGGTTGATTCTGTTCAAGTTAATGTGAGAGGTCCCGGGGGTGCTGCACCATCTGCCCAAGATTTCTCTATTTCTGCTTCCGCCCCGAACCCGGCAAGTATTACAGCAGGAGCTTCTGCCAGCTCCACCTCCACCGTCACTATTACCTCACTTAACAGCTTCAACAGCGCTGTGGTTTTATCAGCCGTCTCTCCCCGTACAGATATCACTGCTAGCGTTAATCCTACCTCCGTTACCCCTGCAGCTAATGGCACAGCAGCCACCAGTACTCTAACCATCACCACCGCTGCTGCTACCCCTGTCGGTAGTTACACCATCAACGTTACCGGTACCAGCGGAGCTCTCACCCACCCCGTCGCAGTCCCCCTAACAGTAGTTTCTACTGCTTCTGCTCCTACTGCAGGCAGCAGATGTGACTATGACATATTAGATATAAACGGCAGGAGCGTAAAGACTACTGGCCCTATTTATGAAAATGATAGATACACCTTCAGAATTACCATGACCAATACCGGCAGAGCAGGACAGAGTGGAGATTGGACCAAATCTAACCAATGGTTGCAGGCACTTGAGAACACCGAATCTGCGTGGAGAATTGCCCAACGCTTTCAATTACCCAAAGATCAGGTATCAAAAGATACAAGTGTTGTTTTTAATATAGATGCGACTGCTGGTCCGATTTCGACCCAAGATAAAAACTTTGAGGATAGGCCAACTTCCTTTTCCATGGCAGAAACCGGCACAGGCCCTTTTGGGGCAACTTGTCCTACGGAAGTAAGAGTCTTAAGAAAGCCGGCAGGTTTGGTATCTACCAAATGTTATGTCATATCGGAGAATCGAAGTGAAGTAGATAGTGTCTTAAGTTGTGATGATCCTTTGGCAAAACCATATACTAACAATCCCACAATTAGAAACTACACTTTTAGAGATCAGACTCCCGGAAAAAAGTTCATCTTTGTTAAGTTTTTCGATGTCAATAACCGCCCCAGCAATATGATTACAAAAACCGTTACTTACTCCCCCAATCCGGCCATATCAAACGTTCTCTGTGCTTATGGTGGTTCCGGTCTGACCACCGTTTATAATATAACAGGTAATGGTTTCGGCTTGAGGAATGTCAATAACAGGCTAAAAGTGGGTGATCAAAATGCCACAATACTGTCATGGGGGTCTGCAGAAATTACTGCCCAAGTTGATCAAAGAGTTGAAGGGGACACTGCTTTGCAGGTTGCTTTGGAAGATGGAAGAAAGGCTGACGGTTCTTGTGCTGTTGGGATAACCACAGCCACCTTGTCCGTTAAAAATCAATGCTTGAGTGGACAATTTGATACGGATAATGTTGATGTGAAACTCTTTAGCAACGGGCCTGAACCGTTTGTCAGACAAACAATCAAAACAGATAAAGAAGGAAAAGCCCAAGGGTTTATTCCAAAACTTGAGAAAAACAAAAATTACACTATGATTGTTAAAGCTCCCGGTACTCTGGCAAAAGGAGTGGTATTTCGGACAACCTCGGGAACAAGTGTGATTGGGCCGATTGTTCTGCCTTGTGGAAATATTGCCCCTCTTCCTGTTCCTGATAACGTAATAAATTCATTTGATGTCAGTGCTCTTTTTTCCCAGTGGAGCTTGGTAAAAGATGTTTCAAAGCCGGCTGATTTGAATAGGGACGGCAGGGTCAACAGTGTTGATTATGCTTTTATGAAGCTTAATTTTAACCAGCAGGATGACGTATTTACCCTACCGGTTGTTGCGTCTCCTACTCCATCACCATCACCAAGTCCTTCACCTTCAGTTGTTCCTTCTTCCTTTTCCAGCGCCGATGTATTTCGTGATTATATTCTGAATGCCTATGGTTTTACCGCAACTGCGGCGGATTTTATAAAGCGTAATTCTACTATTACAGTGAATGACTTAAGCGATTCCTGTAGCGGTGGTGGAGGTTTTTGGATTCCGGCCACTAGAAATGTTCAATTGAATTGTGCCCAACACGAAGGGACAGTACATGAACTTTCTCATGTTTGGTGGCATACATTCAGGTTACAAAATCCAGAGATGGTTAAAGGACTAGCACGGGATGTGGTAAGGCTTGCAGATGGTGATGGATCATCAATTGCTGTGGCATTTGCCCGTACCTATGTATACGGAGATGGAGGAAGTTTTAAGGGAATGTATTGTAATAATGGTTGTGTTGCTGATGTCCATAATCTTCAAGATAGTGATTTCGATCTAACAGAGGCAGCCAGTAATGCTAAAATTAATGATTGGGAAATTTATGCTGGTTTGTCCTCTTGGACTGTGGGGAGGTTTAAAACTGGTTCAAGAGCGTTACCATCTTACTTTTGGAAGTATTTCGAACCACAATTTACAGGAACAATCCAGATAACACCATACTATGACGGAGGACATGCTTGACGGTAACAACCGATAGGCGGTAAGCTAAAATTATGGATAATCAAAATAAATGGCTAGGGTTAATCAATAAAAAAAACATCCTGATACTTTTGGGAGCGGTTATTGTGGTGGAAGTTTTGTGGGCCGGTTGGACTCTTTATCAAACAAACAGGCAGATCGTTCAAACGGTTCCCCCTGTTGCCACCAAACCTCAACCTACCCAAATTGAGCTTCGAACAGATAAAACAAGCGTTAAAGTGGGAGAAAAGTTTACAGTTTCTATAAATATGTTATCCGACAAATCAACTGACGGGGCTGATTTGATCATAAATTATGACCCGAAACTTCTGTTGGCTGAACCGCTTACCTTGGGTACACTTTACAATGAATATCCCAAAAATACAATTGACGCTCGGGCTGGTAAGATTACTGTTTCCGGTATTTCAACCGCAACGGACGGGATCAAGCCAAACGGGTTATTCGGTTCGATGGTATTTACGGCCAAAGGTCAAGGCCAGTCCTCTATATCTTTGGAATTTACACCGGGATCAACAGTTGACACCAATATTATAGAACAAGGAACAGGCAAAGATATACTGGAGAAAGTCAAGAATGTGGAGGTAACAATTAGTCCATGAGAATTCAAAATGTTTTTCAAACTGCCTTCGGCAGAACAAAATTCAAAATTCAAAATTACAATTCAAAATTTAAAATTTTTAAAACTTTTTACTTTTTACTTGCATTTTTGACTTTTAATTTTTACCTTTTAACTTTTCCCACCCCTGCGCTTGCCCAAGCCGCCACCCTGTCCCTTTCTCCCTCCTCGGGCACATTTAACAGGAGCTGTACCATTACTTTGGATATCAGATTGGATACAGCGGGAGCTCAAACAGACGGTACAGATGCGATCTTAACTTATGACTCATCAAGACTTACTGCTACCTCAATTACAAGCGGAAATATCTATCCTGATTATCCCGGAAATAATATTGATGATACGAACGGGAAGATTACTGTTTCAGGTTTAGCCTCTGTTTCTTCTGCTTTTTCCGGGCAAGGAAGTGTTGCTACGGTCAAATTTACGATTAAAGATAACGCTCCAACAGGTGCAACTCAAGTCAAGTTTGATTTTGACCCGTCCGATAAAAGTAAAACTACAGATTCCAATGTAGTACAAAGAGGTACTGCTTCGGATATATTAAGTTCGGTGGTGAATGGAAATTATAATGTTGGAACAGGCACATGCGCCGCCGCACCCGCAACAGCCGTAAAAGGAGGACAAGGAGCTGTTTCCACACCATCAGGTAAAACTCTCGATCAGTTAGTAGACAAAACAGGAAAAGGACCAGGCACACCCGAGCTCACCTTTACCCTGACAATTGTGGGATCGGTTTTGGTAGTGTTGGGAATTTTAGGATTGGCACTACTCTAATCTCAAATCTTAGATCTCCCGTCAAAGACGAGGCTCGCTCGCCTCGTGGCGAAGCAATGGGCCTCTGGCGGCAAATCGCAAATCTGCAACTTATGACATTTGAGTTTTGAGATAATAATGTCGTACAATATTATTGATGCAACTGTCCAATCTAATTACTGACTTCCTGGAATATTTAGAACTTGAGCGAAACGCCTCCCAACTGACAATTAAAAACTATGACTATTACCTGAAAAGATTTTTGGAATTTGCCCGCTCGCCATCGCTACGCTCAGGCGTTAGCGGGCGAGCCGGAAATATTAGCCCCAGAGAAATCAATCTGGACTTGGTCGGGAAATACAGGCTATACCTGTCCCGAAAGCCGCTAAAACGCATCACCCAAAACTTTTTTCTGATTGCCCTGCGGGCATTTTTGAGATACTTGGCGCAAATTGATATCACCACCCTACCTCCCCAAAAAGTGGAGCTTTGGGAAACAGACGCGCGACCGATAAATTTTTTGGACCAAACTCACTTGAGATTTCTGCTTAAGGCTCCTGATATAACTAAAAAGGATGGTATGCGCGACCGTGCTATTTTGGAGATGCTTTTTTCAACCGGTCTGCTTGTATCGGAATTGGCATCCTTAAATTGCGACACAATTAATTTAGGAAGTTGGGAATTTCGGATCATTGGAAAAGGAGGGAAAGAGCGGGTGGTTTTCATTTCCGATTCCGCTCATGGATGGTTGAGAAAATACCTAATGGTCAGAAAAGATACTTTTAAGCCCTTATTTATCAGGTTTCAAGGAAAAGTTGACCCTGCAAACGGCGGTGAATCAATGAGATTGACTACTCGCTCTATTGAGAGAATCGTAGAAAAATATGCTAGCCGGCTGGGTTTGCCTATCAAGGTTACTCCCCACACATTAAGGCACTCATTTGCAATGGATTTGCTGACCTCCGGCGAGGATATAAGATCTGTTCAAGAAATGTTAGGTCACTCCTCTATCTCCACCACGCAAATTTATACACGTCACAAATAAATCTTACTTTTCCTCATCTGCTACAATATATTTTATGGATCAAAAAACAAAAAACATTCTGATTAAAACCGCCCTGTTTATAGTAAGCATCAGTTTTGGCTGGTATCTGGTAAAAAGCGGCATCTTACTTAACTTAATTGCAACAGTTATTCCTTATAAATTTATAGCAGAGTTTATCGCCGGTGTTCTTTATACTTCTTTTCTAACCTCGCCTATATCCTTGGCCATGCTTTTGGTTATTGCTCAAGAGTCAAACCCCATCATGATTGCTCTAATTGGCGGATTGGGGGCCGCTTGTGGAGATCTTTTGATTATAAAATTATTCAGAGACAATAAAAGCGATGTTTTGAGTGTCACAAGACAGCTGCAACTTCACAAAATAGACACAATCCTTAAGAAATTTCATCTGGAATTCCTCATTCCCCTAATTGGGGCAGCAATTATTGCTTCTCCTTTCCCTGATGAGATTGGACTGCTGATGCTTGGGGTGTCAAAATTAACATATGTAAGAATTGCCAAAATAAGTTTTGTCTTAAATTCAGCTGGAATCCTGCTTATTGTGACGCCTATTAATTTACTCTCATGAAAGGATTAACCACCAAGCAAGCCAAAGAGGCACTTTTGCTGTACGGCCCCAATGTACTGCCCAAAAAAGGCGGCTATCCTGCCTTAAAAATATTTTTAAATCAGTTTAAAAATCCTTTCTCTTATGTTTTGCTTGCTGCTGTAGGATTTGCTTTTATTATTGGCGATAGAATTGACGCTGCTCTTATTGCCTCAATACTGGTATTAAACACTGCTTTGGGTTTTTGGCAGGAATTTAAAGCTTCCCGTGAGCTTGAAGCTTTAAAAAGCCTGGAAGTGTTATATTGCAAAGTTTTAAGGGACGGATCTGTAGTTGAGATTCCCTCATCTTCGTTGGTCCCCAAAGATATAGTCATTTTGGAAGCAGGAGATAAGGTTCCCGCAGACGGGAAAGCAATTGAAACATACTCTTTGCAAATTAATGAAGCAATCTTAAGCGGTGAATCTTTGCCGGTTGTGAAGGGTATCAAAGAGGGAGAAAATGCCCTTTTTCTAGGAACAACGGTGGCAGCGGGCAGAGGTAAATTTGAAGTTTTGAAAACAGGGTCTAACAGCCGTTTTGGTGGTATTGCCCGGTCTTTGACCGAGCTGGAAGACGAGAAAACTCCTTTGGAGATATCTTTGTCAAAACTTATCAAAAAAGTGGCAATTATTGTTTTATTGGTATCTGCCTTGATATTTTTCACCAGGTTCCTGCAAGGATTTGAGCCAAAAGAGGCATTCTTAACCAGTATTGCTTTGATGGTTGCTGCAGTTCCTGAAGGCTTGCCTGCTGTGGTGACCATAGTTTTGGCACTGGGAGTGCGTAAGATGTATGGCAAACATGCCCTAGTGCGCAAAATGATTGCGGTGGAATCCTTGGGAGGAGCAACCGTTATTTTGACAGACAAAACAGGTACTTTAACAAAAAACCAGATGCGGGTGCAAAATGTCAGAAGTGTTAAAGGAAAAGAAGTTAATTTATTCAAGTGCGCTGTACTTTGCAACAGCGCCAACTTGGTTTTAAAAGAAGATGGTTCTTCAGCTGAAGAATTTGACATACTGGGTGACACAACAGAGGGTGCACTGCTTCTTTGGGCAAAAGATCAGGGTAAAGATATTGATCTTTTAAGATCTGAAGGAAAACTTGTTGAGGAAATCCCCTTTTCTTTGCAAGCGAGAAAAATGACTGTTGTTTGGGAACATCATGGCAAAAAGACAACCTATACCAAAGGCGCACCCGAGGTGATCTTAAAAGAAGTTAAATTGAGCGAGAAAGATTTGGAATTTTGGGATCAGGAATATCAGAAAATGGCCTCCAAAGGTTTGAGGGTTTTAGCATTCTCTGAAGATCGCGAGTTTTTAGGATTGGTGGGCATTGCCGATCAAATAAGAGATGAAGCCAAAGAGGCCATCAGGATTGCCAAAGGTGCAGGAATTAAGATTGCCATGGTCACAGGAGATAATGAGCTGACAGCAAAAACTGTGGCAGAAGAGCTTGGACTTTTAGGCAAGGGAGATGAGGTTTTGACAGGAGGCCAGCTTGCTTTGTTAACTGATGATGAGTTAAAGAATAGACTTGCTAAAGTTTCAGTTTATGCCAGGATCACCCCCCAGGACAAATTAAGACTGGTGAAAGTTTTCCAAAGCATGGGAGAAGTGGTGGCAGTGACTGGTGACGGAGTAAATGATTCTTTGGCACTAAAATCGGCCCAAATTGGAGTTTCTATGGGGAAAGTAGGCTCGGATGTGGCCAAGGAAGCATCTGATATAGTTTTGCTGGACGATAATTTTGCCACCCTTATTGTAGCTATTGAACAGGGAAGGTCAATTTATGCAAATATTTTAAAAGTTATTAAATTTTTGCTGACCGGAAATTTTTCCGAGATTTTACTTATTGGGGTGGCTTCTTTTTTGGCACTTCCTTCTCCCCTTTTGCCGGTACAAATTCTTTGGATTAATTTTGTCACCGACGGCTTGCCTGCCCTGGCCTTGGGATTTGATACTCCCTCATCTCACATTATGAAAATTTCTCCGCAAAAGGAGAACAATATCTTAAATCGTTCGATGGTTAGCTATATCTTAACAGGAGGTTTGACAATTGCCGCCATCTGTCTTGTGACCTTTTATTTTGTATATCAAAATCTTGGCTTGCCTGAAGCTCGGGCTTGGGTTTTTTCAACCATGGTTGTTTTACAGATGGCGTTGCCATTTATAATCAGAAGGCACCATTCAATTACTTCCAATAAAAAACTGTTAGGAGCTGTTATTTTGATGTTGGTGCTGCAAGCTTTAATTGTGACTGTGCCGCAGTTGGGAAGGATGTTTGGAATTTAAATAGGAAGCAAATAAACTACACTGTTGGTTTACCTGCCAGGCCATAAATAAAAAGATCGTTTACCAGCCCGATTGCCTGGTAAGGCCAGCTTAAAATAACACTGTAGAATCCGGGCGAGAGAAAAGATAGAAATGGCCATCTGTAATAAATTGCAAAAATTATGGCAAAAATGAAGCCTATGGTGAAATAGCCAATTGCTATATTTGAAATCAGTTTACCTTTACCCATAAATTAATCGCCATTTTTAGCATCAGCTGTTTTTTCTTTAGATGAAACAGTTGTTGCCGCCGCCACTTTTTCCCCTGCTCTTACCCTCATTAAAATCACTCCTTGGGTTTGTCTCTGCAGGGTTGGAACTTCTTTAAGGCTCATTTTAATCAGCTGACCTTTGGTTGAGGTTAAAACCAACGTATCTTTGGATTTGTCCACAATCTGGGCTGTCACTATCTGACCTGTTTTAGCAGTAATTTGTGCCGCTTTCACTCCTTGCCCTCCCCTTCCCTGCCTTGACCAGCCTGTTGTTTTAGTTTTCTTTCCTAAACCATTTTCCATCACTACCAAAAGCTCTCCCTCGATCTTCCCTAATGTATTTAAAGATACCACCTCATCATCTTTTCCAAGCCTTATGCCTCTAACTCCAGATGTATCTCTATGAGTGGGTTTAACCCCTTTTTCCCAAAACCTGATAGACTTACCTTTTTTGGAAACAATGATGACATCATCATTCCCTGTTGTTGGGGCAACCCAACCCAAAATATCACCCGGGTCAAGCTTGATTGCAACCAAGCCACTTTTTCTGATATTGGCATATTCATCTAAAGAAGTTTTTTTAACAGTGCCGCGCCCGGTACACATAAAGAAGTATTTGGCGCTTTCACGGTTTCCTCGGGTGGTCAACACAGCAGTAACTTTCTCCTCTTGTTCAACATTAATCAGATTTACAATGGCTTGACCTTTGGCCGCCCTTTGAGTTTCAGGAATTTCCCAAACTTTAATTTGGAAAACCCTACCTTTATCTGTAAAAAATAATAAACTGTCATGGGTCTGGGTATAGAAGATATGGGACACTGCATCTGTTTCTTTGGTGGAGATCCCCATCACTCCTTTTCCACCCCGCTGTTGTGTCCTAAAAGAGTGAGGAGCTTGTCTTTTGATATATCCCCCCTCGGTGATGGTGACAATAGTGATCTCATTTGGTACCAAATCTTCCTCGTTAAACTCACCAATTTTTTGTTTATAAACCCTTGTTCTTCTGTCATCGGCATACTTTTCTTTAATTCTGACAAGTTCCTCTTTGATCACTTTCAGGATTTTTTCAGGGTGGAGAAGCAAGTCCTCAAGGTAGGCAATCAGTTCTTTAACCATCTTTAGTTCATCTTCAATCTTTTGCCGCTCCAGCGCAGCCAGACGCCGCAGTTGCATGTCTAAAATAGCAACAGACTGGATCTCCGTAAGCTTAAATTTAACCATCAAATTCTGCTTTGCAGAATCCGCATCCTTACTTTTTTTGATGGTTTCAATGACCTCGTCAATATGCAAAACAGCGATTTGTAATCCTTCCAAGATATGTTCCCTGGCGCGAGCTTCGCTCAACTCAAATTCAGACCTTCTTCGCACAATAGTTTGCCTGTGTCTTATAAACTCCTCCAAAATGTGTTTTAAGGTCAAAAGGTGCGGGACTCCGTCAACCAAAGCAACCAAATTAACATTAAATACAGATTGCATGGCTGTTGATTTATAGAGGTTGTTTAAGAGGGATTGGGGTTTGGCATCCCTTTTTAGATCAAACACGATCCGAACCATTTGTTTTCTGTCTGATTCGTCCCGCAAATCCCCAATCCCCTCCAGTTTTTTGTCTTTTACCATGTCTGCAATTCTGGCAATTAATGTTGCTTTGTTAACTTGGTACGGAAGTTCCGAGACAATAATCTGCATTTTTCCTGCCGGCGTCTCATCAATTTCCGCTTTTGCTCTTATGACAATCCGCCCCTTCCCTGTGCCATAGGCTGCCAAAATTTCACTTTGATCATAAATTGAGCCTCCTGTTGGAAAGTCTGGGCCTTTGACAAATCGCACCAGGTCTTCAACAGTAGCAGCAGAAGAAAAGCTATCAGTCTTCAGTACCGCTTCGCCCGCCTTTGGCGAGGCTTCGCTCTCCGTCGTCAGATCTGATGACTGATGACTGATGACTGATGACTCTTTTGCCGGGTGTTCTATCATATAAATTAGGGCATCGCACACCTCCCCCAAGTTATGCGGCGGGATTTGAGTTGCCATACCAACAGCAATACCGGAGGCGCCATTAAGCAGTAAATTAGGTATAACAGATGGGAGTACAACAGGTTCTTGTATAGTTCCTGAATAATTATCCACAAAATCAACGGTATTTTTGCCAATATCCCGCAGTAATTCCCCGGAGATTGCTGCCAACCGTGCTTCCGTATACCTCATGGCTGCAGGTGAATCCCCATCAATAGATCCAAAATTTCCCTGTCCGTCAATCAACATATATCTCATGGAGAAATTTTGAGCCATCCTGACCATGGCCTCATAAACCGGAGCATCGCCGTGCGGGTGTAAATTCTTCAAAACCTCACCAACCACAGCTGCACTTTTTTGATATCTAGACGTGTGGTGTAATCCCTGCTCATGCATGGCAAAAACAATTCTTCTTTGCACGGGCTTTAAGCCGTCCCGCACATCAGGCAGGGCGCGGGACACAATAACAGACATGGCATAGTCAAGGTATGACCTTTTCATCTCTTCTATAATTGGAGATGGTTGTATTTTGCCGATGTTTGCCATTGTTGAGGATCAAAAAAGAGCTTAACGCTCTGGTTTGATTATATCGCTTTTAGGAATGCAGAGCAAGAAGAATATTTGCTATTTAGTCCTATAGGCTATATAATGCTGACATGAATGAACTTGATAGACAAGCTTTGGATGAATTTCGGCACGAGCATGAGGATGTGCGACCGAATCCTGGACAGGGCAGAAGATTATTAAGGGCCACATTAAAAACCAAAGAAGCAATGCTCCGAAGTATTAAGTCAGGTGATGTCGAATTAAAAGGAGAATTGCTTGATTGTCGAGCCTGGCTATTTGCAACATATCAAAAGGTGCCCTCTCTTCCTCATCTTTGTGCTGCATATTCAATAGATTTGATTGAATTAGTTGTGACGAGAGGATACCTTGAACCTCTTTTAGAAAAAATAAAAAGGATGCCATATCTGTCCACTAAGGAGGACATCGTAGAAGCAGTTAGTTGGTGTGACATTATGCAGGGTGGAACGCTTACATTAGGTCATATTTATGCTGCGGAAAGAGAAATTGAGGGTGTAAGTGAACAGGCAATTGCTGCAACAGCCACTTTGGTGACGCAGAACGAAGGTGACGCAGCTCAATTATATCTTAAGTTACAGCCAGGTTTAAAAGCTCTCTCTACCGAGGCAGCCCAGTTGTTGTTAGGTGACAAAGGACGAACAGGTCTTCCATTATTGGAGGCGCAAGTACAAAAATTAGAAAGAGTCAAATTAGGAAAAGGAGAGATTCCTCTACCCTTACCTTATCACCCATTTCAAATAGTTAGTATGCTTTTAGCAGGAGCAGAAATGGCTAGAGACTCTTATCAGGTTCTTTACCCTATTGCAGAACAACTACCTCCATACAGACCTTAACTTTTTCCTGATATTTTTTTCCAGACTCTGAATGGATATTTTTTAGGCCAATTACGCCAGGCCTGTTTGTCTCTGTAAAGAGGAAATTCACTCTTTTTGACCCAATGAAGTTTATCAGGATCACGAATATGGTCAACAAAAACTTTGCCGTTTAGATGGTCAATTTCGTGCTGGAAAATTCTGGCTATATAACCTTTGTGTGTCTCGTTTACCAATCTTCCATCAGTCCCATAAGCATGGATTTTGATTGATGTTGGGCGGGAGACAATGCCGCAAACCCTGCCCATCGAATAACATCCTTCATACCACTCCCCTTTTTGTTTTGCAGTCCATGTGATTTCTGGATTGATGTAGATATGTAAATCTCCAACTTTTCCTCGCCCGCAACGCCTCGCAAGCTCGTCTTGCGTGGCGGGCAGGCCTTTTCCATCAGCCTTTACATCCACCAAAATTATTCTTTTGGAAATGCCGATTTGCGGTGCAGCCAAACCCACCATGATAGGTTTGGTTGGATCCTTCTGCTCCCCATAGGCTACGTTTAGCATGGTTTGGATAATATTTTGAATTGTTTTAGAATTGATTTCAGATCTGGGGATTTCTTTGGCAATTTTTGAAAGAACCGGATCATTTGGCTTAAGAAATGGATTTCTCATTTTGTGTATTCAGAGTATAATACCAGCATGGTCAAATTAAAAATCGGGTTATTTTTTGGAGGAAGATCTACAGAACATGAAATTTCGGTTTTAACCGCACTCCAAACTTATGAGAATCTGGACTTGTCTAAATGCGAAGTAATTCCTGTGTATGTAAGTAAGGCAGGAGATTTTTACACAAATCCGAAATTTTTGGAATTAAAAAATTTTCAAGATGTGGAATCTCTCCTGCTTGCCTCTACCAAAGTAGTCTTTGTTAAAGGGGGGTTAAAAACTGCGGGCTTTTTCGGAAAAACTATCCCTTTGGATGTGGCATTATTGGCGTTTCATGGGTCTTTTGGGGAGGATGGTTGTGTCCAAGGTTTACTGGAAATGTATCAGATACCCTACACAGGCTTTAATGTTTTAGCTTCTGCTGTGGCTATGGATAAAGTTTTGTCCAAAGCTTTATTTAAGGAACTGGGATTGCCTGTTGGTGAATATGTGGAAGTTAAAAGAGCAGACTGGCTTTCTGATTCAAAAAGTGCTTTAAAAAAGATTCAAAATAAGTTGGAGTATCCCCTATTTATAAAACCTGCCACAATTGGTTCGTCCATCGGGGTAAGCAAAGCCAAAGATGAAGACTCCTTCAGCTTTGCTTTGGAGGTGGCTTTTACATATTCTGAAAAAGTTGTGGTGGAAGAAGCTTTTGAAGGAAAAATTGAGGTAAACTGTTCCGCTTTGGGTTATGAGGATGTTAAAGCATCTGTTTGTGAGATGCCGGTTGCATCAGAGGAAATTTTATCTTTTGCTGATAAATATCAAAGGGGCGGAGGTAAGGGTAGCAAAGGTGCTGGTATGGCTGCTCTTTCCAGAATTATTCCTGCTCCAATCAGCCAGAGGCTGACTTTGCAGATACAGGAAGCAACAATTAAAGTTTTTAAAGCTTTGGATGGTTGTGGGGTGGCAAGAATTGATTATTTTGTGGATAAGAAAAATGAGAAGTTTTGGATTAATGAGATTAACTCCCCGCCCGGTTCTTTTGCTTTTTATCTTTGGGAAAAATCAGGGATTAAGTTTTCTAAACTTTTGGATATGTTAATAGAATATGCCTTAAAGCGCGCAGGCAACCAAAGCAAAACCCAATACATATTTGAAAGCGGTCTGCTTTCCCAAATGGCCCAAAAAGGCGGAGTAAAAAGTTAATATTTTAATAACATATTGACAATACAAATTTATGGATTACTATCAAAGTAATATGCCTGATGGTAGTAGTCAAAATTCCTCTCAAGATCATACCTTAGTTGAGGTAATAAATGAGGTCAATAGCGATCCCATTATAAGACAGCGATTAATGAGGCGTTTAGTGGAAAAAACTGGTAGACATGTAATAAGCTATGTGTCTTCTAATGCTCCCCTTCCCCAAGCTTTTATTAACGATTGGGATGCAGAAATAATTGAAAACATTCTAAAAAGTTACGGAAGTAAATTTGAGAAAATAGATTTAATTTTACACAGTGGTGGAGGTTTCGCTGAGTCTGCGGAAAGAATCGTTAATAGCATGTATAGCTACTGTAAGGATTTTCGGGTCATTATTCCTACTCAAGCAAAAAGTGCAGCCACTATAGTTGCTATGGGATCAAGCAAAATACTAATGAGCGATACTTCTGAGATCGGTTCTATTGATCCGCAACTACCTAATGGTATTGCTGCCCAGTCCGTAATAAAAGCATATGAAGAATTAATGCAAACAATAGAAGAAAAACAGCAGGATGGCAAACCATATGAAGCAGAATTAGTACTGATTAATAAAATTGATCCAGTATTGTTAAGAGAATGTCGTAAATATATGGATTTAGCCCAAGATATAGCATCTAAATTATTGAATAAGAAAATGCGATCAAAAAGAAATCCTATAAATGTTGATGAAATAGGGATGAATTTTTTAGATGATAGTAGAACCTTCTCCCATGGAAGATTAATTGGCTGGGAGGCAGCAAAAGATCTAGGTCTTAAGATTAAATATATTGATAAAAATGATGAGATTTGGAAGCTCGTCTGGGAAATTTATATAAGATCTAAAATAGCAATAGAAAGAAGTATGTTAGCAAAAATTATCGAAGATCAAAATAATTCATTGAATCCTGGACAATTGCCTGTAAGATAGAGGTAGGCTAACTTTAGTTGATCCTTTAGTTGGTGATGATTCTGGAAAAGTAAAACTCGAATCAATAATATTTTTATTGTTAAATTTATTAATTTTTTCAATTTTATCTAATAGATCAATGACTCTTTTGTAAGGGATGCCAGCAGCCTGTTTTATAGTATTTTTATCTTTCATATTGATAACCATATCCATATTACAATAAAAAGTCAAGAATTCATAGTTAGCAAGTTGGCATAAAATACAAATACTTTAATGAAAAATTAATTATAAAGATGTAAGTTTAAAAATATTGGTCTGGGAGGTCATTTTCAAGGAGAATAACTGCTCTCGCAGTTGCGAGGGTGGACAGAAGTTTGATTCCATTTTGTGTTGAAGATACTAAATGAATTTTGGTTTTTGGAAAATCGGATAAGCCTTTTAGTAAATCTTCTTTGGCGTTTTCTCCGACGATGATAAACTCATCTACTACTTTGGCAGTATCTTTGGCAAATTCTTGATTTTCTTTGGAGCTTTCTTGCCCTAACTCCACTAACCCCGGGGTAATAATAATTCTTTGTGTTGCCGGATATTCTGATAACAATTTTAGAGAGGCTCTTGAGGCCTCGGGGTTGGTGTTATAGGTATTATCAATTATCGTCATACTGCCCTGTTTTTTAATCTCTAATCTATGTGGAGTCGGAAGCATGAGTTTTGCTCTGTCCTTAATTTCAGAAAGTGTAAGTCCTAATTGTAACGCGGCCACTGACGCGGCCAGCAAATTTTGTACATGATGTTCGCCTGTTAATGGAATTTTAATGTCCGCTTTTCCTTTGGGAGTGTGTATGGTAAATTCTGTCCCATCAGTTCCTGTTTTAATGTCAGTTGCATAAAATGGATCATTATTACTTCCATAAAATATAACTTTGGCAGATAAACTGGAAGCATTATTTTTTATCTGTTCATAGGTACTGTTTAAAATAGCTGTTCCATTCTTTTCTAAAGCTTGTGGCAGTTCAAATTTAGCATGGGCTATATTTTCCAAAGTGCCAAATGCTTGCAGATGCTGGGGAGCAACAGCTGTGATAATTCCTATTTGCGGTTTTACTAAATTGGCAATTTTTGCAATTTCTCCTCTTTTATAAGCCCCTATTTCACAAATAAAAATATCTGTTTTTTCTTTAACCAAATCCATGACAGTTTGGGCAATACCTATCGGGGTATTAAAACTTTTTGGGGTTTTAACAACATAATATTTTTTAAAAAGAAGTGTATATAAAATATCTTTGGTGGAAGTTTTACCGAAAGAACCTGTGATTGCCACAACTTTTAAATTAGGCAATTTAGCTAATGTTTCTTTTGCTTGAGAAAGAATTTTCCCTTTTAGATAACTTTCCAAAGGTGTATATAAAAAGTTTGAGATCACTAAAAATACAGGAGAAAAGATAAGCAGAAAAAGAAAGATCAAATAAAGAGATATCAAGTTTGGAGATATACTGGCGGTAATATATATGCTCACCATGATAATCAAAACAGTTGAGGTGATAAAAAGAGCCAAAGCTTTCTTAGTCCATTCCAGTTGGTGTTTTTTTTGTAAGTTCCTTCTGGTTGGATTTTTGAGAAACCATCTTAAATAATCTTGGGAATTATATTCAAAAACTTGGTAAATATATAAATGATCAAATAACGGAAAAATTTTAGATAATAATTTTTTCATAAGGTAACCCTTCGACTGGTTCGACTACTTCGACTTCGCTCACCACAAGTCCGCTCAGGGTGAAATTATTCCAGGAATAATTTCACATAATTTGCAAACCTTTCCGGGTCGTGGACATGTAAAAAATGACCCTGTTCTTCCATAATGATAAGCTTGGAATTTGGCAAAAGCCGATACATCCTTTTGCCATACTTTAAAGGAACTGCTCTGTCAGCATCCCCCCAAATAAGTAAAGTTTCATTGCCTACTTTTTTCAAATTATCAGTTAAATCCTCCTTGAGAGTTTTAAGCAGTGTATCTTTCATAACTCCCGCATTTTCGTAATCAGACTCAATTTTTTTGTAAAACTTTTTTCTGATGATTGTTTTTATATTAAAAATATCTGGTATTAGATAATGGACAATTTTTGCCAACGGGTAAGCGATGGTATTAGCAAAAGAATGATCTCTTTTTAGTCCGGCAGAACCTACCAGAATTAATTTATCCATTAAATTTGGATAAAGGTTGGCAAATCTGATGGAAATTTTACCACCAAAAGAATGGCCCAGGAGAGTTGGTTTGGAAATCTTTTTTTTCCTAATAAAGTCTGCGATGATTTGTGCATAATCTTTTGTATTAAAAGCTTTTTTAGGAATATCTGATCTTCCAAAACCTGGTAAATCCAAAATCCACAAAGTCAGATTATCTTTTAGCAAATCCACAGACGGCCAAAATGTTGAAGAGTCCAATCCCCAACCATGCAAAAGGATTAAATTTTTTCCTGTGCCAACCTTTTGAAAATATATTCTCTGATTATTAATTGTTATGTACATAGCCTACTATTGTATCTTTTTTGGTCACAACTCTCCAGTTTCTAAAGATATGCAATATATTGTGGATTGATTTATATGTTTGTCTGATTTATTGTGGTAATTATGCAGATTGGTTTATTGTCCATGATTATTGTTGTATTTGGAGTATTATCCCGACTCATTCCCCATGCTCCAAACTTCGTTCCAATCGGGGCGTTGATGCTTTTTGGAGGAGCATATTTGCCGAAAAAACTTTTATGGTTACCTCTCTTGGCATTGTTTATTTCAGATTATTTCATCGGTTTTTATGGAACAGATATGGTTTATGTTTACGGTAGTTTTGCTTTGGTAGGGTTAATCGGACTTTGGTTGAGAACTCACAAAACACCACATTTTGTTTTAGGTGGAGCATTCTTTTCTTCGGTTTTGTTCTTTATAATTACCAACTTTGGAGTTTGGGCGCCACCCAATAATTGGTACCCACACAACTTAAGTGGTCTACTGCAAAGTTACATTATGGCGATCCCCTTTTTCAGAAACTCACTTATAGGTGATTTAGGTTATACAATTTTGCTTTTCGGTGGTTATGAGCTAACTCAAAGACTTGCCAGGAAATATCTTCCTGCAAAATTATTTAATTTAGCATTTTAGTTTTTAGGTTCATAGAAG
Organism: Candidatus Daviesbacteria bacterium; assembly: GCA_016176335.1. Classification (GTDB taxonomy): domain Bacteria; phylum Patescibacteriota; class Microgenomatia; order Daviesbacterales; family UBA10151; genus JACOXI01. Next base: position 65,660 of record JACOXI010000004.1, read on the forward strand.
TTCTTAATTAATTTACTAGTATAATCTACTTCATCAATTATCATTTCGGGATAAAGAGGTAATGATAAAATTTCCTTCACAAACTTTCTGGCATTTGGCAAAGATAGATTACCGTATTCAGGTTTCAAAAACGGCTGGTCAGGGATAATTTTAGGAAAGTGGATGAATGTTTGTACCCCACTTCTTTTTAAATATCCCATCAACTTATCCCTCTTTTTTGCTCTAATGACAAATAAATGGAAATTAGCATTATTAAGATTATCCGCTTTAACAATTTTGAGAGATGGAATATTGGAAAGATGACTTATATACCTTATAGCCAGTCTCCTCCTTTGGTTGTTTTGGGAATCCAGCGATTTTAACTTAATATAAAGTAGAGCAGCTTGAATTTCGTCTAATCTGCTGTTTAGAGCAAACCTGACATGATGGTATTTTTTGTTCTGACCATAATCTCTAATTTCCCTGCAAACATCAGCATTTTTTTTATTGTTTGTTACAATTGCCCCCCCATCCCCTAAAGCCCCCAAATTTTTGGTAGGATAAAAAGAAAAACAACCCAGGTCACCAAATGTCCCTAATTTTTTTCCTGTAAAAGATGATCCATGGGCTTGGGCAGCATCTTCCACTAAATAAAGATTATATTGTTTACAGATAGCTTGAATTTTTTCCAAATTAACAGAGTTTCCGTAAAGGTGAACTGGTAAAATTGCTTTGGTTGCTTTGGTAATTGCTTTTTCAATCAAACCTTCGTTTATTAGTCCATCGTCTTTCGTATCCACAAAAACAGGTATTGCTCCAACTGCCAAAATTGCTAAAGTTGTGGCCACAGCAGAAATAGGAGTAGTAATTACCTCATCATCTTTGCCTATTCCCAAACTCATTAAAGAAATTTGAATTGCCTCTAGCCCATTTCCCACACCAATGCAATACTTAGCCCCTAAATATTTGGCAAATTTTTCCTCAAACTCTAATACGTTTTTAGAAAGTATGTAATTTCCAGAGTCCAATACTTTTAAAAAAGCATTTTGTAGCTCTTTGGTAACTTTTGTGGCAGGTACGAGATTATTAAACTTAACTTGCCTTTTTCCCATTGGCTATTTTTAAAAACTTTTGATAGTCTCTGATATAATCCTTAGGGTCAAAAACAGCAGATGAAAGTACCAACAAAATAGTATCTTTTTTGAATCCATGCATCTCGTGCCATATTAACCTATCAATTAAAAGCCCCTCATTTGGTTTATTTAATATTATCTTTTCTTTTCTTTTACCATTATCTAAAACCATCTCTAAATTGCCCTGAATACAAAAAAGAACCTGTCTGTTTTTATAATGCGCATGGAATCCTCTTGGGTATTTTGTCACTGCTTTTGTGATGTAATAAACTCTTTTGATAGAAAAAGGTATGTGATCTTTTGTTTGTGCAAAATAGAGACAACAATCATCAAAAATTTCCGGAATCTTAATTATCTTGATTAAATTAGTTTTCCCTCGCATGAGAGGGATTATATATGTAGGGAGGTAAAAGTTGCAATCTTAATCTTTTAAATACCCTGAGTAATTTATATATTAGCATTAGTTCAAGCCACAGCATAAGAAGTTCTGATAAGGTAATTAAAATTCTGTTGATTCTAAAAAACTGAGAAACTCCAAACCTTCTTTCCAAATGATGAACGGATACTTGCCTAAATTTGGCTCCTGTTCTTTGAGCTTTTTTCACCAGTTCAATACAAATTGCCCCACTTGAACATTTAAGATTTAGTTTTTTGATAACTCGTTTTCTAATTAATCTAAAATCACAATCAATATCCAATATTGGAACCCAAAAAAGCCACCTTGTAAAAAAACTATATAAATTACCGATAACTATTCTATAAGTAGGATCATGTCTGGACATTTTCATTCCATTTATAAAATCAACATCCTTGCTCATTAAAGATAAAAGAATTGATAGTTCTGATACATCATATTGTCCGTCCCCATCTGTATAAAAGATAAGCTCATTTTTTGCAGCTTTAAACCCACTTCGTAATGCTCCTCCATATCCAAGATTTTGTTGATGAAAAATTAGTTTAAGGTAGGAGTATTTTTTAGCGAGATTGTTAAGATAAATTCTTGAGCCATCTGTAGAACCATCATCTACAACTATTACCTCGTATTTTTTAGTAAACTTCCTGACAGTTTCAGAGGCATCTGTTATAAGTTTCCCAATGGATTGCCTGTCATTGTAACAGGGAAAAAAGATAGATACACTGTTTCTTTTTGATATCATCCCAATAATGTATACTCTTATCTTATGGCATTTTCAAGAATACTTCCTCTAACCGCTATTTTTTTAATATTTTTTACCCTCTTTGTCTTTTTGTCCATTAGAACTATGACATCTGTCCCTTTTTATGATTTTGATGAAGCACATAGAGCAGAAAATGCCAAACGGATGAAAGAATACAAAAGTTTCTTTGTTCCTTTGACTGGTTCTTCCTATGATAGAGTTGAGCATTTAAAGATTCCTTTTAGGGAAAATGGAGATTTTTATCTTTATTACCATTTGGAAAGACCTCCTCTAATCTATATTCTGATGTTTATATCCACCACCATTTTTGGTGATGTTGAATGGGCTTATCGTTTACCCTCATTTCTATTTGGAATCTTAACTATAGCTTGCTTGATATTTTTTATCAAAAAAGAGACAGGTAATATATTCGCAATCTCAATAGGACTTTTATCTTTAATTACTTCAGCTGACCTTTGGTTATCCTCACAATATGCCCAGATGGATACGGGCATAACTTTTTTCTTAACAGCTAGTTTGTTGACTCTTATATATTTTGTTCAGAGCCGGAAAACTTTTTTAATATTTTTATCTGGCATATTTTTTGGTTTTGCATTACTTAGTAAATTACAGCCTGCTGTGATTTTTATCTTTCCCCTGATCGGCTTGTTAATTTTAAGAAAGATTCATATTGCTGATTTATTTAAATTTGGATTGGGGTTTTTAATAATTTTTCTACCCTGGATGATTCATCTAATTGTAAAATTTGGCATAACAGATGCAATTCGAATTATGCCGGGCTTTGCTCTAACTTCTGCATCAATTATAAACATCCATCAAAAAGCTCCCATTTTTTGGTATATGCGTTGGTGGTGGGATAGTTTCCGACCCGGGTGGACGATATTTTTGGGACTCTTGATTTTTGATATTGTATCGAAAAATTTAAATTGGAAAAAGATAACCCTATTATTCTATATATTTGGAGGTTTACTTTCATTTTCAATCGCCATTAATAAGATCTGGTGGTATGTATTACCTCTGATACCGGCTATTTGTTATTATATTTTTCTTTCTGTTAATGATTATATTCAAAATGAAAAAAAGGCACTTGATAATCTATCTTTTACAATTGTGGTAGCATCCTTACCAATATTTTTGAGGTCTTCAAATTTAATCAGTATGATCTATGGGATTTCAATTACCACTATTGTTTTTCTTATCTTAAAAAATAAATTATCAATTAAAATAAACCCCAGAATAAAAAAACAAACTATTTTTTACATTGTTGTAGCTTTCAGTCTGCTGCTATTCTCTTTACAATTTCCTAAAATCACCCCTTATCACAGAAATGTCAAGGAAGTGGCTCTGTATTACAAAAATTTGTCTTATCCCAAGTGTTTATGGCTTGGAGATATGCCAGGTGAGGCAGTGTTATTTTACTCAAATGCAGGAGAGGTACCACCGCTTAATCAAACCAATCAAACAACACAAATTTTCTCAAACTGTAAAGATAACTTCCTGATAACTCCTGAAAGGTATAATGGTAACAAACCAATCATAAGTAGAGGAAGTATCAGACTTTATCAATTAACAAAAGATTCTAAATGGTTATCTGAATAATTTTTCAACTGCTGTATTAAATTTTCTTCCCCTATCAAATTCGTTCTGAAATAAATTAAAAGAAGTGGCTGCAGGAGAGAAGAGAATAATATCACCGGATTTTACTTCTACTTTTACATCTTCAAGCAGCTTTTCCAGATCATTATATGGACCATATATTTTGAGATTGCTTCTCCGCCTGCTGGCGGATCGCAATGACGAAAGGATAGAATCAGTGGAGTCACCTTCTAAGAAAAATACTTTTTTAACATTTTCATCTACAACCTTTGAAAACTCTTTATAATCCATCCCTTTGTTCATCCCGCCGCAGATTAAAATACAATTTGGAAAAGTTTTTATAGCTTGAATAGCTGCATCAGGAACTGTGGCTGTAGTATCGTTATAAATCTTAATTCCATTCCATTCTTTTATTAACTCCATTCTGAATAGTACTCCTTTAAATTTGGAGATGGTATCCAGAATCTGTTCCTTTGGGATATCAAATGTTTTACCCAAAGCTAACGTAGCTGCTATATTAGATTTATTATGTTTACCCATAAGGACCGGCTTAAAATCTTCTGGCAAATCAGACACAGAATAAAAAATAATTTGCCCCTGAAACCCTTTTAAAAATTCAGGATTATTTAAAGAGGGATCGGCTTTATTTATAAAGATAAAATCATCAGGAGTTTGATAAAGGCCAATTATTTTTTTTGAATAAATATACTCATCCATTGATTTGTAATAATTTAAATGATCAGGATATATATTTGTTATGATTGCCCACCTGGGGGAAACTTTATGTTGGTCAAATGCCTCAAGCTGAAAAGATGATATTTCCAATACAACCAGAGTTTTTTCGTCAACTTGATCAATTGTATCCAAAACACTTTTGCCGATATTGCCTGCCAAAACCGTATTTTTACCTCTAGCTTTCAAAACCTCATAAATTAGCGAAGCTGTTGTGGATTTTCCTTTTGTTCCTGTAACTCCAATAATTTGTTCTGGTTTAACATAATCTAGAAAAATTCCCATATCCTGCTCAACTCTTTTACCCAATTTTCTGGCATATTCAATAAAAGAATTTCCAGGTTTTACTGCCGGGTTTCTAATAATTGTATCTGCCCAGTCAAAATCCTTGTGTTTATGTCCACCTAAAGTATAGGTGATTTCCGGATAATTTTTAAGCTGATCAAGAGATGATTGTAAAATTTCTTCTTTCCTTAAATCAGTAACTTTAACTTGCGCACCTTGTTTGGCAAAAAATTGGGCGGATCCTACTCCTCCCTGGTTTAAGCCCAGCCCAAAAATAAGAACCTTAATATTTTTAAATTTATTCATTTGGATTTTTAATACCTTGTAATTCTTTAATAAAAAAATCTACCCCGTCTGATTCCAACTTAATATATGCTGAATTAGATACTGCGCCTACAAAATAAGTTTCTTCGGATAAGTGATTAAGCAACACCATCATCATTCCTCCGTGGCTGACAATTAACACTGTCTTGCCTAAATATCGAGCAGCAACTTCCCTAAGAAAAGTAATAAATCTGCTGATTGCTTCTTCATCGGTTTCATATCCCCCGTAAGGTCTGTAACCAACTCTTTCTTTTTTGCTTAAATTTTCCCATATACGATGGAACTCTTGCATCATATGATATGGTGTACCATCTAATTTGCCGTAGCGTCTCTCCCGCAATAAATGAGTTGTTTCTATGGCCAGCTTCCGCTCCACTGCAATAATTTCAGCAGTTTTTTTGGCTCGAACTAAATCGGAAGAGAAGATAGCATTAAACTTAACATCTTTCAAATCTTTGTTTAAAGCCTTTGCCTGTTGGATCCCTTTATTATTTAAAGGAATATTTGATTCTCCTTGAGTTTTACCTTCGGCATTCCAATCTGTTTCTCCGTGCCTAACTATATACAAAATACAATAATTTTGCTCCTTTTTTGCCATGAATGGTATTATACAATTCTCGATGAATAACAATCCAATCGGAGTATTTGATTCTGGAATCGGTGGGTTAACTGTTGCCAGAGAAATTGTGAAACAGTTGCCTCACGAGAGCATCATCTACTTAGGTGATACTGCCAGAGTTCCTTATGGTACAAGATCAAAAGAGATTGTCATAAAGTTTGCTTTAGAGCTTGCCAACTTTCTCTTAAGGCGGAAAGTGAAATCTCTAGTAGTCGCCTGTAATACCATCTCCGCAGTGGCTTTGGATAAAATAAAAAATATTTCCCCTGTCCCAATTTTGGATGTAATCGCTCCTGCTGTTAAAAAGGGAGTAAGAGCAACAAAGAATAAAAGGATTGGAGTAATTGGGACTTCAGGTACAATTCAAAGTGGAGCTTATGCACTCCAGATTAAAAAGATCGATCCTAGGATTAAGGTTTTTTCTGTAAGTTGTCCCCTATTTGTACCTTTAGCAGAAGAAGGGTTACACAAACATCAAGCCACAAGATTAATTGCAAAGGATTATTTGGATGAATTGGTTCGCTTAAAGATAGATACTTTAATTTTGGGTTGTACACACTATCCTTTGCTCTATGACACGATTACAGAGATCTTAGGACCTAAGGTTACATTGATTGATTCAGCTCAACCAACAATCGAATCATTAAAAAAAGTTTTAGAAGAAAAAGGCTTAATATCAGAAAATAACAACCCAACTTATGAATTTTATGTGACAGATGCTCCAGGAAGAGTTTATCAGGTAACAAGAAGGTTTTTTGGTAGTAAGCTTAAGGGAAAAATTAAAAAGGTCAGTTTGGGAGATTAACTAATTCTTTTGCCAGTTTATCTGTATCTCCTGCGCTCATGAAAAAGACTATATCATCTCTTTTTATCTCTGGTTTTAGTTTTTCTAAAGTTTCAGCTGGACTACCAATATATAAGACATTATCTTTACCCACTGCTTCTACCAACTTTGGACTGCTTGTCAGTCCCGTATCCACTTCTCTTGAGGGATAAATATCCATGATAAATATTTTATCAACTGAAATTTGGCGAAAAACTTTGACAAAATCACCAAAAAGATACTTGGTTCTACTAAACATGTGCGGTTGGTAGACCAAAAGAATTCTGCTTTTAGGAAATTTCTCTCTTGCAGCTTCCATGGTGGCTTTAATTTCCGTAGGATGATGGCCAAAATCAGAATAAACTTTTGCCCTGTTAAATTGTCCAATATATTCAAATCTTCTGCCAACTCCATTGTAGCTTGCCAAACTCTTTTTGATAATTTTGGGATCAAGACCCAAAGCCAGTCCCACTTGTAATGCCAGTGAAGCATTGGCAACATTAAACTCCCCTGGTATTTTGAGTGTAAATTTAATTAGTCTTGGATTTGGTTTATCAAAAACTTTTTTTGATTGACTCTCAAACTTGGCAAAACTTTTCTTGACTGCTTCAAAATTTTTAAAATATTCCGGATGATCCATTTCAATATTAGTAACAACTGCTATATCTGGTTTTAAATGTAAAAAATTGTCATTAAACTCATCCGCTTCCACCACAAAGTATCTTTCGACTCTCCCTCGACTTCGCTCGGGATCGCTCAGGACAGGTTTACCCTTGTCCACTCTGTAGTTTGTTTTCCACCATGGCACAATTGCCCCAAGTTCAACAGTAGGATCCAATCCTGCATCCTCCAAAATCTTGGCAATCATGGCACAGGTGGTGGTTTTGCCGTGAGTTCCTGCTACAGCAATGACAAACTTACCCTTTGTCAAATATTCCCCCAAAAACTGCTGCCAGGTTAGAATGGGAATGCCCAATTTTTCCGCTTCCATCAGTTCCGGGTTATCTGGATCAAGTGAGGTAATAGCTGGAGTAATAGCTAAAATATCTACCCCGATTAAATCGGGGTCTACCTTCCCACTCGTCAAGTGGGAAGCTGAATGGCCTGTTAAAAGTTGGGAGTTTTTAAATTGGGTGGTAAATTCATTGTGAGGCTCAAGATCGCAGCCTGTGACCACATATCCACAATCTTGGGCAATGGCTGCTGCCGCTGATGCCCCACTCCCCCCTATTCCCAAAAAATGTATCCTCATCATATGTCCAAAGTGGCCATCTTCGCATGGGTTTGGATAAAGCGTTTTCTGGGCGGGACTTCATCCCCCATTAGCATGGTGAAAACCTCATCAGCTGCTACCGCATCCTCAACAGTGACCTGTTTTAATACTCTGTTTTCCGGATTCATGGTGGTTTCCCATAGCTGTTCAGGGTTCATTTCTCCCAAACCTTTGTATCTTGAGATGATAATTCCAGGTGTCTTTGTCATTCTGGCTTGTCCAGAATCTTCTTCATTTGATTCTGGTGTCGCTTCGCTCCCCAGAATGACAGGTTTAGTACTGCTAATTCTTTTAAGAATTTCATTTTTCTCCGAATCAGAGTAGGCATAGTAGATATCTTTACCTTTTTGGATTTTATATAAAGGAGGCTGGGCAATATACATATAGCCTTTATTTATCACTTCCGGCAGGTATCGAAAGAAAAATGTCAAAAGTAAAGTCCTGATGTGTTCTCCGTCCACATCCGCATCAGTCATAATAATAATCCTGTGATAGCGGGTCCTGGCATAATCCACTGTATCTCCTATTCCGGTGCCCAGGGCAATCACCAAAGCCTTAATTTCTTCAAATTCTAAAATTTTATCCAAACGAGCTCTTTCAGTATTTAGAATTTTACCTCTCAAAGGCAGTATAGCCTGGAATTTTCTGTCTCTGCCTTGTTTGGCAGATCCACCTGCCGAGTCACCCTCTACTATATATAATTCACATCCGGCAGGATCTCTTTCCTGACAATCTGCCAATTTTCCCGGCAAAGTCATGCCTTCCAAGGCGCCTTTTCTAATGACTGCATCTTTGGCAGCCCTGGCAGCAGCCCTTGCTCTTTGGGCCAGTAATACTTTTGCCATGATAGATCGGGCCTCGGTAGGGTTTTCTTCAAAAAAAGTATCCATCCCTTCTTTGACAACTTGGGTGACGATTGGCCCCACCTCCGCATTACCCAATTTTTCCTTTGTTTGGGATTCAAATTGAATTTTGTCTGAATCCATCTTGATGGAGATGACAGCAGTTAATCCTTCTTTAACATCCTCACCTGTTAAATTTTCATCTTTTTCCTTCAAAGCCTCAATTTTTCTGGCATAATCATTAATAGCTCTTGTCAGGGCAATTCGAAAGCCTGTCAGGTGAGTTCCGCCTTCTGTGGTAGGTACAACATTGGCAAAACTTTCTACATTCTCGTTAAATCCGTCGTTATATTGAATAGCTGCCTCCACATCTATTCCCTCGACTATTCTTCGGATTAAAATAGGTTCGGGATGGACCAGAGCTTTATTCTTGTTAAGATGCTTTATTAAAGTGGCAAGACCGGACTGGAAATAGAAATGTCTTTGCTCACCGGTTCTTTCATCTAAGACATGAAAGAAAATGCCTGCCACAAGGTAAGCAACCTGTTTTATTTGCTTTTCCAGTCTGTCAAAATCCGGCTGTATAACCGAGAATACGGTATTATCCGCCAAAAATGTGATTTTTGTACCGCTTTTTGCCATCCATTCGAAGCTTGTTTTGAAAGGTAAATCGGAATTTTTGGGGATTTGACTGACCTTGGATTTGGCTTTGCCCCGTTTGTACTCTTGAAAATACTCTTTTCCTTCTCTTCTTACCTCTGCCCTAACATAGCTTGATAAGGCATTGACTGCCGATACCCCGACTCCATGTAAGCCTGTGGAAACCTTGTATCCGCCTGCTCCAAATTTGCCTCCTGCATGCAAAGTGGTCATAATTACCTCCAAGGCAGATTTTCCCACTTTAGGGTGGATTTCTACAGGAATGCCTCTGCCGTCATCTGCCACAGTGACAAAGTCTGCTTCGTGTAAAATAACCCAGATATTTTTGGCAAAACCTGCCAAAGCTTCATCTATGGAGTTATCAACAACCTCTTTAATTAGATGATGAAGTCCTCGAAGGTCTGTTGAGCCGATATACATGCCAGGGCGTTTTCTGACAGGCTCTAAACCTTCCAAAACTTGTATTTGTTCCGCGGAATACTTTGTAGATGCTGACATATAAAAAAGCCCTAAGGCTTAAGTATAGTTTACTACAAAATAATCTCAAATGTTAGATCTTAAATGTCAATCCTTCGATTACACTCAGGATGATACTGAGCGAAGTCGAAGTATCAAAACTACAACTTTTAACTGCCTTCGGCAGAACAAATCTAAAATCTACTAAAAAGTTTTAAGATTTACGATATAGATTTGCGTTTTGCGATTTGAGTTTTGAGTTATCTTGCCTTTGGCATTTTTAGCATTAAATATTCCAAAATTGCCCTAATGTTGACATTTTGTGCGGCCCATTTTTCAGCTTCTATAAGTTCTTTTAAAAAGTTTAATTCTTCACCTTTCAGGTGGGATCGTAGATTTTGGTGGAAGTACTGGATTAGAAAATGTAGAAACTCCTCCCTGTTTTTTAATTTCTCAATATATTCAAATCTCTCTTCCATGCTTGCAGCCAGCAGCTTTTCTACTTTCTCCATGTTATCTACGTCCGGTGTGTCAGGTTGGTCCTGGAGGTTGATTATTTGACAACGAGATACCACAGTTGGTAAAAGCTTGGCATCTGAATCTGCCCCTAAAATAAATAGAGCATCCTTTGGTAATTCCTCAATGGTTTTCAAAAGGGCGTTTTGGGCCTCAATTGTTAAATTTGTAGCGTCTGCCAAAACAACCGATCTTCCTTTCGATTGATATGGTTTTAGAGAAAAGTGTCCCTTGATGGCTCTTGCTTGTTCTATCCCTAGTTTGGAGCTTTCCTGAAAATACAAAAGATCAGGATGGGGGTTTTTAAATCCTTCTTCCCCCAAAATTTCCTTTATAAACTTCTGCCGTTCACTTGAGTTGGAAGATATCAAAAGCCTGGCAATCACAAGTTACCAGTTTACACGATTGACACAATTTGATCAATCTGAACATAATAGGTATATACCCCTACCGTAGACGGTTCGGGCTACTGCTTATGGCAACACAACCTGCTCAAAAAAACAGCACAATAGAAGATATCCTTTTTCAAAAAGGTTTGATTACTGCGGATCAATTATCGGCAGTAAAGCTTGAAAGCATCAATTCCGGTCAGAGCGCTGATCAAATCTTAATTCAACACAATCTTTTGCCGGTTGACAAAGTTACTGAAGCCAAGGCGCAACTTTTGAACGTACCCTTCATAAAATTGGAGGGAAAAGCTATCTCCTCCGATGTCCTCAACCTAATTCCTGAACCGGCTGCTCGTCGTTATACTATAATCCCTTTTGAAAAAAACGGTGATGAGTTGTATGTGGCAATGGCAGATCCTTTGGATATTCAGATCAGCCAATTTATTGAAAAAAGAAGCGGTAAAAGAGTCAAACCGTTTTTGGCCATTCCCGGAGATATTTTAAAGGCCATTGGTGACCAATATTCCCAAAATCTGACTTCGGAGGTAACCTCTGCCTTAAAAGAGGTTCAATCGGTCAAACCGGAGGAGCAGTTGGAAAGTGGACCGGAGGTTATAAGAGAAGCACCGGTTTCCAATATAGTCAGCCAACTCATGGAGTATGCCATCAAAACAAGAGCTTCGGATATTCATATAGAACCGCAGGAAGATCGGACCAGGGTTAGGTATAGGATTGACGGGATTCTGCATGAAAAGGTGCTGCTTCCCAAAGGAGTGCATGACGCTGTTGTATCCAGGATTAAGATTTTATCAAACTTAAAAATTGACGAAAGAAGACTACCCCAGGATGGGAGATTTACCTTTGTTTATGGTGAAAATGAGGTTGATCTTCGTATATCCACGATCCCGACTGTTTTTGGAGAAAAGATTGTGATGCGGCTTCTACCTAAATCCACCGGTGCTCCCAGTCTTTTGGAATTAGGCTTAAGAGGGATCTCGCTAAAGAATTTGGAGTCGCAGCTTTTAAGAACACACGGTATTATTTTAGTGTGCGGGCCCACAGGATCCGGAAAAACAACCACCCTTTATTCGGTTTTGACCAAAATCTCCACAACAAAAGTTAATGTGGTGACAATCGAAGATCCTGTTGAATATCAGATTACTGGAGTTAACCAAGTTCAGGTAAACCCTCAAGCCGGGCTTACCTTTGCCTCGGCCCTGCGCTCCTTTTTGCGACAGGATCCAAATATAATCATGGTGGGTGAGGTAAGGGATGCGGAAACTGCAGATTTGGCAATTCAGGCGGCTTTAACAGGTCATCAGGTCTTCTCAACAGTTCACACAAACTCTGCATCAGGTGCTCCCCCAAGGCTTTTGGATATGGGAGTTGAACCGTTTCTTTTAGCTTCCTCTTTAAACGCGGTTGTAGGACAGCGGGTTGTCAGGAAGATTTGTCCAAAATGTAAAGTGGAGTTTGCGGCAACATCTGAAGTATTGGAAGGTATTAAATCGGTTTTGGGTAATGTGATGCCCCAGTCAGCAAAAATGGGAGTCAAGCTATATAAAGGACAGGGGTGTGACTTCTGCGCCCGCACAGGATATTTGGGCAGAGTTGGAATTTTTGAAGTTCTAATAACAAATGAATCTATCTCAAAACTGATACTGGAGCATGCATCTTCTGGCTCCATAGAAGGAAAGGCGAAAGAAAACGGGATGATAACTATGAAACAGGATGGTTTTTTGAAAGTTCTAGAGGGAATTACTACCTTGGAGGAGGTATTAAGAGTAGCGCAAGACTAGGGGTAAGGGTAAACCGTAAAGGGTAAAGAAAAAAAATACTTTCCCCTTAACGTTTCACGCTTTACCCTAACATTATGAATATTCAGCAGCTTTTAGAATTGACCATGGCAAGAAACGCATCAGATCTGCACCTTTCAGTAGGGTACCCCCCCATTCTTCGGATTCATGGTGATTTGATTCCTGTTCCCGGCGAATCAATTTTAACCCCTGAACAAGTAGAAACTATGATCTTTTCTCTTTTAACAACAGATCAAAGAAATATCTTTAATCAGTCATTCGAGTTTGATTTCTCATTTGAATTTGAGGGTAAAGCTAGGTTTAGAGTTAATATTTATAAGCAGAAAGGGTATAATGCTGCTGCTTTAAGACTAATTCCTTTTAAGATTCCCCCCTTAGAGCAATTGGGTTTACCCACCGTTGTTGAGCAACTGGCTGGTTTGAAACAGGGTTTTATTTTAGTGACAGGGCCAACAGGACATGGAAAATCCACCACTTTGGCATCTTTCATAAGCAAAATAAACTTTGAAAGAGCTGTGCATGTAATAACTATAGAGGACCCGATAGAGTATGTGTATCCGAAGGCTAAGGCTTTAATTGAACAAAGGGAGATGTACAAAGATACAAGATCCTGGGGCAATGCGCTACGTTCTGCTTTAAGGGAGGACCCGGATGTAGTTTTAATTGGAGAAATGCGGGATTTGGAAACAATTGCCTCTGCCATGACTATTGCCGAAACAGGCCATTTGGTTTTTGCCACACTTCATACCAATTCCGCCGCTCAATCCATTGACAGGATCGTTGATGTTTTTCCGGAAATTCAACAGCCACAAGTCAGACTGCAACTGGCAGCTACTCTTGAGGCCATTCTTTCTTTGAGATTGGTTCCCACCATTGAACCGGGCAGGACTTTGGCAGCGGAGATTCTGATTGCATCCTCTGGAGTAAGAAATATTATCAGGGAGGGAAAATCTCACTTGATTGATAATCTTATTGAAACTTCAGCAGAAATGGGGATGCAGATTCTAGAGCGGTCTCTTGCGGATTTGGTAAAGAAGGGAAAAATCTCCCCTGATGTGGCCTTACGTTTTGCCCAAAGACCGGAACTTTTAAATAAGTTACTTAGGTAACTTAAGCTGCTTAACTCAAATATGGCTGAATTCATTTATAAAGCAAGGGATATGCAGGGAGCAGACCACACTGGGGATATCAAAACTCCCGATATCCGTTCTGCAGCAACGCTCTTGAGAAAAAAAGGGTTGATAGTTATCTCAATAAAATCTAAAGGTGTCCCTTCCGTAAAATTTTTGGATAAATTTTTAAACAGAGTTAGTTTCACGGAGCTTGTTATTATCACCAGACAACTGGCCACAATGATTTCTTCGGGTTTGGTTTTATCAGAAGCCGTAGATATATTAGAGGAACAACAAACCAATAAAACTCTGAAAAAGGCCCTGGAAGAGATATCCCAAGATATAAAAGGAGGTTTAACGCTTGCCCAAGCTCTAGGTAAGTATCCTGATATCTTTCCAAAACTTTATATAAATTTGGTTAAAAGCGGTGAGGCTTCCGGAAAGTTGGATCAGGTGCTTTTGCAAATGGCTGACGGGTTGGAAAAAGAAAGGGAGTTTAAAGCAAAAATAAAGGGGGCAATGATTTATCCGGCAGTGGTTTTAGGAATGATGCTGGTTGTTATCACAATAATGATGGTTTTTGTGATCCCGAAGCTGGTGGCTTTGTATGAGCAATCTACCATAGAATTACCTCTCCCCACCAAGATTTTGATTTTCACCTCCAATGCATTTATTAATTTTTGGTGGCTTGGCCTTATATTAATTATTACAGCTTCTATAGCGCTAAACAGGTGGAATAAAACAGCGGAAGGCAATTTTTTCTTGGGTAAATTTATACTTCGGCTGCCAATTGTCGGGAAAATAGTTACCAACGTTACTTTAACCAACTTTAATAGAACATTCGGCCTTTTAACTTCCGCAGGTATCCCCCTTTTGGAATCAATAGGTATTGTGTCGGATTTGACTGATAATCCCATCTTTAAAAAAACCTTGAAAGATGCTTACGCGGGAGTAGAAAAGGGACTACCTTTTTCTTCTCTTCTGACCGTGAGTGTTTTCCCTCAAATTGTCGGGCAGATGATAAGAGTTGGAGAAGAAACAGGGAAAGTGGATGAAATATTCTTAAAGCTTGGGGATTATTTCGAATCGGAGTCAGATCACCTGATTAAAAACTTGACTGTTGCCATAGAACCGCTTGTGCTTATAATTTTGGGGGTAGGAGTGGCGTTTTTGGTGATATCAATAATCTTACCCATTTATAAGCTCACAACTTCGTTTTGAGCTTGCGAGAACGTCGCTACTATTGAAATCGTTGCTTCAATAGTGACTTTGTTCTCTAAAGTTGACCACCTCTTTTTAATTTTGCTTTTTCGCCTCTTGACGAAACATAATTGTTTGTGAATACAATGGAAGGGTGAAACGTTTGAAAGAATCTGCTCATGTTCGATATTTGGGTTTTACCCTTGTTGAACTGTTGGTTGTTATTGCAATTGTGGCAATTTTGGCAGCGGTGGTGGTTCTCATTATTAATCCATTAGAGCTGACCCGTAGAGGTCGGGATGCGGCCAGGTTAACTGATTTGGCCAACTTGCAAAGTGCCATAAATATAGCAGTTCAAGAGTCCACTGGTGCGGGTGCAGTGGCAGTACTCTGCAGCGGTTCCGGCACATACCCCTGTAACGGATCAAGTAACATAGGCACAAGAGTATCAGATGGGACTGGTTGGGTGAAAGTAAACTTAAGTTCTCAAAAGAGTGTATCACTACCAACTTTGCCAGTTGATCCAGTCAATAATGCTACCTATCACTATGCTTATTGTGCCAATAATGATGCATGGGAAATTGATGCGGTTTTGGAATCGGATCAGCAAAAAGGCAGGATGGAATCAGATGGTGGTAATGAAAATGCCACTGATACAGGAGGTCGTTATGAGGTAGGTTCTAATCTGACCTTAATTGCTGCATCAGGTGGGAGTTGTACTTATTAATGTGGTGGGGATCAGCAGGTTTTGTCATTGGTACAATTTTAGGGAGTTTTGTTAAGGTGCTGGCTGATCGGAGTTTAAACAACAGGTCTTTTTGGGGAAGGTCATACTGCCCTAAGTGCAAACATCAATTGCACTGGTACGATCTTATTCCTATTGTTTCATATATTAACCTTACAGGTAGGTGTCGTTATTGTAATAAAAAGATAGGTTCAGAATATATCCTGGTTGAAGTGGTAATGGGTGTTTTGGTGGGTTTTCTCTTTTGGCAAAGCTCATCAAATTTTCAATTTTCAATTCTTAATTTTCAATCAATACTTAATTTTCAATTTTCAATTTTTTTGCTGGAACTGGTTCTTAAAACTTTTTTTGTCGTCATACTTTTGGCGCTTTTTATTACGGATTTTAAAAAAATGCTTATTCCCGATAGGATTATCATTCCGTCCATAGTTTTAGGAATAATAGCCAACCTACTGCTTGTTTTTTTAAAAACAGGTTATCTTTATTTTTACCTTTCCCAAAATATAATTGGCAAGTTTCTTCTCCCCCCGCACAGTGACTATTTCAGGAGGCATGCTCTGATGATTGCGGAGCCTTTTTTGTATTCTGTAGTTTTGGCCATGGCAATTGGCGGATTTTTTTTAAGTTTGATCATTATTACCAAAGGTAGAGGAATGGGAGGCGGAGATGTAAAATTAGGTATATTTTTAGGGTTGATGTTAGGTTTCCCCCAGGCTGTTTTGGCAATGGTTTTGGCGTTTATTATCGGTGCTGTCTTTTCCATATTCTTAATACTTTTAAAGAAAAAAAGATGGGGTCAGATAATAGCTTTTGGCCCTTTTTTGGTTTTGGGAAGTTTCATTACTCTTTTTTGGGGCAATCAGATTTTAGAGTGGTATCTGCATATACTACTGCCTGCTACTTGACAAAGAATTAATGTTATGTAAATGTTAAAGTAACATTATTTAATTTATGTTATGAACAAATTCCTGCCCAAGACTGCCAAAAATCCTCACGGATTCACATTAGTTGAGCTTTTGGTTGTTATTTCAATAATTGCAATTTTATCTGTTATTGGGATTACTGTTTTTGGAAATGTACAACAAAGGGCAAGAGATGCAAGAAGAAAAGCAGATATAGATTCCATAGCCAAAGCTATGGAGGCAAATTACAATACTGTGACATGTGTGGGAACCTACTGTGCTTTGGCGGACAGTTTTTTTGCCAATGGTAAAGTACCTGTAGATCCTATTAACGCAGGCACAACCTGTAGCGCCAACTCTTGTAAATACTGTGTTAGAACGGCGGTTGGAGCTTGTGCAGCTACGGACACCACAGTAGCAGTTGGTCAACCCGCGGCTGGTGCTACGTATATTGTATGTACGAGCCTTGAAACTGCTTCGGGTACAGGAGGAAATACCTACGAATGTAGGAAAAATCAGCAGTAAGCCTTCTATTGTCTAATCCCATACCTTGCGGATTCTTTTATTAAAGTGCAAAATAAACTTAATGTCCAAAAAAGTCTACCGTCTACAGTCTACCGTCTACCGCGGCAGTCGGAAGTCAATGCTTAAGGGTTTTACCCTTGTTGAACTTCTAATAGTGGTAAGTATAATAGCAGTACTTTCTGTTGTTGGACTTGTTTCCTATACAAATTTTCTTTCAAATTCCAGGGATGCCAAAAGGAAAGCGGACTTGTCATTTATCCAAAGTTCATTAGAGCAATTTCATGCTGACCAGAAGTTTTATCCTAAACAGCAGGCAGGGAGAGATTGCGCATCCCTCGTGAACGGAAGACTACACATGATTCTCTGGTCAGAGTGTCCGCTGAAAGATCCTAGCGGTACTAGGACTTATCTTAATAAGGTGCCGAAGGATCCCAGCAGCTCCACCACCTCCCCCTATAACTATAAGTATGTTGGTTTGTACGGTAGTTCTACTACTCCGTGTGACAACAGTACTGTTTTGTGCACCAGTTATTGTTTATTTGCTAGGATGGAGAATTCCGTTAGTGCCGTGTCCATTCCCACTCAATGTAGCACTTCTCTGCCCGCCGGACATAATTACGTTGTCACCCCCCCGTAATGCTGTTTTCTAGACTCTGGTTTGACCACTCAAAATATGTTACTTTTAGGGTATGCTGCTCAAGAAAGTCTACCGCTATTTGCAGAAGTCGGAAGTCGGAAGTCGGAAGTCAATGCTCAAGGGCTTTACCCTTGTTGAACTGTTGGTGGTAATTTCAATCATGGCCCTTTTGGGTGTTGTTGCCTATGCGAATTTTAAGGATTTTGCTCAAGATCAAGTTGTAAACAAGGCCATAGGTCAAATTCAAACAGCCTTCAGACTGGCACAGGCAAATGCAACCAGCGGTGTTACTTGCCTAGATCTTGGGGGAGCTGATTGGTCAGTACAGATTAGAACAGACGGGACCAATGTTGATTTAATTTGTGGATCAAGCAATTCTGTGGTTCAAACTACAATTTTGGAAAATGTTGAGGTTGATTCTGTTGGGGGTTCTGCTTGTGCTCCAGGTTCCACGTCTGCCTTGCCTTTGACTGTTACCTACTCCAAGCTTTCAGGTACAGTGAAAATAGACGGGTCTGATAATTGTATTGATAATAGTGCCACTGTTTCAGTTAATTTTAAAAACCTAAAAACAAGCAATACTAAAACTTTTACAATCTCAAAAGGAGGGGCGATAAATGTTCAATAATCAATTGACAATTGACAATGGACAATTGACAATTTTAAATTTCAAATTTCAAATGTCAAATGAAAAGGGCCAGAGTCTTATGGAATTGATAGTAGTTATCACGGTGATTGTTTTTGTGGTCGGAGCCTTAACTTTTGCTACCATTGCTTCTTTGCGAAACGCTGTCTTTGCCCAAAATCAAGCCCAAGCCACCAAATTGGCTCAAGAAGGTATTGAGAGGGTGAGGACTGACAGAGACAGAAAAGCTGCAATAACGGGTTTTCAACTTGGTAGCCCACCCGCTGATGTGAATTCATGGGATGATGATGATTTATGGTCTAACCAAATTAGTTCAAACTGTATCCCAAATTGTTATTTTAATATTTCTACTTCGGGAGTGCTTCAATACATCGGTGCCGGGGCAACCGTGCCTTTATATGCAGAACCAATAGCACCCGGCTTCAAAAGAGTCGTAGTCTTATCTGACGAAGCCGGAAGCGGTTTTTATAGAAACGAAAAAAAGGTGACAGTGGTTGTCATTTGGACAGATTTTTCAGGTCCGCATGAGTCCAAGTTAACTACAATTTTAAGAAAGCTTTAAGAATCATGAATCAAGAATTAAGCTTCAAAAAACACAAAAAAAACCATCATTCATTTGCATTTACCCTGGTCGAAATTTTGGTGGTTGTGGCTGTTTTATCCGTGGTGGGAATTTTGGTATTAACAATTTTTACAAGGACGCTGCGGGGTACCAATAAGACCCAAATATTGGGGGCAATCAAACAAAACGGCCAGTCTGTTTTAGAAACTATGACTGGGGCCATTAGAAACTCTGACAATATTGTATGTCCTTTAAGTGCTTCGTCTAATACCTTGGTGGTTGTAACCAGGGGAATATATTCCCGATACAGATTTATAGCGCAGGATACTAGCAACAACGGATTGATCCAGCAAGACAATCCCGCAAAACAGATTGACCCGGCAACAGGTCAGGAAGAAACAGATCCCGCATTTGTTAACAGGATATGTGGTCCCGCAGATCCAATGGTTCTGCCGATTGTTTTGACAGACACCCATCCTCAAAGCGGGGTTTCTTTAGCAAGCGGAAGTTTTTCTTTGAACAGGCAAGCCGGTTTTAAAGATAATGTCAAAATTACCTTTGAACTTACGCCCGGAGTTAGGGCGCTACCTGTTTTGGTAAGCGAGATTGGTGCAATTACCTTTGAGACTACAATACAATTAAGGTAACAGTATAAAGTTTATAATTGTTATAATAATTATATGAATGAAAAAGGGCAAATTATCTTAACACTGATTTTGGTGATGACTGTGGCTTTGGCAATAGGTTTATCCGTTGTCCAAAAAAGCCTGGTTGATGTTTCAACTTCCACCAAAGTGGAACAATCGTCCAGGGCCTTTTCTGCAGCGGAAGCTGGTATTGAAAAAAAGCTAAGAGGAGATGCTTCTTGTACCGAAACTTCATGTGTTAGCTTTGAAGAAACAGGTTCAGAGGCAACAGTATTAGATAGTAATCTGATTCCCGCAGTCCCTTCATCGGGTACACGTCAGGATCCTTTGGAATATCCACCCCTTGCCAAAGAAGATGTGGCTCATGTTTGGCTGGCAGATTATACTTCAACTGCTAATCCCCCCCAAAACGCCTATGTACAGACAAGCCTTGATATTTATTGGGGCAATTCTGCAACAGACAAAGCAGCATTGGAGTTAACACTGGTTTACCACAATGGTGCCCTATATCAATCCCGCAAGTGGTATCTTGATAATCCCTCGGCCACTAGAGGTGTAGCTAATAATTTTGATATCACTGCCGTTTGCAGTGGTGATCACAGAGTAGGTTCGGGAATCTATCAATGTAAAAAAACTATTGATTCTTTACCTGCTGGTTTGATGCTTCTTCGCGCTAGGCTTTTGTACAATACCACCAGCCAGCCTTTTGCAGTCCAAGCTGTCGGAACTTGTGGGCAAGATTGCTCAATACCTCCTCAAGCCAGGAATATTACTTCAACCGGTGCAGCCGGGGAATCTCAAAGGAAAGTTAACCTTTTCCAGGTTAACAAAGTAGTCCCCCCTTATTTTGATTATGCCATCTTCTCCGCAGGTGAAATCAGCAAATAATTGACAACAGACAATGGCAAGCTGTTACAATGTAATTACTGTCTATGGCTAAAATTTCTGTTGGTTTGGATATTGGTTTTTCATCAATTAAAGTTGTTTCTCTTTCCAAGGATACTAATCCTCCAAAACTTATTGCTCTGGGGAGTATTCCCACCCCCACTCCGGGTATGCTTTCGGATCAGGAAACAGACCTTGAGGCTGTTGCCGAAACTATTAAAAAGCTTCTTGATGCAACAAGAATTGAAGAAAGAGAGGTTGTTGTCGCTCTTTCTGAATCTAAAGTATTCACCAGGGTTATTGATGACCTTCCATACCTTTCCGACAATGAGCTGCCCCAGGCAATAAAATACGCTGCGGAAGAGTTTATTCCTATGCCTCTTTCGGATGTAAATTTGAACTGGCAAGTATTGCAGAGATCTAACCCAAAAGATAAAAACGCCAGGACTGTGGTGTTGGTAGTTGCCTCTCCCACAAAAGCAGTCAGCAAACACATTAAAGTTCTGGCAATGGCCAATCTTAGACCCAAGGGGCTTGAAACAGAGACTATTGCGGTAGCAAGATCATTGGCAGGCAATAATCCGTTTTCTCCAAGTACTTTAATAGTGCAATTGGGGGCCACAACAACGGATTTTGCAACGGTCTCAAATGGTCTTGTATGGCTGACCAGGTCTGTTTCAACAGGAGGGCTTGCCTTGACTCGCGCTCTTTCGCAGCAGTTTAACTTTGAAACTAACCAGGCGGAGCAGTATAAAAAAGTATACGGTTTATTGGAAGATCAGCTTGAAGGAAAAGTATATGATGCTCTAAAACCTGTTGTAGATATCATTTTAGGAGAGTGCAAAAGAGTAATACAGGCTTTTGAGATAAAATATCCGCAAAACCCGATAAAAAGAGTTGTTCTTTCGGGCGGTGGGGCTAAAATGCCTGGTTTTGTTGTATATATGGCCAGCAATTTAGGATTGGAAGTGCAAGAAGCAGACCCTTGGTATTTGATTGGTAAAGACAAGGCACTGGTTTCAAAACTTGCTCAAGATGCTCCGTCATATTCTGTTGCCGTAGGATTGGCTTTAAGAGAGGAATAATATAGATGGCATCAAGACAACAAAATATTTCAATTAATCTTTTACCGCCGGAATTTATGGCGGAAGAGATTAAAAGTGCCCAATTCTACAAAATTCAAACCATAGGCGTAGGGATAATACTGGCAATGATATTTCTCTCCTCGTTAACTGTGGCTTTGAGAATTTTGCAAAGCAGTAACATATCCCGAATTGAGGAGAAATTGGGTGAGGTGACGGGGAAAGTTGTGGATCTAAAAGACAGACAAGCATCTTTAGTACTTCTTAAAAACAGACTTACCACCATCAGTCAAAATTTGGGAGCAGCATCCAAGCAAAACAACATGTATACCCTTTTGGATAAACTCATACCTCAATCAGTCTCGATAACATCACTTTCTGTTGATAAAATTGGCAATGCGGCCATTGTGGCCTTGGTTCCCGATTCAAATGCCTTGGACAGCCTGGTGACAAATCTTTACTCAAAGGAAAAAAATGAAGATAAAATTGGTCAGGTTTCGATAGAAAGCCTCAACAGGGGCAGAGACGGCCTGTTTAGAGTCAGTCTTAAAGTAGTAGCTAGGTGACATATGATGAAAAAAGAGGATATTTTGAAATTTTATTCCAAATATAGGCTGTTTGTATTCCCGGCAGTTGTTGCGCTGTCAAGCCTCCTTTTGATAGTTTGGGTTATTTTGCCTCAAACAATAAAGCTTTTGACAAATCAAGCAACAAGAAACGACCTTTTGCATAAGTCTCAATTTTTGGAAGTTAAGGCGCAGACTTTGGAAACTTTGGACCAAGGAGATTTATCTAAAAAAGTAGAATATGCCCTTAATGCTTATCCCTCCGGTAAAGACTTTGGGAATGTATTGGGGATTATCCAAAGGATCACTACTCATACAGGCTTTAGCATTGTGTCGTTTAATGTCGGAGGATCTAAAGGGTCTGGAGACCAAAATTACAGTATCAGTTTACAACTAATTGGGTCAAGACAGCTTATTTCGACCCTGCTTAATTCTTTAGAAAAGGCACCCAGATTAATGAAGGTGGATAGTATTGAAGTATCTCAAGCAACAGGAATTCAAGGTGCGGAGGTTAACTTGGGCTTGAGTGTTTTATTTTCTCCTCTGCCGCAAAATTTTGGTACTGTGGATTCTCCTTTGCCGGAGCTGTCTCAAAATGAAGAGGAGCTTTTGGTTAGATTAGCAGGAGCTCAAGAGGGAGTGGGCATTACAAGAGGCGAAGGAGAGATTCCCCTCACTACTCCAAGAGGTAAAGCTAACCCCTTTGAGTAGATTATTTTAAAAGATCAGGTCTTACCTTTTTTGTTTTTTCTAAGGATTTTGCTTTTCTCCATTTGGCTATTTCGGCATGGTTGCCGGACAAAAGAACTTTTGGTACTTTTATTCCCTCAAACTCCTCCGGCCTGGTATATTGGGGGTATTCAAGAAGTTGAAGGTTAGAAGATGGAAGACGGAAGATGGAGAAAGATTCTTGGATGGTGGCATCGGACTTTTTTAACACTCCCGGAAGAAGTCTGACAATGGAGTCCAAAATTGCCATTGCCGGTATTTCTCCTCCTGTTAGGACGAAGTCACCTATTGATATTTCTTCATCAACATATTGGTCTGCAAACCTTTGGTCGACTCCTTCATAGTGGCCGCAGATTATGATTAGATGATTAAGTTTAGAGAATTCTTTTGCTTTTGATTGTTTGTATGGGATGCCGGAAGCAGACATGAGGATAGTATATGGTTTATCGTAACGGCTTACGCCTTGTCGACTTTCGGTTGTTTTTTTCGATAAACGATAAACGATAAACGATAAACTCTTTGCTAACACATCAGCCTTAAGGATCATCCCTGCTCCTCCACCGTATGGTCGAGCGTCTACCACTTGGTGTTTTCCCTCGCCAAATGGCCTTAAATTAATCAGTTCAAATTCAACTTTTCCTTTTTGTTGGGCCCGCTTTAAGATGCTTGTATTTAGGATTGGATCAAAAACTTCGGGGAAAAGAGTAATAATGGATATTTTCATGGAATAGATTGCTTCGCTACGCTCGCAATGACGTCATTGCGAGGAGGTCGATTCATCGACCGACGTGGCAATCTCTTGAGATGATGCAGGTTCATTGAGCTGAAGATTTACCCTGACATTTTCCGCCATCGCCCTGACAATTAAAAGTTTTCTTATGGATTTTATAGTTTGGCCACCTTTTCCTATAATAAGTCCCATGTCAGAGGGATCAACAGTCAAGGTAAGATTGACAGTACCCTCCTGATTATCTTCCTCAATATTTAGCGCTTCGGGCTTTGTGACAATACTTGTAACAATAAAATTAAGCAGATCTTTCATTTTTTTGTTCCTTCTCACTTTTCTCTACTTGAGCCACTTCAGCTGGTTTTTCTTCAGCCTGCGGCTGTTCTGCAGATGTCTCTATCGGAACTTTTTTTACTTTTGGTTCTGGTTCAGCAGGTGTTTCCTCAGCTTTTGCCTCTTCAACCTTTGGCTCTAGTTTTGGTTCTTCTGCCTTCTTCTCCCTCTTAGGTTTTCTGGGCGGCTTTTGGGGTGCTTCTCCTAACATTCTCAAGAAGCCGTCTGACTTTTGAGCCCCTTGTTTTAACCAATGATCCACTCTATCTTTATTTAATTTAATATCGTGGGGATTTGTTAAAGGATTATAGGTTCCTAAAAGTTCAATATAAGCGCCATTTCTTTTACTTCTCTCATCCACCACCACAATCCGATAAAATGGTTTTTGTTTTGCGCCGATTCTCATTAAGCGAATTTTGATCATAGGGGAAAGTTTACACTAACTTGATTTTTGAGTCAATCTTGCGAATTGCCCCAACTGCCGCTTGTTCTTCCGCATCCTGTTTGCTGGGGCCTGTGCCTCTGCCATATTCTTTATTATCCCAAAACACCGCAACCGTAAATACCTTTGCATGATCAGGGCCTCTTGTACCCAAAATCTTATAATTTGGAGAAATTTTGTGCTGTTCCTGAACAAATTCTTGCAACTGTGATTTGGCATCTTGAGGGGGGCCTGATTTTATTTCCTTCTCGAAAATGACAAAAAGAGTATTTTTGATGACCTTTTGTACTGCCTCCAAACCCTGATCCAAAAATATAGCTCCCAGAAGCGCCTCATATGAGTTTGCCAAAAGCTGTATGTTTTCTCTTCCACCTGAAACTTCTTCTCCTTTGGAAAGTTTGAGGTATTTACCCAAATCCAGGCTTTTTGCAGCTTGTGCCAGTGATTTGGTTTTAACAATATAGGCTCGGAGGTTTGTCAGGTCACCTTCGGTATCGTTCTCCCTTGAGGTAAAAAGATGTAAAGAGACAACCAAGGATAAAACAGAATCACCCAAAAATTCCATTCTTTCATTTGAGGAAAGATTTGATTTAATTTCGTTAAGGTATGATCTGTGTATGAAAGCCCGGCTTAAAAGCTTGGGATCATTAAACTTTATATTAAGTTTGTAAGTAAGTGTTGCAAACTCATCTTTCGTGATCATTCTAAGAGATTATCCTCTACCAATACGATTATATCTTCAACCTTTTTCAAACCATCAACATCAGAAGGATCAAAGGTGATTTTAAATTTTTGTGATAAGTTATTGAGGAGGTCGTTTAACTCGATTGGCCCTAAACTTAAGTCTTCTCTTAATAGGGCATTTCTGTCTATATCTTCTACAGATAATCCCAAATGTTCTGTTATTGCTTGTAAGATTTCCTTTTCATCCATACTATTTTAATTAAGACATAGTTCATTTATATTTATCAAGTGTGAATTTTTTTGATCTCCACCAGTTTCCCCAAAGCGCCGTTGATAAAGCTTGCAGAAGACTCCGCACCAAATTCCTTACCCAGTTCAACTGCCTCGTCTATGACAACTTTAGGAGGAGCCTCAACTTTTATTATCAACTCAAAAACAGCCAGACGCAAGATGGCCAGGTCAATTTTGTTGATCTGTTCAATTGGTCTTCCGGGCGCGCTTTTGCCTATTAGCTTGTCAACCTTTTGGATATTTGCAGTAATCTCCTTTATATTTTTTGAAGTTTTGTCTTTGGGCATGAATTGCCAGGAGAAAAGCTCCTTTAAAAGTTTAATCCGTTTAATGTGTCGGGGGTCTTTTGCAGTTTTCATCTCTCATACAGCTTTTGTTACTTTAACTTTTTCTTTTGAAACAGCCTTGCCGCCATAAGCAGAGCTTGCCACGGCTTTGCCGTGGTAAAATCCACACTCTTTACAAACTGTGTGAGGCAAAGTAGGTTTATTACAGTTGTTGCAAACCGCGAGAGATAACGCCAGTTTAATACTTGCTCTTCTTACTCGCTTTCTTTGTTTAGAGTGTCTTCTTTTTGGTTCTCCCGCCATGGTTTTGATTAATCTGGCATCACATTTGCTGCCAAACTTTCCAATTTTGCCCGAATGAGCGGATGTTTGTCAAGGGTAGGGTCAGTCAAGAGCAGTTTTTGGGCTGCATTTCTTGTTTCCTCAACCAGGGTTAAGTTGGAGAGAGAAGCTATTTTAAACTCAAACCTGCCTGATTGTTTGGTGCCAAACACTTCACCCCCTCCTCTAATTTTTAAATCCAGCTCCGCCAGTTTTAGCCCGTCACTGATAGTTTCCAGATTTTTCAGCCTTCTGATAATTTGTGGTGCCTCAATATCCGTAAATAGCAGGCAATATGATTGCTTTGATCCTCTGCCTACTCTTCCCCGCAGCTGGTGAAGTTGTGCCAGACCAAATCTTTCCGAGGATTCGACCACCATTATTGTGGCATTGGGTACATCCACCCCTACTTCCACCACCGAGGTGGAAACCAGAATATCTATTTTCTTCTCTCTGAAACTTCTCATCACCTCATCTTTCCGTCTGCTGCTTAATCTGCCGTGCAACAGGGCTAATTTAAATTTATGAAAGACTTTTTTTTGCAATCTTTCAAACTCCTCGGTTGCTGCCCTGACAGACTGCAAGGTTTCCGAAAGATCAATTAAAGGGGTGATGATATAGGCCTGATCGCCTGTCTTGATTTGCTTTTCAATAAATTTATAAGCATCATCCCTTTTTCTGGCCGGTACTAAATAGGTTTTTATTTTCTGCCTGTCCTTGGGAAGCTCATCAATGATGGATAAGTCCAGATCTCCATACAGTGTGAGGGCCACGGTTCGTGGAATGGGTGTTGCGGTTAAAGTCAAAAAATGCGGTATTTTTGCCTTGCTTCTCAAAAAAGTTCTTTGCTCAACTCCAAAGCGCTGCTGCTCATCCACTATGATCAGCCCAACATCTTTGGTATTTAATTTATCAGACAGCAGAGCATGGGTGCCGATGATGACGCTAGGGTTAGAATCAAGCGGTAAGAATCTAGAATTAAGCTTTTTAGAACCTTTATTCTTAATTCTTATAGCTTTATTCTGATGATATTTCCTGCTTCCTGTGTAAATTCCCACAGAAATTCCGAATGGTTCCAAAAGTTTGGAGATAGTTTCAAAATGCTGGAATGCCAGAATCTCGGTTGGGGCCATGAATAAAGTTCTTTGGCTGTTTTTGTAAACAAGATAGCAGATAATGGCAGCCACCACGGTTTTCCCGGAACCCACTTCACCCTGAATTAATCTGTTCATAGGTTGGTTCCTTTTTAAATCGGAAATAATTTCCCCAAGCACTCTGGTTTGGGCAGAAGTAAGAGTGAACGGTAACTCCTTTATAAAACGATTCAGGTCATTTTCAGTAATTGTAAGTGGTTTAATCAAAGGTTTCCTGCTCCACTCCAATCTCGCTTTTTTTGTTGCCAGGGCAACAAAGAACAGCTCATCAAAACCCAATCTGTCCCGGCTCTTTTCCACATCTTGATAATTTTGGGGAAAGTGGATTTTGGATAATGATTGGAAAAGCGATAACATCCCCCTTTTTATACTTTCCGGCAAAGGGTCAACAATTAAATTGGAAACTTGAGGAAAAAGTTGTGAGACTTTTGTCCTTAACCATTTGGATGTTAAGCCTTCGGTTTCCGGATAAATAGGCACCAGTCTGCCTGTATGTAGAGTCGGTAGTCGGTAGTCGGTAGTCGGTAGACTGTTTTCGACCTTCTCCCATTTAGGAACCATTATTGAAAGTTTATTTTTATATTTGGTGAGTTTTCCTGAAATTTGTAACCTGTCTCCTGTTTTAATCTGTTTGGTAAGATAGGGTTGGTTAAACCAGGTGAGAGTCAAAGGGGAAGTACCATCATTAAAAATGGCTTGAGTTAAAACTTTTCCATATCTTGTATAAATATTTGCAATTGACCAAATTTCACCTTGCAGGGTGACTACCTGACCAATTTGTGCATCTTTGATGGTGGAAGACTGGGAGAAATCATCATACCTAAAAGGAAAATGATAAATTAAATCCTCAACAGTTTCTAAATTCAACCTTTTGAGTTTATAGGAAAGCTGGTGGCCAATTCCTGTTAAAGAGTAAAGCGGAGTCTTGAGGTTCATGTAGGGATTTTATCTTTTATTCAAGACTCTGTCCAATTTTTTAGGGGTTCTAAAACAATATAATGTTAAGTTTTATTACCTAAACTTTGTAATGCATTGACATATCCACTTTCTGTTACCCACTGCACCAATCTCAATCTGTATAATTCGTCCATTCTTTTTTCAAACTCCTCTTTGGACATTCTGGGTGATATTCTAGGCTCTCCAGCATACTTAGCAGCTTCTCTCATCTCCTTCCTTTCACCTCTTGCACGAACAGTCGCATAATGTTGATATAATCTTTCATTCAGTGCACTTTTCGTAGCCTCCCAAGCTTCTGTATCTCCTGGCTCAGCTAGTTTCTCAATAGATTTTCTAATATGGTGGGCAAAGTTATAAGTAGTAATCCCATCCTTAGTAAAGTTATATACTAAGGTATCTATTTGATCTGCAATATGTGATCTTGCTACATCATAAGCTTCTATGTATAACCTCCTTCTAACATCTTTTTCCTTATAGCCCAATACTTTAGTTAAATACTCAAGAGTATTTGGTTCTGTGGGTCGGGTAATAGTAGGGGCTTCTGCATGATAAGGTATTCTATTGCTTACCAGTGTCCTAATTACATCTCCCCCTAAGCCAAAAAAACCAAATGGGGGGATAACTGTCATGGGATTAACCCCATCTGTTTTAATTTGATCAATTTTTACCCTTTCCCTCCGGGCAAAAATATCTCCGATTGTTGGGTAACTTGATCCTAAATAGACTTCTGTCCTAGCCTCAACTTCTTTTCGTAGCTTTCCGGCAGCTCTGTTGTTACGCCTCCTTAGTAAAATACTTGTTGCTAAGGCAGCCATATTAAGCCCGGTAATTTTTAGCAATAGAGCCATGTTAAATCCCGGTATATCCAGCATATCTTTCTCTAACCAGTTTTGTAATGAGGTAGCTTGTCTGATAAATTCCTCTCTTTCCCGAATTTGCTTCAACTGCGAAGGTGAAGTTTTTCCTGCCAATGCTTTTTGGGTATATGAATCTTGATTAAAAGGAGTGGCATCAAGTGACAACCACTGACCTCCAATATACGCTTCAGACCAACCGTGCATTTCAGCTCCAGTTATTTTGTCTTTGCCAGAAGTAAGAAATCCTCCTGTATGTGCAGCCCCAAACACCATACGGGAAGGAATGTTTTGAGCACGGAGTAACATTACTAAAGCGCTATTGGCAACATCACAATCAGTTCTTTTAAGTTCAGTGATTCTTCTGAAGAAATCTTTAACTCCTCTTTGTGAATGATAATCGTCTGACCATTTAGCATCAAGGGAATATAAGAAATTATTTTGTATATATTTTTCAATCACCTTAGCTTTAACTGCAGGAGAGAGGTTTTTATTATCTCTCAACTGCTGCATTAATGTTTTTAGTTCACCTGGCGGTAAATCATCTATTTCGATATATTTTTTTCTCATTTCCTGTAATTCTCTATCAGTGGGTTTAGGAATGATTGATCCTTCTATTTTGCCTAAACTATAAGAGATGGTGACGGTTTTACCTATCTCTTCCTTACTAAAATTTAGGAAATAACTCCCATCTGTTGTTTGATAAACTCCAAATCCTCCGGAAATACCTTCAACCTTAACTCCATTAATGGTGGGAGGATAATTACCCCTGGTGGGAAGTTCAATTAATTGTCTTCCAACCCTCACTTGAGCCGAAAGAATAATATCCTTTCTATTGGTAAATACTGCCTGACTGCCTTGGACATAATTTCTATTTACCATCCACCCTTTTCTGTTGGGGTCAAAACTGGAAGATGAACTTATTCTATAGAAACCTAATAAATCTTCTCCCTGTAAGTTCCAAAGCACTTTCTTTTGAGCTTCCATTAAAGCTTCAGGTGAGTTATTTTCAGGCTTTATAAAGTCAGAGCTGACTGTATACCCCGGTTCTTGAGGACTGGTTCTGGTTTCTGCCGAACTTTTTGTAGATGGTACTCCTTGTTCAGATCCAGCTATTCCACCTCCACTTATTCCACCTCCTTCAATTGTTACCGTCACCCCTTCCTCTTCACCTAAATGTTTAAGACCAGCAAGTTCATCTTGTGGGATGCTTTCTAAAATATCTTCGATTGAAATGCCAGAAGCTGTATCAGGAGACATGTAACCTTTGTATATAAAAGGCATTGCTACCACAGTAGCCACTACTAGGGCAGTGATAAGCTTTCTTTTTGTAGACCAGCCCTTACCCTTTTTAGCTTCCTCTCCTCTCTCGTGTGCGCTATAGAGGTCCAAAAAGGCAGCAACCTGCTGGGTAATTAAATCGTCCGGTAAATCAAAATTACCTTCAGTCATTTGTCGAAGGAGTGATGCGCTAACCCCTTTTTCCAAATAAGGCAGGTAAGATTTAGCTTTAACCTCTTTTGGTAACCCGGAAAGTAATTGAGCTGCCTCGGACAATTCTGCCAAAGTTGATATTTGTTCAAATGATTCATAAAAACCTGCGGGAATCACCCCTTGTTCTACCCATTGTCTCCAAATAAAATCCGGATCTTCTCCTGCCTGTAGCAATTCATTAAGACTTATTGCTACATACGAACTATGCCCTGTGGCTATATGGAGATATAAATCATCAAGATTAGAAACATTATCTGGTTGTCTTTGAAGAAAATCCTCAAAAGGGTTAAGTAATTGATGGACTGCTTCTTGAGTGGGGGTAGTGCTTTGTAATTGCCTAATTGCAGCCAGATACGCATCTCTTCTCTCAATATCTTTTCCTAATTCCTCGTTTTTTGCCAATTGATCAACTATAGCCTGTTTTATTATTCTTTGTCTGGCTTGTGTGATTGAAAGATTTGCCTCGATAGGAGAAATTGACTCGTTTGCCAATGCATTTGATGCCAAACTTTCCAGAGACCTTTTATCATCTCTTTCAGATTTGGCAGCTGTTGTTGCAGCAAGTAATTCCTGCTGTATTAATTTACCTATGAAATCTACCTCATCTCTGAAACGATTTCCTAATGGACGAACTACTCCTTCGTCTAAAACTTCTTGCTTAATTCTCTTGGTAGCTTCAACAAAAAAATCTATTGGTACAGTGGCGTAATTTTCGTGTTGGTAAAACAGAGCATTTACTAATTCTTTAAGTCTAGGATTATCAGATCTTTTTACCTCCGTATCACTAAAAAAGTCTGAAGCAACCCCAATAAGCCCTATGTATGCGCCTAATCGTTCTTCCTCTGTGAAGAATCCTTGTTGAACCCTGACCTCAAATCTTCTAAATTCTTGCCAAACTTGGTTTAATGTAACTTGATGAGTTGAAGCTTCACGAGTTGGTAATACTTCAATTTCCATATTATTTGATGTCTATGAAGTTACGACCATTATAACGAACAAGTCTCGGATACTCATAGGTTTGCGCCAGAATAAACGGGTCACCATTATAAAAATTTCTTAGGATTGTAATGGATTCATACCTCCACCCGCTTCTGAATTCATATTCCTTAGGTGATACAATTACAGGGATACTAATTTTGAGCCCTCCTGAATCTGCTCTGATTTCCGACAGAATCCTAGGATCTATAATTTCATGAGCAACCATATCTTCACTGGTAGGGACATCTTGTTGAAAAGGTAATATAAAATCAAGACCTCTTTGATAAGCACCTAAGGCTTGAGTAACATCCGAAGGATTGGTAAGTAAATGTCTTTCCAAAGAATACTGGCCAAATGCGCCTCTTTTTATAAGATGATATACGGCACGGATTTGATCTACTCGTACAGGATGTTCATTGGGTTGATGGGGATCAAGATAGACATTTTTTCTACGTATTGACCCCAAATAAAGCAAAACTGCAGCTAGGTTATCCTGTTCTCTCATAGAACCTGCTGTTAGGGGTTCAATTTCATTGATAACATGAATAGATACTAACTCAACCGGTCGCTCTGGAACTCCTGTTGGAATTGTCTCCTCGATAACTCTTAAAGGGCTTGGAGCGTTTCCTTGCAAAACTTCTTGAGTAACAATCCTTTTTGCCGGAGAAGGGAGAATGCCAACAGAACCTTCTCTTGTGATTGTTTCTGTAGGCGGTCTTGGAGTAAAGTTGGCCGATGCTACTGCAATAAAACGCTCTAAAACATCAGAAAATCTCTCTCTAAATTCTGGACTAGCCACATGAGTTTTCAGCTCATTAATACGTTGTGTATATTCACCGTTTAAGATTTCATACGCAACAGATTCCATAAATTAAGCAACATACAAGGCTAAATTTTTAACAGCATTTTGTTCATCCTTGGGAACTTGAAGCAACATATGATTTCCGACAAACTTCCACTCATATCCTTGATCAGGTTGGTCTAGTGGTTCATCTATTATAGAAGCCAAGTTACTTGATGAGTGTACCCAAGTTCCTCCTCCCTGCTTTTTGACTAAAATAAGTTTCCCATCTGAAGAAAATTGGAAATCTTCTACTCCCGTTATTCCTCTAGATTGCTGAATGTTGTCAGTCCTAAAAATTAAAAGAAGATTATCTGAAGGATTCAGTTGAGCAATATAAGTACCAGTCCTATCTACAGCGGTTTCTCCTTTTTTGATTTGTCCTTCGTTAGATTCTCCGCCCTTAGTATCAAACGGTCTGATGACTCTTAAGGTATCAGAATCCTTGTCCAGTTCAGACGAAAGAACAATCAC
The DNA here is from genome assembly GCA_016176335.1 of Candidatus Daviesbacteria bacterium. GTDB lineage: Bacteria > Patescibacteriota > Microgenomatia > Daviesbacterales > UBA10151 > JACOXI01. The sequence continues at coordinate 98,357 of JACOXI010000004.1, forward strand.
TGTTCCATCATAAGAAGCCCCTGCAATTCTCCCTATCGGAACAGGCTGACTATGAATTAGATGTACTTTTCGATCGTTTGGCACTGATATAAGTTGTAGATTTGCCCTTTCTCCCTCAGTTCTTTCCTGAATAATAAAACCAATGGGCAGTGGGTATATGTCGGTCAAACCTCGCATTCTCCCTCTCTCGTAAGCTAAGAAGTCTCGCACTAAAGATTGCTGAGTCTCATTGAGTGTAACCTCTTCAATTGTGGTTTTGTGCCCACTAACTTCTGTATCAGCATCAGCTAGACCGTTAATCGCAGTAATCATAGGTGAAGTTATTGTTCCTTCTAAGGCCTGATTATAACGTTGCCCAAGATTTGCTGGTTCTTGAGACACTGGAGTTCCTCGCCTCTTTATTTTTATAGGTTCATCTCTTAGTACTGCAGCAAATTCGATATCCAGCATATCCTCTAGTTTTGTTCTAAGTTTCGGATCCCTAGCCCACATTTTATTTTCCAATAATAATCTCCTTACTGCTTCACTCACGGATAAATTGGTCCTTTGCATATTGCTAAAATCCACTAGATTACCTGTTAATTCTTGTATACCTCGATTTGAGATAGGCGGCCAACCAACCTTTGCAGATGATAAAAGAGCATTAATTCTTGGTAATACATATACAAAAAAGCCAACTAATTGTTCTTGTTCATAAGGTGTAAGCTGAATGTTACCTTCGTCATCACTAAGCCTTACCCCTGCGATCATTAGTTGATCTTTAGGAGGTGGTGTACCAACCTCCAAATGGCTAAATCTGTCGGTCAGATACTCATTAAGCTCTAAGCTGTTACTTGTAGCATCAACTACAAACCAAGAAGGAATTTCTTCTGTAACCTCACCAATTGTGATCGTTTCTCCTGGAGACTTAGCTAGAAATGTTAAAAGACCTCCAAGAGAGTTAGGTCCAGCCTTATCAATCTCATCAAGCAATACCCTTATTTTTCTTCCAGTACCTTTGCTTTTTCTAATTGCCAAAAGTATTTCACCTCTTACAATATCTTCCATAGTTTCCTGATGACTTGGATCAAGCGATGTTCTAAGTAATCTAGCCTCTTGCTTTGCAAAAAAAGCATTTTGAATATGCTGCCAATCTTCAGTGGAAAAGCTGCTTTTTGCGAGAAGATCGATAACTCCTTTTTGATCAAGTGACAAATATGGTAATAAAAACTGACTTAATTGTTGATCTTGGCCCAATTTTCCCGAAGACTGAAGCGCTGTATAAATTGTAGTCATAGCTCTACCAAATTCTTCAGGGGATTTTCCTTTGAAATACGAAATAACTGTATCTAGCTTTTGAGCAAGAGGCGCTCCCAGATCTGTTCTTAATGTTATAGCTTTATCTGCTAATAAATCTGCAAAACTAGTGTAATGATGGATACTAACAACATGGGTTTCATAACCTTGCTGCTCGTTTTTTTCTTGAACTAACTCTGTTTTACCAGTACCCGGAGGACCGTACAAAATTACGCCTCCTACACCATTTCTTCTTTTGCTTAGGCGATGAAGCTCTTTCAATATACCTCTATAATAGGGTGTTTCATAAATTTTTCTCTTCTTTGTTTTTCCTTCAGGAGTCTTTTTCCCTACTCTGGCTTCTTTTGCAGTAGTGGCAAGCCAACGTCTTAGTTCAAATGCCATTACTTTCGGATCTAATCTCGCTACCTCTTCTTCAGTTTTAGCTACAGTCATTAAAGACTCTATAATATCTTCATTCTCTTCCCAAGTTGCACCAGAAAATTCCAACCCTTGTTCTCGTTGCTTTTCCTGTAATGAGCGGAAGTGAGGAGAATGAGTTAGTAAAAATTGTGCCATCCTAGTCATTTCAGCATTTTGGGTTTGATGTTTACCTAAACCTGTTTTCACTGCGATCCAATGAGCCAAGTTTGTTGCAACTGTTTCTTGGAATAAAGCTCTGGTTTGCTCGTCTGGTAAATATTGACTTAATAAGGTAGTCACCCCTCCAAAGTTCTCTTGGAAGCCTGCGTATACTACAACTACATCTCTTCTGATCTCTTTATTTATATCATCTATTGCCTGTTTGTTTGCCTCATCACTCTCCAAACCCTCTAATCGATTTCTTTCATTGATATTAGCTAACAAACTTGAAGCACTTGCTTGGATTGAGCCTACGAAACCGTTTTCAACCGCACTATTAAGACCTGTTTTATATTCATATAAAGCTCTTTGAAAATCCTCGGCTTTTTGAATAGTAGCAACAGCAGGTTTCAACTCATGATTAAAAACCTGCCTAGCTTCAAATGCAGGAGTCTTATTAACAGATAGACCAACAGAAGCAACTGTTTCTGCCATAATCTCAGAGTACAAGATGATACAGGAAACTTCAAGTCTGTATAGATTTTCTTGTGAGTCTAAATTGATACCAGAAGAGGCAGGAGGGAAAAAATTATGATGGCCAAGCCTGCTATAACTGAAAGTATAATCCAAACAATCTTAAACTTTTTTGAATACATCATAGAATTAATGGGTAGTTGTTAATCTCTCAATTTCTTCCAAAGCCTGCTTTCTTTTTGGATCTTCAAAATAATTTCTGGCTGGTTCCAGTTTTTTGATAAGCCACTCCGCTACAGCCTCTTTTAGATCTTGGGGATGAAGCTTTTTTTGGGCATAATCAATTTCTAGCTCCTCATAGGAAGTATATGTGATATCTCCCCCAAATTCTTTCTTCCGATGAACGATGAGCGATGAACCATCCACCATGACTAAGTATTTGGTCCAGTCTAAGATGGGATTGTAGTCTGTCTCCCCTTCAGGACAAAAAGCATTATTAACTTTTCTTTTGATTTCATCGGGCTCATCATGGATAAAAACGGCAGAGTCTGGTTTGGATTTACTCATTTTCATGGCAGTGACCATTTCATCCCTATTTTCTTTTGGCAGGGGCCAAACATGCGGTTTAAGAAGACCCTTAAGCAGATGGTGATGAATAGCTACAGGTTTGGCAAAGCCTATTTTTTTAGCTGCCTCCCTTGCCACCACATGCACATTTCTTTGATCTGTTCCGGCATGGGCAATATTTACTCCCATTTGAAAAATGTCAGCAGCCTGCATGGCCGGATAAAACAGGGTGGCTACCTCGGATGAATCTCCTGCTAATCTGCCCATGATATCCGTGGATCTTAACATACGGGAAATAGTAGTGGCTTTGGCCACTCCGATCACTTTCGCCCAGTAGGTTTGATTGTAAAGTTCGTTGCCTAAAACAAATTTCAGATCCTGAATCTGTCCGCCAACGCACAGGTAAGCTGCTTTGAGTCCCTCCTCAAAATATTCTCGGGCCATTTTCCTTGCAGTCTCTAAAGTACCATCTAATTTTTTATTAAGCCAGGTATGCCAGTCAGCTAAAAAGATGGTGGTTTGGGCTCCCGCGAGCGCCAGATCTTTGACTTTTTGCATCACAGCCAATCCTGTTCCCAAATGAACTTTTCCTGAAATCTCAAATCCGATGTAGTGTTTTAATGGAGTACCGGATTCTATCAGTTGTTTTAATTCCTCTTCAGTTAACACTTCCTCCAAATTTCTGGTAATTAATTTAAATTTTTCCTCGTTGGTCATAGTTAGATTATACAATAATTAAAACCCATGTTATCATTACTGTAAATGTCCAGGACTTTAACGCCATTATCAAAAGCTTTGGTTTCCTCATACGATAAGGATTATTCGGAGCATCATGACCAAACAATTTCGGTAAACCCTTTGGTTGCAGAGCTTGCCAGCTGGTATGAAAAACTTCGAACAGCCATGGATTATCGGGATGATGAGGTCATCTTACGTTCCGCAATTGAGCGAATTTTAAAAAGAAGACTGCTTTTGGGAGGAAACGGCCAAACCATTGCCGCACCATTGCTGCGGGAGCTTGTTTGGGCAAGATACTTCCCCGACTCCTCAATCCCGGAAATCACCATTGCCAAAGTTTCCCAAACCATTGATCTATTCTTACAACTGGAAGAAGAAATTAACAAAAAACACAGGGTCAACAGAAATACTGTTAATGATTGGATTCTACACCTTTTGTCTTCCGAAATTGAATATATCTTAAAACCTGATAATCACAAAGATTTGATGAGTAATTACGTATACCATATCTTTAAAGAAAGAATCCAAATAGAAGATGATACCGAGGAAGTAAAAAATATCCAAACCTTTATTGCAGTCAGAAGATCGTACGCCAACGATGACCTGCCGTTTTTAAGATACCACCTGTTTTTACAATACTTTGGCAAGTTGACATCCCATAATTTCGAAGCAACAGCCACCCATTTTATGGAGGGGTATAGGAAAATTCAAGAACAACTAAACTATCCTTTAAAAAATAAACTTTTTGTTTATGTTGACAGTCAAAAAATACCTTTTTTAATTCTTGATGATATTTTGAAAAAAAATCAAGGACGGATTGCGTCTTTAATGTCTGATGAGGATCAGATGAATCTGGCAGTTTTAAACGCTTGTTCGCAAAGGTATAAGTCTGTTAAGGAAAGAGTGAGAAGGGCAATTATCAGAAGTGTGATTTTTATATTTTTTACCAAAGCGCTTTTTGCCTTATTTATTGAAGGGGCTTTCGAAAATTTGGTTTTTGGAAGAGTCATTTGGTCATCAATTATTTTAAATACACTCACACCGCCTCTTCTTATGGTTGGGGTAGGCCTTTTTATACAAACACCATCCAGAGATAATTCCTTTAAAATACAGAGGAAAATAAACTCCGTATTATTTGATGAAAACCCCCAACTGGAAAACCCTTTGCTGGTTAGAAAAAAGATTAAAAAAATAGACCCCATACTTTGGAGTTTGTTTATTATATTTTGGCTGGCAACTTTTGCCGTCAGTTTCGGGGCCTTAATTTTTATTCTGACTAAGTTGAGGTTTAACCCAATATCTCAAGGGGTATTTATCTTCTTTATTGCCATAGTTTCTTTTATCTCTTACAGAATCAACAGAACTGCCAATATGTATCTTGTCAAGGACGGAAAAGAAAACTTGGCATCTCTTTTGACAGACTTCTTTTTCATGCCTTTTATACAGGTTGGAAGAAAGTTGACAATGGCTGTTTCACAAATAAATATCATCCTTTTTATAATTGACTTTATTATTGAAGCTCCTTTTAAGGGCATTTTTGCCTTCTTTGAACAATGGCTTCTTTTCCTGCGTACACAACGGGAAAAGTTGGATTAATCCGTGTTCCTACTTGACATGTGGGAAGGTAGATGGAAGCATATAATTTAATGGTTAATCCTCCCTTTGCTTCAGGTGAGTTTTATCATGTTTATAACAGAGGAGTCGAAAAAAGGATTACTTTCCTGGATAAATGGGATTTCCTAAGATTTTTAGAGACTTTGGATTTTTACAGAAAATCACCTACTCCAATGAAACTTTCAGATTTCAGAAGAGGTGTGATTAAACTCAAAAAAGCGGAAAACCAAAAAGAGATAGTACGAATTTTTTGTTACTGCCTAATGCCGAACCATTTTCATCTTTTAATTCGACAACTGGAAGAAGGTGGAATATCAGAGTTTATGAGGAAGTTTTCAGATAGTTATACTAGGTTTTTCAATACAAAATATAAAAGAATAGGTCCTCTTTTTCAGGGAAGGTTTAAAGCAAAGCTAATCGAGACTAATGAATACTTACTCCAACTTTCAAAATATATTCACCGTAACGCGTTCCCACTTACGAAGTGGGAAGGTAGAGTTTATCCCTATTCCTCTTATGGTTATTATTTGAATGAAGAGAAACATCCGTTTTGTGATACGGAATTTATTGGAGCGTATTTTTCTAAAACAAATCCTAAATTAAGCTACAAATCATTTGTGGAGGAAACAGAATTTGGAGATCCTGTAACTGTATATAACTTATCTATAGATAGTGATGACTGCGTTCCCACATCCGATGTGGGAAGGTGATGTAGGAAGCTAGTTCATTGAAAATAAGGAAACAGAATATTTTTTCCCAATTTTTCCAGAGGTCACTTAGCGATTGTTTTCTTATTAAACTTTCTTCCAATTACTGTAATTATCATTATTCCTATTGATCCCAGTGAAATTAAACTTACATAACCAGAAAGTAATGAAAGTGATGGAATAGATAGCATAAATAAAAATACATAGGATAGTAGAAAAGTATGTAGAGCTTTTTGGCTCTTACGCCATTTAGTATCAAAAATTACTGAAAGTGCCAGAATAACTACAAAGGTACTTATTAGATTACCAACTAGTTGTCCCATGGCACTTTGTATTGCGTCTGAAGAAGTTGTTAATGGGAAATGCCATATAAAATAAAAGGCAATAAAAAGAGTTAAACCTACTCTTGTTAGAAAAAAGTCATAAATTTTCTTAATAAAATTCATACTAGGTGTTATCTAATTATCTAACTATTCTCTTACATTTTCCATAGTTACTTTGCCCACTCCTTTGCAACTTCCAGCAGTTCTTGCCCTAGCTCCTGTGCCTTGTTGCTATATTTTCTAGTATTAACTGCTTCTATAAACTCAGGAGTTTTATTTTTTGTAATACCTCGGTACATACTCCAATTAATTAGGAATTCCTTTAACTTTTTTCCTACTTCAATGTCAAATGCCTCAATCTCTTGAGCCCTGATCTTTATTTCTTTTTCACTCTTAGCTTTCCATTTAAAACCATTGTGCATTCCATATATAACAAATTCGATAATGTCTTTTGCAGCTTCAAGTTTTCTAGTTTTCCTTCGCCTTTGATCCTCCTTAATACCATCAACCCAAACATCAACAAACTTCAAACTTAATGTCCCAATAATTCCAATCAATGCCCCAACTGGGTATGCTATTAGAGGGTTTTTAATAAAACTGTTAAGCCATTCTTCCACTATCCGATTATAACCCTGCCACTCTTACAATTCCATTAACATTTTAAGTGTAAAAACTACTAAAGGTTGACCAAAGCTTAAATTCTCCTGTAAAATATATGAATGGAACATGCAATTGTTTTAAAGCCGGAAATATTGGGTTTTTATAAAAACTTTCCAGTCACCAATACCCTTTTGGTCTCCTGGATCGCTATGGCTGTACTAATCATTACCTCTGTTATTGCTACTCGGAGAGTGAAAATGATCCCCTCCCTTTTGCAGAATTTTTTTGAAATGATTATTGATTTTGGTTACACCACTGTTTCGGACTTAGCAGGCAGCAAAAAAGCCAAAGTTTTTTTCCCCATCTGTATGACATTTTTCCTTTTTATTTTAACCGCCAACTGGTTAGGTTTACTTCCCGGATTTGGGACTATCAAATACAATGGTGCACCCTTACTCCGCTCTATCAATTCTGATTTGAACATGACCTTATCTTTGGCTTTAGTTTCCGCTACCCTCACTCATTTTTTTGCCATCAAATACCTTGGGCTTGCAGGTTATCTTAAAAGATGGTTTTCCCTGCAACTTTTCCCTGTTTTTCTTTTTGTGGGATTTTTGGAAATTATCTCCGAGATTACCAAAGTGGTGTCGCTTTCTTTTCGGCTTTTTGGTAATATTTTTGCAGGTGAAGTGGTTTTGACAACAGTGTCATCTATCATGGCTTTTGTCATACCTTTGCCTTTTTATTTCTTGGAAATTATTGTAGGATTTGTACAAGCAGCGGTTTTTATGATGTTAACATTAGTGTTTATGGTACTTTTGTCTGAAAAACATGGTGTACAGCATTAAAAGAAAGGAGGAGTGTTAAAAATTATGCCAGAAGGTTTGCCGTCAGCTCTAGCAATCGGTTTAGGAGCTTTGGGACCAGGATTGGGTATTGGTTTAATTGGCGCCAAAGCTATGGAGGCAATTGGCCGTAATCCTGATGCTCAAGCCAAAGTCCTTCCTGCAATGCTTTTAGGAATGGCTTTTGCCGAAGCTATTGCCATTTATGCTTTGGTGATTGCATTTACTAAGTAATCTCAAAACTCAAATCGCAAAACTCAAAACTAAAACTTAAATCTAAAATCTTTAAAGTTTTAACATTTGAGATGTAGATTTGACATTTGAGATCTAACATTTGAGATATATGGAAGTCTTAAACCAATTTGGTATCAATCCAATTCTTTTGGCAGCGCAAGTTGTCAATTTTTTAATACTCCTTTGGCTATTAAATAAGTTTTTGTATAAACCAATAATCAGGGTTTTGGAGGAAAGAAAACAAAAAGTTGCAGAAGCCAACAAAAATGCGGAAGAAATTGAAAAAAAGCTTTTGCAGATTACCGCTTTGAAAGAGGAAGAAATATTAAAAGCTGTCAAAGAGGGAGAAAAAATTATTAAGGAGGCATCGGATGAAGCCTTGCAAATTATAGAAAACGGCCGTAGGCAATATGAAGAGATTATTAAAAACGCGAGGAAGGATGCAAAAGAACTCCTGCAGGTAGAAAAAGCGAATTTAGATCGGGAAATCAGAGAAAATCTTGGAGAAATGATTGCTTTAGCTTTACAAAAAGTTACGGGAAAAGTATTGTCTAAAAAAGACCAACAAAATATTTTAGAAAAGGAAATCAGAAATCTTTCATGAAACAGGACAAGCAGCTTAAAAAAATCATCTTAAATTCAGTGCAGGATTCATTTAGCTTTGGAAGACTGTTAGAATCTCAAGTTGTAAAGAACATCAAGCTGTATAAGAGTTTACCAACATCTAAAGCCATCTTAGCTTTAACAGAGTACTTAACAGGTGTTAAAAGGAAATTAAGGAAACACACTTTGGTTGTGGAAACGAACTGTCCTTTGTCTTTGAAGCAAGTTGAAAAGATCAAGAGAATAGTTGCCAAAAAATATCAAATTACCAAGCTTGAGTCTAAAATTAACCCGGATATTTTAGGAGGGGTCAGATTGAGGATGGGAGATGATATTTATGATGAATCTATACAAAGCAGGATTACCCAGCTAAGGGAGGTTTTGGAAAAAGAAATATGAGCAACTTAACTCGTGAAATAGAAAATCAGATTAAGGGTTTAAAACTTAAGGCCCAAAGGCAGAATGTGGGAGTGGTCACCGAGATTGGGGATGGCGTTGCCAGGATCGAAGGTTTATCTGATGTTCAATCCTCGGAACTTTTAGATTTCGGAGACGGTGTTTTTGGTTTGGCTCTAAATTTGGAAGCATACAGTGTGGGGGCGGTGATTTTTGGGGATTTTACCAAGGTGAAAGAGGGTTTGGGGGTTAAAACAACGGGGAGGATTTTGGAGGTGCCTGTGGGAGAGGCCTTGCTTGGCAGGGTTGTTGACGGCTTGGGTCAGCCGGTTGATGGCAAAAGCGCAATCAGGGCCAAGGATAAATATCCTGTGGAAAAAATTGCTCCCGGGGTTATTGCCAGGCAATCAGTAAATACCCCTTTGCAAACCGGCATTAAGGCCATAGATACTATGATTCCCATCGGCCGGGGTCAGAGAGAACTTATTATCGGGGATCGGAATACCGGTAAAACTACCATTGCTGTAGATACCATTATTAATCAGCGGGATGTGATCTGTATTTATGTGGCCATCGGTCAAAAAACTTCCAAAATTGCCCAACTGGTGGCAAAACTTGAAGAGACAGGTAGCTTGGATCACACGGTTGTTGTGGCGGCGGGTTCATCCGACCCTGCCACCATGCAATACATTGCTCCCTACTCCGGGACGGCCATGGGTGAGTATTTTATGGACCAGGGACGCGACGTATTAATCATCTACGATGATTTGTCAAAACACGCCTGGGCATATAGGCAAATGGCGCTGCTTTTGCGAAGGCCTTCCGGGCGCGAAGCATACCCCGGTGATGTTTTTTACCTTCATTCAAGATTATTAGAGCGCTCTGCCAGGATGAATAAGGAGAATGGCAACGGATCTCTGACTGCCCTGCCTATCATAGAAACCCAAGCAGGTGATTTGTCTGCATATATCCCCACCAATGTGATCTCCATCACAGACGGGCAGATATTTTTGGAATCTGACCTTTTCTTCGCCGGGATAAGACCTGCCATCAATGTCGGGCTGTCAGTTTCCCGGGTGGGAGGGGCGGCACAAAATAAAGCCATGAAAGGGGTGGCAGGGCCTTTACGTTTAGACCTGGCTCAATTTAGAGCTTTGCAGGCATTTGCCCAATTTTCATCTGATTTGGATCCGGCCACCCGTAGCCAGATTGAAAGGGGTAGAAGATTAACTGAAGTTTTAAAACAGCCTCCCTACTCTCCTCACGCGGTTGAGGAGCAGATTGTCATTCTTTGGGCTGCAACGCAAGGTTATTTGGATGAGATAGAGGTAGATTCTGTCCGCGATTTCGAACAAAAGTACATTGCCAATCTTAAGCTTCGGGAGAAAAAGCTTTTAGGTGATATCAAAGACAAAAAAGAATTGGATGAAAAGATGGTGAAAGAGCTGGAGAGAGCCACCAAAGCGTTTGTGAATATTTTTGCTAAATTTGGGAAAGGAGCAAAGAAAGGGTAAAGCGTCAAGGGGAAAGTAGTATTCTTTGCCCTTACCGCTTTCCACTTCACCCTAGAGATATGGCTAATACCAGAGAACTTCGAAGAAGAATAAAATCTGTGAAAAATACCGCACAAATAACTCGCGCCATGCAGATGGTGGCAGCCACTAAAATGAGGAGGGCACAAAGTCAGGCCTTAAATGGCAGGCCGTACAATTTTAACCTGAATTATGCCTTGAGAAAGCTATTGCCTTTGGTGGATATTGGGTCTCACCCTCTGCTTTTAGGTAATGATTGTAAAACTTACGGTGTAATTTTGCTTTCAACAGACAAGAGCCTTTGCGGGGCCTTAAATACTAATATTTTCAGGATGCTGACAACCTCTGTTCTACCTTCTGACACTTATTTTTATACTGTTGGTAAAAAGGGGCGCCAATTTATTGCCAAAACAGGTAAAAATCTGGTGGCTGATTTTGAAAATCTTGATGTTGTGACATTCAGGCAGGCTGCACAACTTGCAAAATTGGTTATTAGTGCTTATTTGAATAAAGAAATCGGCGAGGCGTATCTTGCTTACCCGAATTTTATTTCAACTTTACGGCAAGAACCCAGGCTGGTGAAGTTGTTGCCCGTCAGTATATCGGATATCGAATATCGTATATCGGAAGACAAAAACGATAAGCAAAGCTTGCGATCTAACGATCTAAAACGATTAACGATTAACGATAAACAAACTGGTGAGTTTCTTTTTGAACCTGACTCCTCTACCCTTTTGGATTTTACCTTAAACCACTTTATACAAATTAAAATTTACCAGTCCCTTTTGGAAACAAAAGCTGCGGAGCACTCTGCCAGAATGGTGGCTATGCAAAATGCCACTGATAATGCTCTAGAACTTGTAGATGATTTGTCCTTAACTTATAATCAGACCCGCCAAAGCGCAATTACCACCGAAATTTTGGATATCACAACAGCGCAACTGGCTTTGGAGTAATATGGGCAAAAACACAGGAAAAATTACACAAATAATATCAGCAGTAGTAGATTGCGAATTTGATCCAAAACAACTTCCTGCCATCTATCATGCGTTAATCGTAGATCGTAAATCGTCTATCGGAAATGATAATCGAAAAACGATAAACGATAAACTAGTGTTGGAGGTGCAACAGCATTTAGGAGAGGGACAAGTCCGCTGTGTTGCCATGGGCTCAACAGACGGGCTTAAGCGTGGTAGCGCGGTTACTGACACAGGTGGTCCAATTTCCGTGCCTGTCGGAGAAGAAGTTTTAGGAAGATTATTTAATGTTTTAGGAGAAACAATTGATGGAAAAGGTACGGTCAAGGCCAAAAAACAGTTGCCAATTCACAGGTTTGCTCCCGCCTTTGAGGAGCAATCCCAAACATCCGAAGTTTTTGAAACAGGTATTAAGGTGATAGACCTTTTGGCACCATTTGTTAGAGGTGGTAAGGTGGGGCTTTTTGGAGGAGCCGGAGTTGGAAAAACTGTCATTATTCAGGAACTGATCAGAAACATTGCACAAGAACATGGTGGGTTTTCTGTTTTTGCAGGGGTTGGTGAGCGGACCCGTGAGGGAAATGATTTATATCACGAGATGATCCAGTCAGGGGTAATCAACAAAACTGCTATGGTTTTCGGACAGATGAATGAACCTCCCGGAGCCCGTTTAAGAGTTGGCCTTTCAGGTCTGACCATGGCAGAGTATTTCCGTGATGAGGGTGGGAAGGATGTCCTGCTTTTTATTGACAATATCTTTAGATTTTCTCAAGCAGGTTCGGAAGTATCTGCCCTGTTGGGTCGTATCCCCTCTGCCGTAGGATACCAGCCGACACTAGCTTCAGAGATGGGGCAATTGCAGGAAAGGATTACTTCCACCAAAAAAGGATCTATCACTTCTGTTCAGGCAGTTTATGTACCGGCAGATGATTATACAGACCCGGCACCCGCCACCACCTTTGCTCATTTGGATTCCACTATTGCGCTGGAGCGGGCTTTAACAGAACAGGGCCTCTACCCTGCTGTTGACCCGCTGGCCTCCTCATCCAGAGCCTTGTCACCGGAGATTGTAGGACAAGAACATTATGAGGTGGCTCAAGCAGTGCAAAAAGTTTTGCAAAGGTATAAGGATCTGCAGGATATTATTGCTATTTTGGGAATTGAGGAATTGTCTGATGAGGATAAATTAACAGTGGCCAGAGCCAGAAAAATCCAAAGAATGTTAACCCAACCCCTCTTTGTGGCAGAAGCTTTCACAGGTAGAAAAGGGAAATATGTTTCCATTAAAGATACAGTTTCCGGATTCAAAGAAATTTTGGCAGGTAAACATGACGGGAAACCTGAACAAGCTTTTTATATGATAGGAACTATTGAGGAAGTTAAGTGAAGGTACTACAAGTTTGTACTTAAGGAGTTAATTTGGTTTATTTGGAGATCTTTTTCCGTAAAGCATCCTGTGAAGTCCTAAGGCAGCTACTGTACCTAAAGTATAAGCTACAAAATCATAAGGATCATAAACGTATTTATTCCCGTCTATTTCAAGAACATTTTGGGTCTTTTGTTCTGCCAGATATTGTAAACCTTCAAAAGCAAATGATAATCCTGTTGCCAAGAAGATATTTTTTCTGCTTTTGAAAAATTCGACTCTTGAGGGAGAGAAGATACCTTGAGTGAGTAACCACCATACAGATGGCCCTAAAAAGTCATGACCATAAGAACTGAAAAGTTCGATATGATGCATATCGTATCTTTTGGAAAAATAATCAAGAGTTACTAAGCCCAGGGTTAACAACATAAGCCTTCCTATACCTCTTGAAGGTTGTTCGATAGGTATTAAAGGGGTGAGGTTACTTTCCATTGGTCTTCTACTGACATCTCCCCGATATCCTACTGGCTGACGAGCCAAAGCTATTCTTTTCGGTCTCTTTTCTCTCTTCCAGGCTGGTCTTTCTGACATATTAGCGAATATTAACACAAAATACCTCAAAGGAGGATTATGCAGCTTTCTTTAGAACAGCCGGTGCTTGAAGATACGGGTTGGAAGTTTGATCTGTTGCCTCTTTCGGCTGATTCGGATGTTGGTTCACGGAAGATATAGCAGTTTGTTCGGGCAATCTTCCGGTAATCAAGACATGTCCCCTTTCCTGCCATAACTGTACACTATCTGGGCCGATAATCAGCTCTCCTACTTTGCCTTCAGTATCTTTTAACGGTGCTGTTACTTCCACACTCTCAACTGTATCTCCTCTTTCTATGGCTGATCTGACCAATATTCCAACAGGCCAGTTGAGTCTATCAATGATTGCCGCAACTCTTCCCCATTGTCCTAAATCAGATGAACTAGTAAATATTCTTGAATTCCTGATGGTTGCCAAAGATGTGCCTTGAGGAATCTCTGCAGGTTCAGGTACTCTGGCACTGGTGATTGTTTGAAAATTAATAATCTGCCCTTTGTTGATTTCCATGGGGGGTATTCTACTCCAATTAGACAATATGTTCAAACGTCCCGTCTAAATGAAGGTAGTAAGTTGCTACTTCTAAATTTGGAAATTGTTCCGAAATTTGCTTTTTTACCTGTTGCAAATCCCTGACATGGTGGTCAATATGTCCCTTTGGTCCGTATGCTCCGCAATCTTCATGATTGATTATGACAGCTTTTTTGATGTGGTGAAGCCTGTTGGCTACCTCTATTTGAGATAAAATTGTATCTGAATTCTTAGCTGCTCCGGCAAAAGCACCCCGATCATAAGTGTTAGGCTGAAAATTTTCCTCCAGCCATTTGTGGATATATTCCTGGAATCTAAAGTCTATACAAGTAATGACAATTGCTTCACAACTATGATTGTTCATTATTGGTATAATACTACAAGTATGGCTCAATTACACTTAAAGGTAGTCACTCCGGAAAAGCTTATTTTTGATGAAGAGGTTAGTCAAATTAATGTTTCCACCGATCAAGGGCAAATTGGCATACTTCCCAATCATGCCAATTTAATGGCTAAACTTAAACCAGGTGAGTTAGTTATAAAAAAAGGGGGAAAGACAGATACTTTGGCTGTTGGGGATGGTTTTTTACAGGTTGCGGATAATGTGTTAACTGTGATGACTGATTTGGCTACCTTTGAGCAAGATATAGATGAGCGGGCTCAAGAGGAGGCTAAAAAAAGGGCCGAGCAAGCCTTGGAGCAAACATTGTCTGATGAAGAATATGCGGAAACTTTGGCTGCCTTGGAAAAATCCCTGGCCCAACTTCGCATCAAACGCAGACACAGGGTCAGGTAGATTGGTAATTAATCTCTTCCCGTTATACAATTATCTACATGTCAAGTTCAGTCAAGCCGGACCTGTCAATTATTATTCTCAATTACAATGTCAAGGATCTTTTATTAAACTGCTTAGATTCTATTTTTAAAAACAAAACTAAAGAGGATAACTGGCAAATTATTGTGGTGGATAATGCATCTAAGGATGGCTCGGTGGAGGCTGTAAAGGAAAAATATGGTAGCCCTTCGACGAAGTTTATCCCGAGCGAAGTCGAGGGACTCCGGGTAGATTTGATTGAGAATCAATCAAATCTAGGATTTGCTCAAGGGAATAATGCAGCAATTCCAAAAGCAAAAGCGCCTGTGATTTTGTTTTTAAATCCGGATACAGTAGTGGTAAATGGAGCTATCAGTAAGTCACTTAAGTTTCTTATGAGCAATCCGGATATGGGAGCCCTGACCTGCCGTGTTGAGTTACCAGATGGAAGGCTGGATTATTCCTGTCACCGGGGTTTTCCTACTCCATGGAATGCTTTTTGCTATTTTAGTGGTCTTTCTAAAATTTTCCCCCACTCCTCTTTTTTTGCAAGATACACTGCATCTTATCTTGATACCAATAAAACCCATGAGATAGATTGTTTAACAGGAGCATTTTTGATGGTCAGAACAATTGCCGGGGAGCAGATAAACTGGTGGGACAAAGATTATTTTTGGAACGGAGAGGATATTGAATTCTGCTTTTCTTTAAAAGAGAAGGGCTGGAAAATTTATTTCTATCCTGAAGTAAAAATCATTCACTATAAAGGTTCATCTTCCGGTTTATGGAATACCGCAGCAAGTAGGGTTTCCCACCAAGTGCGTATGACTTCGGCTACTCATGCAGTCTCTGCCATGAGAATTTTTTATATAAAGCACTACTATAAAAATTACCCTCCGCTGCTACGGGATCTCATACTTTTGGGAATCAAATCATTGGAACATTACAGAAAATTTAAGATTATGATGGGCTAAAATATGGACATTTCAATTATCATATTAAGTTATAACACACAAGAGATTACTGATAAGTGTTTAAGAAGACTGCAGTTGTCACGCGTCAATTGTCAGAAAAAGCTCAAAAATAAAATCGAAGTCATTGTTTTGGATAATGCGTCATCGGACGGTTCGGTGGAGATGATAAAAAAGAACCACCCTTGGGTAAAACTGATTGTTTCCAAAGAAAACACCGGCTTTTCCAAAGGGAACAATATTGCCATGAAAAAAGTAAAGAATCCGTTCATCTTACTTTTAAATTCAGATGTTTATTTGGAAGAAGAAAGTTTATACAAAACACTTGCCTATTTTAGGGTCAATTTAAATTGTGATCTGTTGGGGGCAAGATTAAACTTTGTGTCGGGTAAGTTGCAGCCGAGCAGTGGGAATTTGCCAAATCCTGTTAATATTGTTTTTTGGATTTTGGGGTTAAGTTTGCTTCCAATCATTGGCAGTATCATCCCCCCTTTCCATCCTAAAAACAAAGGCTTTTTTTCTAAAGCTCATCAGGTTGGCTGGGTGATGGGAGCTTTTTTTGCTTTTAAACAGGAAGTTTTTGAGAAAACTCACGGGTTTGATGAAAATTTATTCATGCATATGGAGGAAATTGAGTGGTGTAAAAGGATTTCTGACTACGGATTTAAGATTTGGTATGTGCCGCAGGTGGAAGTAGTACACCTTCATGGGGCCTCAACTAATTTTGATTTAGGAAAGAGCTTTTTAAATGAGCTGAAGGGCGTCAAATATTACCTGCAAAAGTATTACCGCAATTTTTATTTGCCAGTTAAATTATTTTTAATTTTGGGTCTTGTTTTGAGAATTATAGCCTTTTCCTTATTAGGTAAAACCAAAAGAGCCAGAGTATATGTGGATGGGCTAACGGTGATTTAACATTTATGATTTACGATTTATGAAAATAGCGATAATTACCCTAAATTATAACGGCAAGATCAACACACTGGAGCTTTTGGAATCGTTGGGGAAGCTGGATTCTCACGACTTTGAGCTGAAAACTATTGTTTTGGACAATGCTTCCTCCGATAGTAGTGTTTCCACTATCAAGAAAGCATTTCCCAAGGTAGATATCCTGCAAACCGGCATTAATCTAGGTTTTGGGGGGGGCTACAACAAGGGCTTTGAATATGCATCAATTTGGGGAGCGGATTATTTTTTTGTTATTAATAATGACTCAAAAATTGACGGCCCCCACATCTTGCAAAAACTGATTGATGTGGCCGCAGAAAGTCCCCAAATAGGAATAGTTGCACCCAAAATCTTGTTTGAAAAAGGATTTGAGTTTCATAAAGAAAGATATTCAAAAGATGAATTAGGTAAAGTTATATGGTTTGGGGGAGGCTCATTTGACTGGGATAATATTAAGTCGGTTCACAGGGGTATAGATCAGGTAGACCACGGTGAATATGATGTTGTCGAAGAAACGGAATTTGTATCTGGCGCGTGCTTTTTAATTAAAAAAGAGGTTTTGGAAAAAGCAGGAGGATTTGACGGAGACTATTTTCTGTATTTTGAGGATGCGGATCTTTGCCAAAGAGTTTCCAGGATCGGTTTTAAATTATACTTTTGCGGGAAGACTCAAATTTATCATAAAGTTTCCCAATCAACAGGTATAGGTTCAATTATCACTGATTATTACCATACCAGAAATAGGCTGATTTTCGGGATGAAGTATGCCAAAAACAGGACTAAATTTGCCTTACTTCGGGAAGCGTTAGGGCTGTTTTTATTTGGAAGACCGGCCCAAAGGCAAGGTGTCTTGGATTACTATTTGGGAATTAAGGGAGGTAAGGCAGAGTTAATGGATGTGAAAGCTCAACCCTCGTATCCGCTTAGACTTTCCATAGGGATTGTCAATTACAATACCCCTAATTTAACAAAGAAACTTTTACAAAGCATTTTTATTAAAAGTTCGGGATATGATCCAAAAATCATGGAGGTGATTGTTTTGGATAATGGATCAACGGAGAACTTAAGGGAAGTTATCAGACAGTTTTTACCCAAGATTAAATATATACAAAATACCCAAAATGAAGGTTTTTCCAAAGGATATAACAAGACAATCCGCTACTCCCTGGGGCAGTATTATTTAATGCTTAACTCGGACATTGAGGTAATTGATGATTCTCTACCAAAGCTTATTAAAGCAGCAGATGAGTTTAACGGTGAAGCTGTTTTAGGAGGAAAATTAATTTTCCCGGACAGCTCAAAACAGGATTCAGCTTTCCATTTACCAACAATATGGGGCGCTCTTAAAGAATATTTTTTAGCACAAAAAGGCTCCTATTTTATGTATGAACCTAAAAGTGATCAACCCTCCCAAGTGGAAGGATTAGTTATGGCATGCTTTTTAATTCCTAAAAAGATCTTACAAAAGGTGGGCCTTTTGGATGAGGAAACTTTTATTTTCTTTGAAGACATTGAATACTGCAAAAGACTGAAACAGATGGGGGTGCCAATTTATTTTGTGCCATCTGCCAAATTTACTCACCATCATGGAGCCTCCACCAAAAAAATAGGTCAAGAAAAAGCCTATGGCCTTTTACAAAAAGGAGCAGAGCATTATCATGGAAAAATTTATTATAAATTACTTACCTTTGTTCTTCAATTGGGTCAAAAGTTAGGTAGGGTTAAAACTCCAGTTTCCAGGTGGACTAAGGATTGAGGCAAATTGGATCTTGACAAACCTTATACTGTTATCCTTATAATAGAATTAATAGACCAAAATGAATCAAAAAGGAGTAGTTGCCCTAGCTGTCCCTTTACTTTTTCTGCTGATTGCAACAGTTGTGGTTTTTATCCTCGTTTCTCAAGGTATTATAAAAATACCTCTTAAAAATATAAATTTGCCTGGAGTAAAAAAAGAGGCTACTGTCTCTTTACAAACTCAATATCAAAACCCCTTTGATAAAAGTGCTCAATATGTTAACCCCTTTTCCGAGTACAAAAATCCATTTGATAATTTGAAATAAAAAATGACCGATATCTTTAGAATTACACAAAGCAAAATACTGGCATTTCTACTAGCTTTTATTTTGCTGTTTGCTATGGTGGCGCTAGCCCAAGCCCAAGAAAGCCCGGATGAGGTAGCCAAGAAATACAATGTTGCTTTTCCTATTGGGGAGTTGGGTGGGTGTACCGATTATGCAAGTTGTCGGACTTATTGCGAAGATCCTGTAAACTCGCAGTCTTGTATTGGTTTTGCTAAAGCAAAAGGTTTTTATAAGGAAGATGATTTACAAACTAAAAAAGATGTGATTTTGGATAAAGCTAAGGCTGCTTTAGGTTGTGATTCGCTTTCCTCCTGTCTGAATTTTTGTGAGGTGCCTGCCAACTACGATAAATGTCACAACTTTGCCCAAGGTAGCAATTTATCCGGAGGTATTTTAATAAAACCTGATGGTGGTCAAATCCTAGCAAAGGCTCAACAGGTTTTAGGATGTAGCTCGGAAAACGCATGTAAGTCATTCTGTGAGGATGAATCTAACAGAGAAAAGTGTGCCCAATTTGCCAGGGAGACTGGACTTCGCGGCGGAGAACATAAAGTTGGTCCTGGAGGTTGTACTTCTGAATCAACTTGTAAATCTTTGTGCAGCGATCCTAATAATTACCAGGTTTGTTCCGGATTTTCTCAGGTATCAGGGAATACATTTACCGGGCCTGGTGGTTGTAATAGTGAAGAATCTTGTAGAACCTATTGTCAACAGAATGAGCAGGAATGTAGTAAGGGGTTTGGGGGTCCTAGAGGAAATCAAATAGGTCAAAATAAATATAATCCTGCGGAGATGTGTAACAAAACCCCAAACTGTGCATGGCAAGGTAATACCTGCCAGTGTGGTTTTTATGGAGAGACTAATGAAACACGAGAGAAAGCCGGGGAATATGCGGCTTTTTGTCAATCAAATCCGGATAAATGCAAAGGGGGGCAACAAGGAGTATTTGAGAATGTGAAGCAGCGCCAAGAATTTGAAAGCTACTGTAGTCAAAATCCGGAAAAATGTAAACCACCAACCAGTGGGACTGAAACTTCCGGTGGAGACGACGGAAGATATCGTTATGGAGCTGATCCGGCCACAGAGTGTGCCAGATATGGTTGTACTTGGGCGGGAGGTTCGTGTCAATGCTCCACTACGTCTGGTAGTAATTATAATCCTCCTTCATCTGGTACTTATACCCCGTCTTCAGGTGGAGATAGTAGATATCCTTCTTATTCTGGCTCTGGTAGCTATACCCCTCCTTCATCGGGAAGTTACACTCCCCCTTCTTCTGGTAGCTATACTCCGCCATCGTCAGGCAGTTATACCCCACCACCCAGTGGAACTTATACCCAGCCTGCTTCTGGTACTTATACCCCTCCTTCATCGGGAAGTTACACTCCGCCATCTCAACCTTCTGAACCTGCTCCTCAGCAACCATCTCAACCAACTCAAGAATCCGCCCCATCTCAACCTTCCACTGAATCTGCTCCTCCACCCAGCTATACTCCACCAAGCGGAGTTCAGGGTGTAAGTACTGCAAGGGGATTGTTACAGGCAATTCTCGATTGGCTAAGACAATAGTACTAATCCTAATCTTTTCCAAATTGCTAAAATCAGATATAATTAGACTCTGACCGGAGGTGGCAGAGTGGACAATTGCACCAGACTGTAAATCTGGCGGGTTTTCCCTACGGAGGTTCGAATCCTCCCCTCCGGACAGCTGCTTTCTGATATAATCATTACATGCAACAGGGGTCTTGGAAAGCGCGAAAAGAGTACAGCAGACTGTGGCGTTTTAAATTCTTATCCAACCTCTCCAACACCATGATATTTTTGGTGTTAGGTTTTCTACTGCTGCTTTTTGGCTCGGTTATATATTTTGCCACCCAAGTACCTTCACCGGATGAATTAACACAACGATTTGTGGCCCAATCCACCAAAATTTACGATAGAGACGGAGAATTACTATATGATATTTATGAAGGTCAAAACAGAACTGCTATCAAGCTTTCGGAAGTCCCCGATGTGATAAAGCAGTCAACCATTGCCATTGAAGATAAAAATTTTTACAAACATTCAGGTTTTTCCATTACAGGCATCATCAGATCTGTCTTTAATTTGGCAATACAAAGGAAAATAGAAGGAGGAGGTTCAACTCTCACTCAACAGCTGGTTAAAAATGCTCTCCTTACTCCCGAAGCATCGCTTATTAGAAAACTGAAAGAGCTGATTTTGTCCATACAGGTGGAAAGAGCCTACACAAAAGATCAGATTTTGGAGATGTACTTAAACGAAATTCCCTATGGCGGTACCGCATATGGAATTGAGGCTGCAGCAAACCTTTACTTTGGTAAATATGCCAAAGATTTAAATTTAGCAGAGGCTTCTCTTTTGGCAGGTTTGCCCCAAAGACCCTCTGTCTATTCACCGTATGGCTCCAATCCCGAGCTTGCAATAGAAAGACAAAAGGCAGTACTTCGTAGGATGGTTGAGGACGGTTACATCAGCAAAGATGAGGCAGAGAGTGCCGAGAAAATAAAGCTCTCGTACAGGACCAGACAAAATGAATTGGGTTTTAAGGCTCCACACTTTGTTTTGTATGTGAAACAAAAACTAATTGAGCAATTCGGGGACAGACTGGTTGAGCAGGGCGGTTTGAAAGTGACCACAACGCTGGATTATAAGATCCAAGAAAAGGCCCAAGAGATTGTCAGATCGGAAGTTGAAAAACTAAACAGCTCAAAAATAGGAAATGGTGCAGCTGTTGTTTTGGATGTTAAAACCGGACAAATCCTGGCCATGGTAGGCAGCAAAGATTACTTTGGGGAATCAAAACCGAATGGGTGTAAAGAGGGGGTAAGCTGTGTTTTTGAACCAAATGTCAATGCCACTTTATCGCTAAGACAGCCGGGCTCCGCAACCAAGCCAATTACCTATGCCAAAGCATTGGAAAAGGGTTACACCGCCAACTATACCTTGATGGATGTCAGTACGGTATTCCCGGGAGGGATAAATTTGCCTAATTATATTCCCGTCAACTATGATGGTCAATTTCATGGTCCTGTTCAAATAAGGTACGCTTTAGGTAATTCTTACAATATCCCCGCAGTCAAAATGCTGGCTCTTTTGGGAGTAAGGGATGTTTTAGAACAGGGATACAGAATGGGTCTTACCACCTGGGAGCCATCCGAAGAAAATGTCAATTCGGTTGGTCTTTCCCTGACTTTGGGAGGACGTGAGGTTAGGCTGTTGGATTTAACTTCCGCTTTCGGGGTTTTGGCCAATAAAGGTGAACAGAAAGACCCTATTTCAATTCTTAAAGTAACGGATTCTCAAGGAAAAACCCTTCTTGAATCTAAGGAGCAAAGTGGCAGAAAAGTTTTGGATGACGGGATTGCCTTTATTATTTCCGATATTCTGGCGGATAATGGCGCAAGAACTGCTACTTTTGGTGCCAATTCCTTTCTTAATATCCAGGGGAAAACAGTGGCTGTAAAAACAGGTACCACTGATCAAAAAAGAGATAATTGGACCATAGGTTTTACTCCCTCAACAGTTGTTGGTGTTTGGGTTGGCAATAATGATAATTCTCCTTTGGATCCTAAAGTTGCTTCGGGTGTAACCGGCGCAACAACAGTTTGGAATAGATTGATGCGGGAAGTTTTGAAGGACAAACAAAATGAACCTTTCGAAAAACCAAGCAAAGTTGTACAAGCGGAGGTAGACGGCTTAATGTCGGGAAAGCCTCACGGAGGCGCCCCAACAAGAAAAGAATACTTTATTGGCGGAACCGAGCCTAATAACGAATCTTCCGCGTATCAACATCAAAAAGTCTGCAGAAGTAATCCTCATAGGTTGGCAAATGACGGGGAGGAAGCTGACGATAAAGACATGATAGTTTTACAGGAAAATGATCCAACAGGCGCTAATAAGTGGCAGGAGGGTATAGATGCTTGGGTGCTGACAGCTGCTGATCCAAGATTTGTCGGTGTCACCAGGGGTTGTTCGGGAGTACCGGGATTTAGCGGTGGAACAGGAGGAACCATAGAAATTGTCAACGTTGGCAATGGCGCCAATGTGCCAAGAGTTTTTGATGTTTTGGCCAAAGCCAACTCCCCTGCCGGAGTTAAGAAAATTACCTGGTTAATTGACGGCGCTGCAAAGTCAACCCAAACTTCCGAACCATTTGCCCTGCATGTGGAGTTCCCGCAAGGTGACAAAGGTTCGCATACAATTACAGTAACTTTAGAAGATAATAATGGAGCAAGCTTCTCAACTTCAATTGGGGTGACTGTGGCTCTTTAGTTCTACTTCCAAAATTGCTACTCTTTGTTCTATCCCAAACTTATTAACAAATCTTGGGTGAACTTCGGCCAGTGTAGAAGAAAATCTGACCGGATGAAAATACTTTTTCACCTTTAGCTTTCCTTCTTTAAGGTGTAAGCGTAAACTTTGGAAAATTTGATTAAGCTCCTGGGTGGGATTATTTGTACCATTAACCAAGGCAATTGACAGTCTGTAAGCCTCACAGGGTGAGTCACCTTTTTTAGGGTGGTATACTTTTCCGATCTCGAATATCGCAATATCCCTATATCCCTGTCTGGTATTTTTTGCCACCACTTCCAAAAGATTTGGCCAAAGATTATCCCGCATAAATTCAGTCTCAGATGAAATGGGATTTGCTACCTTAACTAAATCATTAATCGTTAATCGTAAATAATTAATTGTTTTGGATGAATAAAATGAATATGTTTGCACTTCTGTTAGACCTGCTTCTGATAAAACCTTTTTAAGGTCATAAATAAAATTAGGCAGAGTCTGGTCGATCTTCTCCGGCAGTTTCCCTTTAAGTTCCTTGGAGGGGATTTTCTCGTATCCATACATTCTAGCTACTTCCTCAATCAAATCTTCCTCAATACTGATATCTAACCTAAAGTATGGAGGTGTGACTATCCATTCACCTTCACCGCTCTTTTCTACTTTAAAACTTAAACTTTCCAAAGAAGAGACCACAAATTTAGGGTCAATATCTTCTCCCAGTAGCTCGTTTAACTTACTTTGGGAAAGGTTCACTTTTTGAGGACGGTCTTCTAAATCACCAACTAAAGTGATGGCAGTTAACTCGCCTCCTAAACTTTCATACATCTTGATAGCAGCTTGCAGAGCCTTGAGCAAGTTTGTTTTAGTTAAACCGTGTTGGAATCTTTTACTGGCTTCAGAATAAAGACCATGCCTTTTAGAACTGTTACGATTAGATATCGGATCAAAGATGGCTGCCTCAAGGAGGATATCTGTGGTAGATTCCGACACCTCGGAGTCTTTCCCTCCCATGACACCAGCCAACCCCAGCACTTTCCCAGGGTCAGCTATCAGCAGATCTTCTGGTGACAATTTGCGCTTTTTATTATCCAAAGTAACCAATTCTTCATCAGTTTTGGCAGTTCTCACAATTAAGGTTTGACTTACCACTTTATCAGCATCAAAAGCGTGCATGGGCTGACCATACTCTAGCATCACTAAATTTGTCACATCAGCTATATTATTGACAGAACGGATGCCGCTATCAGATAGTTTTTTATCCCACACTTGATCAGATGGTTGAACTTTTAAACCCTCAATTTTTGCAACACAATAAACCGGGCAAAGGTTTTTTTCCACGACTATGACCGGGGTTTCAGGTAAATCCTTTGCCCAAGAGTCTACCTTACCAGGAAGCGAAAAAAGGAGCTTAGATCCTGTCACAGCAGCTATTTCCTGGGCTACTCCTCTTAACGATAGAAGATCACCTCTGTTATAGGTAAGATCCAGTTCCAGATAATCATTGGTAAGTTCTTTGACACCAATTGAATTAAGTGATAATTTATCCGCCAAACTTTGAGATGTTAGATTATATTCTACTAATTCTTTTAACCAGCCCAAACTTACTTTCATAGTTATTTAGTATTTTTGCAAAAAGTTTAAGTCTCCTTCCAAAAAGAATCTGATATCTTCAATACCGTGTTTTAACATCAAGATTCTGTCCGGTCCAAATCCCCAGGCTAACCCTGTATATTTTTTGGGATCAAGATGGGTGGCTTTGTATACATTAGGATGGATCATTCCTGCTCCTGCTATCTCAAACCAGCCGGTTTGCGAGCAAATCTTGCAGCCTTTTCCATGGCAAAAAACACAAAGAGAATCAATTCCTACACCTGGTTCAACGAACGGATAATATTTGGGTCTAAACCTGGATTTAGCTTCTTTTCCTAAAATAGCTTTTAGAAAAAAATCAGATAAATATTTTAAATTAGCCATGGAAATATTCTCCCCAACAACCGCTATTTCAAACTGATTAAAGGTGTGTGAGTGCCTTGCATCAACTGCTTCATATCTGAAGCACCTGTCAAAACTCATGGCTCTAATTGGGGTTTTACCTTTCTCCATCAGTCTGGGCCAGAAATTGGAGGTGTGAGTTCTTAAAAGCATCTGGCCCGGTGCCACCTTTATCTTGGAGGTATCTATATAAAGTGTATCCCACATATCTTTTGAAGGGTGATCTTTAGGGATATTTAGGTCCTCAAAATTGTATTTATCCCATTCCACATGAGGTGCATCAAATTGCTGAAAACCTAATTTTTCAAAAAGGTCAATAATTTCTTTTTTGAATTGAGTGGCCAGATGAAGATGTCCCTGTCTTTTCTTAATGTCAGCACCTTTAATATCTGATTCAAATGACTCATTTTCTAATGCCTTATAAATTGCCTCTCTTACCCCTTCACGCTTTACCCTGATCGCTTCCTCAAGTTTTTTCTTTACCTCATTAAACAAGGGGCCGACCTTTTGCAGTGCATCCTTAGATAAATTCTTAAATGATCTTGAGAGTTGATCAACCTCACCATTTTTACCAAACAGATCAATAAAGATCTTATCCAACTCTTTTAAGGAGTAAGAGGAAGAAATTTTATTTTGATAATCTTTTTGAATTTTTTTAAGATTTAGATCCATAGATCGCAAGCTTTGCTTATCTTCCACAAATCTGATTCTAGCACAACAGGAAGTCTGGAACCAGACTTTTAATCTTGCAAATAAGTGTTGTATTGCAAGAACCAATTAAGGATTTCTTCTGCTCTTGCCCGATATTCATCTCCATTTGTTGAAACCAAGAGGCTTCTTATCCAGCAAGACAGACGAATCCTTGTTTCCGCATTATCCCCTCCTTCTTGTTCTGGAACTTTACCTTCATCTTCGACAGAGAGTTTCAGAGCTTCTCCAAAATCTTGCGGTTTTACCATCGCTAAAGTAAGATTAGTAATAAATCGTATAGCCGCCATGTTACACGTAATCTTTTGCCGCAGAGGTCTTTTTAAGGGTTCATCGCTAACGGAATATAAAATATGATTTAAAAAAACTTGTCGATCGGTGGAAAAAAGCGGCATCTTAACAATTTCTGCTCGTACATACGGGCAGTTGTTTCTGATAAGGGTTTTAAATCCGTGGGCTTTTTTGCGATCCGACCAACCATTTCTACTGTCCTGTGCTGCAATAACATATAGAGGTTCAGGTACTTCCATTCTTTGTAGACAAGAAGATAAGCGGTGTGCAGCAGTCGTAATTGTGGCCCCGGATTGCGCTTCGTCAATTAGCATAAATCTTTGACTTGATCCGCATGCGCCTAAAGCTCTTTCCACCCCCCATTCTGCTACTAGTTTTTTTTCAACTTTTGTCAATCTGGCCTCTATACCAGTTTCAACTTCAATATGTGTTCCTAAGGGTAGAGAAACTTGATACAATCGTCTTCCATAAAAATTTCCTAAAGTTTCAAGGGCCCACCCAATTGGTCCAGCTCCTCTTTCAGGAATAAAGATAACATCAGGATTAAAGTTAGCAGTAAGAACATATATAGTGCCGCATCCCCGGATAAACCCGGCAGCCTCCTTAGGTGGTATCCTTCGGACTGCCATATCAATCGGCCGATATCTTGGAATAAGTTTTTCTTCAAGGCTTGTTTCAAGATGGGACATAAAAGTAAGATACAGAATACGAAAGAATTATTCTACTATAGGTTGATAAGGAAATCAAATTTTCTTAATATCATATCTTGATATCGCATCTCGGAGGTGTGACTATATCAATATACCAACAGGATAACTCAGTCGGATCTAAGAGGGTTGACGAAGGGTGATTCTGAAAAAGGCTTCAGCGTATTTTGCTTTAGGCTGACTTTTTTTACCCAGCATTGCGCTCATTTGCTTGATTCTTTCCTGAAACTTTTCTATATCTCTGAATTGGCTTTTATGACAGGAGATAGCTTTCATTTTTAAATCAACAGTTTTGGAAATATCCACATAAAAGTTGTGCTTTCCGAAGTTGACCAGTAACACTTCTTCTACAACATGTGGTTCCAAACCTTCTGCAAGAAGTTCTGGAAATGATCTGACATTTCGAGCATAGGGAAAGATTGCATCCAAAGTTGCTTGGCCGCAAACTCGATGATCCGGATGATTGATAAACCGGCGGTTTTCATCATAGACTAAAGTTGGATCAAAACAGATCACTGTTTCGGGTTTAACTTGACGAATAATTTTGACAATCTGTTTTCTTAACTCGGGAGTATTTTCTAATTCCCCATCCACGAAATCTTGGAAAAAAACTTTTTTAACTCCCAGAATTTTGGCGGCATTTTCTTGTTCCGCATGCCTTAATTTTGTCAGTTTCTTATCGGAGATTTTGGAATCCTCGGACCCTTTGCTCCCGTCTGTGAGTACTAAATAGAAAGCTTCACCACCATCTTGGATAATTTTGGAGATGGTACCGGAACACCCGATATCTATATCATCAGGGTGTGCCCCTACTGCCAATACAATTTTCTTAGGCTTTTGCTTCTTCGATAACTTTTTTAAAATCATCTGGGTGGTTGATTGCTAAATCTGCCATGAGCTTGCGGTTTAGTTGTATGTTTTTGAGTTTGAGTTGATTGATAAATTTGGAATAACTTAATCCCTCTGCCCGCAGGGCATTTCCCAGTTGTATGATCCAAAGACTTCTCATATCACGCTTCCTCAATTTTCTGCCGGCAAACGCATATCGCCCGGCATGCAGAAGGGAAGATTTTGCTTCCCTGATATTCTTGCTTCTGCCACCCCTGTGGCCGGAAGTCAGGCTCAATACTTTTTTATGTTTTCTATGAGAGGTAACACCTCTTTTAACTCTTGCCATAATAACCGCCCTTTTTGAAAAAATTAATTACTTTTCCAAAATAACCTGCTCTATTAATACCGGAGTAGTTTCTGGGAATCGAGTTGCCTTTTCTTGAACTGCCGGTTTGTCTAAAGTTTCTGGTTTCTTTACCCATACTTGAGATCCTTATGCCGAAATCACCTTTCTTAAGCTTTTGGATTCGCCCTTAAAATATTCCGTTGTTTTGCCTTGACGATTCAGGGCACCTTTTGTTTTCTTCCTTTTTAGATGCCCTGCACCTAATTGATGTCTTCTTAAAATCTTACCCTTGGAGGTAATCTTTACTCTTTTTAAAAATGTTTTTTTCGTTTTTTGCTTTGGCATGATTTTGAGATTCACATTATACCTGATCCTTCAAAGAATTACCTCCCTTAATTTGGGGTTGGGCTTTCACACCTCTATTTTTAGTCACTATTATGGATAAATTTCTTCCTTCAAACTTCGCTTCCCTTTCAATTGCCACCCCTTCACCCAAAAGGCTAATCGTCTGATTTAAGACTGCCCGTCCATTTTCAGGATGTGCCATCTCCCTCCCCTTAAATTTTACGGTCAGCTTAACTTTAAAGCCGTCCTTTAAAAACTCATGCGTTCTTGCAACTCTTACTTTAAGGTCGTGTTCATCAATTCTGGGGGACAACCAAAGCTCTTTAAGTCCCCCTTCCGACCCTTTTTTAGTTGCCCGTTCTTTTTTGCGCTCCTCGTACTTAAACTTTTGAAAATCTACAATTTTTGCCACCGGAGGATCGGTGTTAGGAGCTATCTCCACCAGATCCAATTCCTCATCCTTTGCTTTTTTTAAAGCTTCTTCTTTAGTTAAGATTCCTACTTGCTTACCATCAGAATCTATAACCCGCAGTTTGCTCGCCTGGATAAATTGGTTTAATCTATGAAATTTGGCCAGCTAAAACTCTCCTTCCAGTATTTTTAATATTATCATATATTATTGTTTAGACTCAATTTCATGCAAGATCCTTTTAGTAAATTCCTCAATACTCAATAATGCTAATTTTTCACCTGATCTGGTTCTAACAGATACTTGACCAATCTCCTCTTCTTTTTTGCCGACTATTAACATATAAGGAATTTTTTGTAGTTGGGAGTCTCTGATCTTGGCCTGCATGGTTTCTGGTCTATTATCAAGCTCAACCCTAATGTTTGAACTATTTAATTGTTCGAGTACATTTTGTGCATATTCATTATTTTGATCCGAGATGGGTATAATTATTACCTGAATTGGTGATAACCACAAAGGAAAAGCGCCTTGAAAATGCTCGGTTAAAATTGCAACAAATCTCTCAAAAGATCCAAAAATTGCCCTATGTATCATAACAGGTCTAACTTTTTGTCCCTTTTCATCCGTATATTCCAATTTAAACGCTTCCGGTTGGTGAAAATCCAGTTGAACAGTTGCCAACTGCCACTCTCTCCCTTGCGAATCCTTAATGTGTACATCAATTTTAGGGCCATAAAATGCGCCGTCCCCCATCTTATCCCCGGCTTTTATCCCCTTCTTTTTTAGGGCTTCCGTAAGCTTCCTTTCGGCCTTGTCCCAACCCGCATCCGATCCTGCCCTGATATCCGGCCTTGTTGCCAATCTGAATTCATACTCAAATCCAAGACTTTTATAAAATTCCATCATCATATCCAAAATACCGGACACTTCATCAAATATCTGATCTTCTGCTGCATAAATGTGAGCGTCGTCCATGGTGAGCTGTCTTACCCGCAGTAACCCGTTAACCTCTCCTGATTTTTCTCTTCTATGAAGCCTGCCAATTTCCGAAAGTCGAAGCGGCAGTTCTTTGTAAGATCTTGGCCTGAATCTATAAATGATTGTTGATTCCGGACAGTTCATGGGTTTTAAGGAATACGAAACCGGTTTGGAATCATCTGTTTCATCTGACAATTGAAGATTGTACATATTATGTTGGCCAAATTTTTCCCAATGCCCGGATTGCTTGAACAATTCGCTTTTAACCATAATCGGAGTTGAGGTTTCCAGGTAGCCGGCTTTTTCAGTGAGTTCGCGGATATACTTTTCCAGCTCCTTAAAAATAATCATTCCTTTTGGCAACCAAAAAGGAGCACCGGGAGCAATTTCGTGGGTAAAAAAGAGCTCCAGCTCTTGTCCTAATTGTTTGTGGTCTTTTAAAATTTTATCCATTTTTAGAGTGGGCGGTGCAGGGCTCGAACCCGCGGCCTCATTCACGTCAAGAACGCGCTCTACCAACTGAGCTAACCGCCCTCATCTGAATTTTATACAATGAAGTAAACTTATTCAAGAAAGAAGTTTATCCTACAGCCGAGAGCATATGTTGTCCGCCTGCCCGCTCCCCTGCCATATTATGCTGCATAAAGTAATTAATCTTACCTGTTGCTTGTTTAACTTGGTTTTGTTTTTGTTTTTTGAGATCGTTCTCCTGCATTTCCGAATTCTTTTTATTAAACCAGACTTCAACATCTAACCTCATATTGCCCTGATCATCCATAACATCTTCGTAAGAAAAGTTCGTTATTCCCCCAATTGTCCTGATGACATTTTCCCGCTGTTTAATGATGGCCTTTTTTCTTTTATCTTTGTCCAATTCATCCTTTTGTCTTTGGGAAAGTTCTTTTTGAAAGTTTATTACCCTGACTTTTTCCTTATGTTCTTGCTCCTTTTTATCAAATTTTAATTCTGTTTTACCTCCGATTGGAGTTGGACGAACAAGTACGTCTTGCTTAAATAGATCTACTATTGCATCAGTAACAAAGTTCCCCCCATCTGCCACAGCTTGTGGGGTGCTCTTGAGAAATTCTCCTCCCCATTCGTCAAAGAAGCCCAAAGCCCCACCTATTTGAGTCTGTGGTAAAATTTTTGAATCCAGGATACCTAAGTTCATAAGTATGTAAATTTTACTACTTTAGGGCTATAAGTCAAATCCCTGTAGTACTAAGGCCCATGCCCATGATAGTATATGTGCTGTTAACTCTTGTGTTTTAATAAACTCTTTTAATTGTAAAAAGTTCTCTGCTGTTTTCAACTTTCAAACTTTTCGGGTAATAGAGGTCACTATAAACTTATTGAATTCTGTTTAATTCCATAAATTCATTTAAAACCTGCTCGATTAAAGCATATTCTTCGTCACTCATTTCCTCCAATGGTCTTTCCCCCGAGTAATAATAATCCTGAACCACCTCGAGCTTCCTTCCCTCTCTTTTCAATCTTTCTTTATACTCTTCAATCTTTCTTTTTGCATCTTCTACATATTCTTCTACAACAACCTTTTTCATATATTCAGGAAGTTCATCTGATGGAGTAGGTTCGTCTTCTCTTGCCTCTCCCACCAATGAAACCTCCAGTTCAAAATCGCCCGTGTGTGTAAATGAAAAATCTATGTCAGCCCCTTTTTCTTTATCAATTTTAGCGACTGCCAATAAGTAAGGCCCTTCTCCTGGAACAGAGTAGGCTGTCGCAGAAAACGGATCTTGCTCATGCCAGTACATATGCTGTAACTCTTCTGGAGTATTAATTTCATTCGCTATTCGATATTCATAATCAGGATGATCTGTTCCTAGTTGTCCTTGCTGCATTAACCATCCTACTATCACTTGTACTTTATTACGAATACCCATCACTTGATCAGGAGTAGCTGTTATTTCCGATCTTCCCGTAGATGGAACATTTAAAAAATATAAATCTGCTTGTTTTTCGCCAGGCAGGCGCGTATCTCCTCTCGATATATCTACCAAATTTCCTCTTTGCAGGCTTACTCTTATTTGCTCTAAGGGCTCTCTTTCTTTCATAATTTTGTATTATAGGATAATCAAATTGGACTGTCAAGATGATTTGCAATAATATTTATATTACACACAAGCAACACCGTTGGAGTTTTAAATGGCCGTCTTGGTGGCCAAGAGAGGACTCGAACCTCCACGGGTTTCCCCATACGGTCCTAAACCGTACGCGTATACCATTTCGCCACTTGGCCATTCAGGTGGACTCATGAATATTTTAACACAGCAACCTGGTGTGCCTGAAGTTCCAAAGTATCATCCAAAGGTTCCAGTTCGATATCTTCCCCATACTTTACTTCCAGAGCTTTTTTAAGAAGCCAATCTGCCAGTTTTGGATTTTTAGGTAAAAGTGATCCGTGCATATAACATCCAATGGCATTTTTATAAATGCAGCCCTCTGTTTCGTCTTCTCCATTATTTCCAAATCCTTTCATAACCATTCCCAAAGGAATGGCACTTTTTTTAAGATAGGTTTTTCCGGAGTGGTTTTCAAAGCCAACCAAAAGGTTGGAATATCGTGTATCGTTTATCGTGTATCGTTGTTTTTTGCCTTTCCGATAATCGATTAACGATAAACCATTAACTTCTATCACTATATTGCCGATCATGCGATCAAAACTGGCCACAGTATAGGCTGGAAATAGTCCTACTCCAGGAAGTTTTAGACCTTTGTGGGGTTTATAATACTCTCCCAGTAGCTGATATCCTCCACAAATAGAGAGAAGTGGCACTCCGCGCTCGACTTCTTGTTTTATAATCTTACCCTTACTACTCACTACCAAATCCCTAGCTACTAATTCTTGTTGCTGATCCTGTCCTCCACCAAAGAAAAAGATATCTGTGTCTCCTTTTTTAAATTTATCCCCCATGGAAATTTGTTTAACCTGAACCTCAATCCCCCTCCACTGGGCCCGTTTTGTCAGGGTGATAATATTGCCTGTATCCCCGTAGATGTTCATCAGATCCCCGTATAGATAACCAATGATTAGTTTCATAATAGTCGTCAGATGTCAGTCGTCAGTCATCAGACTTTTTTGTGACTGTCTGATGGCTGAAAGCTGAAGACTGATAGCTAATTTTCCTCCGCCCAATAATGTTTCTTTATTTTGGTTTTTGCCAAAATTGACTGCAGTTTTAGCATGGCAGTATAAGTTGGAAATACAAATAGCCTGTCTTTTAACCCCATTGTAGCTTCTTTAAGAGCATTGCTTAAACTATCATCAACAATCATTGTTTTTGGATCAAATCCCGCATATTTAAGCCTGACAGCCAAATCATAGGCTCTGGCACCAGATACATAAAGTGAGGGGCCCCTCGACTTCGCTCGGGGCGAATTTCGAAGAAGTTCGAAATTCGCATCCCAGATCCAGGAAACATCTGTTCCGTCCGCAATATTATCGTTTAAAGCAAAAAGCATCCTGTCATTTTTTTTGATATTTGGGGTAACTGTTTCAAAGACCGCTGTTGCCCCGGCAGGGTTTTTAATTAAAAATATGTAGCCAAACGGGAGTTTTTCTACTCTGCCAAAGGCAGGAGAAAAATTTTTAAGCGAGGAAATCATAGTATCTGGTTTAAAACTCAAGTTTAAACCTGCTGCGAATGCTGCCAGAAAATCATAAATATGGTAGACGCCGGGAAGAGGCAGGTTTATCGTTAATCGTATATTGAATATCGTTAAGGCAAAAGTAGATCCATTTAAGCCACTAAGTTTTACATTCTTAGCTTCGTAATCGAGGTTTCCATGCTCTTTTTCGTGCACCAGACTTTCCCCCACAATTTTAAAGTCTTTCACCCCAAATTTTTGGATAACACCTTTAAAGCATTTAGATAATTTTGCAGTATTTGCATCATCCCCATTAACCAACACCACTGTTTTTGGGGGTAAATTCTTTAATGTTTGGCACCAATTTTTGACTACGGTGTCCACTTCGCCATAGCGATCAAGCTGATCTCTAAATACATTCAAAAAAACTATAATATCTGGTTTAAGTTTTGGAGCAACAGTATTAAATGCAGCCTCATCTAATTCCCATATCCCTAAATCTATGTTCTCGCTGAGGATGTGGGAATAAGAATTAATCAAAGTAGAAGCAATGCCTCTTTCCAGATTTGAGCCTGTGTGGTTTCGTATGACTTTTATACCACTCTTGGAAGCAAAATGTGCAATCATTCGGGAGGTTGTGGTTTTGCCGTTTGTTCCTGTGACAACCACATTCATGGGGATTTTAGAACTTAATTTACTAACTATGTCAGGATCCAATTTGAGAGCATAAAGTCCTGGAGCTGCCGAACCACCACCAATCCTTAAAATCTTTGACAAATAAGAAATGACCTGACCTAAAAAAACCGCTATAAAAGTCTGCATGTGGGAATTATACCAAGATTAAGATTAATCTATAACCAGCCGCCCGGAAACGGCAGCAATCTTAGGGGTTGATTCTACCTGGGATAAATCTATTGTTTCAGATTCAAACTTGGTAGCAAACTTTTCTAAATCATTCATGAAATAAGCCACTTTACGCCCCCAGGTTGGTGAGGCAGCGTATCTTCTGTTTATGGAATAAGGATCAGTCAGTCCCTTATCCAGGTAGTTCTCCCTCAAACCTTTTGAAACAGTAAAAATTCCCTCTTTCCAGGAATTAAAAAAGATAGCCTGATTTCCATACACACCCCATCCCCACCCGTTATATCCTCCGGGGATAAATTTACCAAAAGTAGATTCCACTCCGGCAATTGCGGCAACCAGTTTCCAGTCCAGATTATAAGTTTGGGCAGCATCAACAAAATCTTGGGCATGATACTGCAGGGGTGAATCATATTTTGCCAGGTATAAACTCAAAATTTCTGCCCGCCCATCCAGCTGTTTTGCCTTAACTCCTTCTGTAACTTTTTTTTCTTCATCAGCCCTTGCCACCCTATTTAAGTTAGGGGTGTAAATAATTAACAACATGGCAAGTACCGAAAAGAGAATTTTCATAGCCATAAAAAAATCCTGACTCTGTAGGACAGATATCAGGATTTGAGCCATTTATAGTATCAAATTTAACTTCAAAAGTCAAATACTAGAGGATAAACTTCCTTCGGAAGACTGTAATCTAATCGATTATAAATTACCTTAACTCTTCCATGAAAGAGGAAACCCCTTTGGCCCAGGCTCCGTCTTTTTCCAACGAGGGAGGGGTATATTTGGTCATAATTTGTTCAGGTGTGACCAAGCCTTTGTTAAGGTAATCTTCCCTTAAAGCCCTGCCCACTCTTGCTATTGCTTCCTCCCATGATCCAAATTTTAGGATAATATTCCCGTATATCCCGTAGCCAAAAGGGTTGTATGACCCTTCAATTACTTTTTTCCCGGCGTTGGACTCCTGCATGGCAATAGCTGGCAGTAATCTGTAGTCAAGCGCATATTGGTCGGAAATTTGTATAAGTAAGTTGCCCAAGCCTGCCAAGGGTGATTGATAGTTTAAGAAAAAATCCTCAATAATTTTTGCTCTGGCATCTGCTTTTTTAATGTCCTGGGAGGATTCAAATATATTATTAGGCAAGGCTGCAAATAACCCGAACTGTTGGTTGGAAAAGGCTACCACCTTGTTGGTGTTTAAGTAGATATTAAAAAGTATTGCAAAAATTAGGGAGATGAAAGTGGCAGCAAACCAGGTGCCCACCAGCCCCACTCCAACTGAATATGTTTTGTCCATACTTCGACTTCGTTCACTATGGACCTCTTCGAGTCTGAGCACTGAGGTGCTCACCTCAGAGTCGAAGACCTGAGTCTATCGAATGGGTCCATCTGCTTTTTGTTGCAAAAATATTAACCTTAATTTTTGAGGTTTGTCAACCCTTCAGTTTAATTCAGGGTTGATCCTGAGCCTGCCGAAGGATCAATTGGGTCAAACTAACTCAACTGAAGAATTGTCGAGGCTAATTTTTGCGGATCGTGCCTGAATAAATGCTCACGGATATGGTAGAGCGCCAGCGGTTTTTTTATAATTTTAGTTTTAGGGGAAATTTTTTTGCAGGTTTCCTCATCAACCTCAACAGGCTGCTGTTTATCCTTTTTGTAAACCTTCAGAATCTCCGCGCCCATGCTATTTTCATTGGCAATCATATAATCAATTCTGTCATTTCCTCCCAGATAATATGTGAATGCTTTAAGGTAATCTGATGCCTTAAAGTTATCTGTTTCACCCACTTTAGTCATCAGGTTTAGTATCAAAATTACTTTGGCCTTTGACTCGTCAATGGCTTCTTTAATTCCGCCTACCAAAAGATGAGGTAGAATGCTGGTGTATAA
Organism: Candidatus Daviesbacteria bacterium; assembly: GCA_016176335.1. Classification (GTDB taxonomy): domain Bacteria; phylum Patescibacteriota; class Microgenomatia; order Daviesbacterales; family UBA10151; genus JACOXI01. The sequence goes on from JACOXI010000004.1 coordinate 134,399, forward strand.
ATCTCCTGCGGAAAAGATGATTTTTTCAGCATCAAGTATTGCTTGAATTGCTTGTGGATTGGGATCCGCATTGGTTTCAAAATAAATCCTGGTGATTCTTTTTTTGGGATTATAGTCGCTTTTTCCCCCTCTCAAATCAATAGTTGCTTCGCCTTCCAGTTCTTCTCCGCCCTCCAGTTTTGCCATTAAATTCAACTCCGATATACTGACCGGACAAACACGAGCCCTGATCCTGAAAAGCAATCTCTCGGCCTCAATTCCACGGTCTGCTCCTTTGTAGATATGCTCAAGCCGGGCAGAGATTAAATTACCAAGGCTGTGGCCCCGCAAGGGCCCCGGAATATCCGCAAGACGGTCATCAAACAGTTTTTGGGCCACCTGGCGCTGTTTTGGATCCTCCATTAAAGCCAGGAGGCATTGACGCATATCCCCGGGAGGTAAAACTCCCAGTTCGGTTCGCAGTCTGCCGGAAGAACCGCCGCTGTCCCAAGTTCCCACAATTGCGGTGATAAGTTCAGGTTGGTTTAGTTCAACCAATCCCCGAAGAAGCGAGAAATGACCGGTTCCTCCACCGAGGGAAACTATTTTTTGTTTAAATGTTGCCATTTAACTTTGTATTATACAACAAAAAATTGATATAATTTGCTGGAAGAATATGCCGAAGTGGCGGAATGGCAGACGCGCAGGCCTCAGAAGCTTGTCCCCGCAAGGGGGTGGAGGTTCAACTCCTCTCTTCGGCACCATGCCGGGGTGGTGAAATGGTATACACGCTACCTTGAGGTGGTAGTGCCCAAAAGGCGTGCAGGTTCAACTCCTGTCCCCGGCACTGATATATTTATGGACTCGTAGCTCAGTTGGTTAGAGCGGTCGCCTTACACGCGACAGGTCAGGGGTTCGACTCCTCTCGAGTCCACACAACGTCCCATAGTTGATAAATTTGTTTTGAACTGGTAGAATAATGCATTAACTGTATTTATTATGCCTGAACAAAGTATTCCAATTTATTCGGAACAAGAATTAAATAAATTATTAGAGGATCCAAAATTCTCATCCAAAATCGGTGGATATTCTACCTTTTCTCTTGGCCTGATAAGAAGGGGTTTTGCAAGTGGAAGCTTCGCTATCCCTACCTACGGACCTTCTTGGGACCAACATATAAGCCTGGATTTACACCCAGATGTTTTTAAGGAAGTTTTTGGCATAGCTCCTATTTCAACACCTTTTCCGAGAAGTTTATATGAAAACCGGGGACATGGATCAACTTGGGCTGCCTATGAGCTATACTGCGAGACAGTCAGGAAAAATGCAAGTTTTGATGAACTGGATGAAATGTATTTAGATGTTCATTTCCGAGCACTTTCAGAAACTTACGAAAGGACCAAACTAACAAGTATAAAAGAATTAATTGCAAGCTGTCCTATACTCTTAAGACATGGTCACCCCGAAGAGGATATAAGAAAATATTTTAGATTTGACAAAAGTCTCATCAGAGTATTAGAAGGAATGAAAAGACGAAAAGGAATACAGGTTCTCTATGGAGATAGGGAGAGTTTAACAGAATTTGTCTCAGATCCTTTAAGCGATGGGGAAGGTATCGACGATGCCGCCATTGCTGTAGCCAGAAGTATACCCGGCGAATTGGTATTAGGATTCATTCCTTTGGGGGAATATGAAAAAGCGGCTCTTATTTTATAGGAGCTTCTACACTTACCCGGATATCTATGTTAGTAATTCTTGCTAAAATGTGTCAGAGCCAGTTCGTATAGTGGCACCAACTAACACCCTCCTTATGATATACTAGTGAGCATTATTTATGTGTGGAATTTTTGGCTATATTGGGCAGGCAAATGATGCAGCGCAAAAGGTTTTTAATGGCCTTTTGGATATTGAATACCGTGGTTATGATTCCTGGGGAGTAGCTTACTGGAAGATGGATAATGTAGGGTGGAAGATAGAAAAGAGGGTTGGCTTTCTCCCATCCAGTTTCAAATTTCCAGCTTCTAATATTTCCATAGGTCACACAAGATGGGCAACTCACGGCGGAGTAACAGTTACAAATGCTCATCCACACTTAAGTTGTGATGGAAAGCTGGCTCTGGTTCATAACGGTATTGTGGAAAATTATCTTGAACTTAAAAAGGAATTAAAATCCCATAAATTAAAATCTGAAACAGATACTGAGATAATAATTCATCTGATTGAGGACCGGTTTAAAAACAACTCCTTAAAACATGCTGTGGCAGAAATTTTTAATAAAATGGCAGGGCTTTCCGCCATTGTAGTTTCCGATGGCAGAGAAATTGTGGCTTGCAAGAGAGGATCCCCTTTGGTTTTAGGTAAAACCAAAAGCGGATTTGTAATAGCTTCAGACCCTAATGCAATTTTGCCTTTAACAAATAAACTTATATTTTTAGAAGACGGGCAATTGGTTGTTTTAAATAAAGAGCTAAAGCTTTATGAAGTCAAAGATTTAAATGAAATTCAGGCTGAATTTACCAATATTGACTGGAAATATACGCAAGGCACAAAAGGTCAATTCCCCCATTTTATGCTTAAAGAAATTTACGAACAGCCCCAAGTTTTATATAACCAAATTCAAAGCTTGGATTCTGTGGAAAAAATCATCAAAGAATTAAAAAATGCCTTTGGTACTTACTTTTTGGGATGTGGTTCTGCATCGTACACCTGTTTTTTAGGGGAATATGCTTTTTCAAAAATTGCCAAAAAGCATGTGAATTTTTCAATAGGGTCTGAATTTAATTATACTGAGGATTTTTTAACAGATAAAAGTTTACTTATAGCAGTATCTCAGTCTGGTGAAACTATTGATGTTGTGGAACCTGTAAATTTGGCCAAAAAGAAAGGCACAAAAGTTGTGGCCTTAACTAACACATTAGGTTCAACTCTTTATAGAATGGCAGATATAAAACATCTTTTAAATGCTGGGCCTGAAAAAGCCGTAGCATCCACTAAAGCGGTAATTGCCATGGTAGCGAATTTGCTGCTTTATGCATATGGATTTGCAGGCAAGTTAGAAGAAGGAATTAAGGTGATTGAAAATAGTGCAAAAGAGATTGAAGAAATTATCAAAAAACAAGGCGAGATTAAAAAACTGGCAGACAAAATTTATCAGGCTCAGCATACTTTCGTTTTAGGAAGAGGCCTTTCTTACCCGGTGGCGCTAGAAGCTGCCCTTAAAATTAAGGAAACTTCATATATCCATGCAGAAGGATTTGCATCTGGTGAGTTAAAGCATGGTTGTATTGCTTTAATAGATAAGGGGACGCCGGTTATTTTATTCGTCCCCGAAGATGAAACACGCCCTGCTGTTTTGGCAAATGCCATGGAAGTTAAGGCCAGGGGTGCTTATGTTGTGGGGGTGGGAGTTGAAAAAGCCCCAAGTTTTGATTACTTTTTTAAAGTAAAAGATGTTGGGGCTTCATCTGTTTTACCCCACATTGTTTTTGCCCAGTTGTTAGGTTATTTTTTGGCAGTGAAAAAAAGACTTAATCCGGATAAACCCAGAAATTTGGCCAAAAGCGTGACTGTTAAATAGTTTATAGTTTGAGCCCAGAAATCTAGCCGGATGTGTAATTATTAGATGAATTAGGCTAAACTTTTCTCAGGCTTGCAGGGAAAGCAAGATGCCATGAAGGAAGAGGTCTCTGTATTTGCCCTCCATATCCAACAGCGCGTGGCAATTGTCTAAGAAATTCATTATCTCCTCCCTGGAAACCAACAATGACTTGTGAGGGACCTCGTAATGCATAAAAACCCCAAGGTGCTAAATGGCTTGCATCAAACGCATAAAATCCTCCAAATCTTAATATTCCCCTCCATAGTGGATATGGAGCAGGAGGAATCATTCTTTCCGTAATAAGAGCCGCACTGAATGTACGAGCATAAGATTCTGTATCTGTTGGAATTCTTTCTGCTTCCGCCTCCGGAACAGTTACACCATATACATTTTGGGGATATTCCAACGGGGAAGGGGCCACATCGATTTGTTGAATGTCAAAGCCATCCCTCAGAAGCCAGGCAACTCCGATAGGGCGCTTTAAATTGGGTTCATAAGTTCCAATACGAAGATGGCGGGGTGTGAAATGTCCAGGTTTATCAGGACAATCATTTCGTTCTATCTCTATAGTTGCGGTTGCCTGCTCAAGAGCAAAAGGTTCATCCGAAACCTCAGGATTTCCGATCCAAAGTATAGAGCGGGTACGTGGATGCTGTATTAGCTGGAAATTCATTCCTTGTAGATGATGAGTAACCACAGCAGTTGGTCTTTGAATATCAATACCGATTGCCACCCTTATTAGATCTTGAATTCCGCGAAAAGTAAAGGGGATTCTTCTTGTAGGTTCTTCCTTTGTACCGAGCCTAGCTGCTGCTGTTCTTCTATCTACTCCTATTAATCCATTTAGAGATAAAACTTTGTGAGGTTTGGAGATTTCTTGAACCAATGCTATTTCTACACCCAATCCTGCCATAATTTCAGGGCAATGTGGTCAGTTTAACACCATGTAGAAGAAAGTCAAGAGTTTAGATTACCTTTTACATCTGCCCTGATAATTTCTGCAATCTTAGCTCTAATCTTCATTTTTTTCAGAAAGTGAGATATAATCTACCTGTTTTGCCTCGATTGCCAACGTGGTCAAGGCGTCCGCCTGAAGAGCGGATTATCTCAGTTCGATTCTGGGTCGAGGCACATCATAACAGCCAGTCGAAATATACTAAATTTACTGCACTGTTTGAGTTAGTTTATAGGGAAGAATATCAAACAAAGCACGAAGCTTATAGACGAGAGATGTACTTTAAAACAGGAAAAGGTAGAGAAGAGATTAAAAATATTCTAATGCGGCGGTAGTTCAGTGGTAGAATGTCTCGTTGCCAACGAGAAGGTCGCCGGTTCAAATCCGGTCCGCCGCTCATAACCGGACCTGTTTTTGGAAATTCTGCCAATTTGTCCTCAAAAATAATCTTTTCTCTATTCCAAGCCTCAATTTTTAACTTTTTTTCGGTAGCTTCAGAAAATTTATACCGGTGATCGGAATTGAACCTGTCTCAGTTTTTTTCAATAAATTGAATTGAACTAGTTGTTGTACTCGTAGTAGTGGTAGCTCTGGTTTATGAAGTAGATTATTGATACAGTGAACCAAGTACTTGACAAAATAGAAACTAGTATGCTAGTCTATTATTAAGATGGCAATTCAATGGTATCAAAGATCAGACTCGTTTCTTAGGGATACAACTCCAAAGATTACTCTACGTAAGGAGCATATAGGTTACAATGCCGTGTTTACCAAAGTAGCCAACTTGAACCAATATAACAGAGTTCGACCGGGCATTGATTATGAAAACTATAGAATATATTTCCAGTTTCTTTATCAAGACAAAAATGTTAAAGGTGTGGAAGGTAATTTTAAGGATACATTAGCTCTCTATTCAGATAATCCTAATGATGTTACCAAATCTACAGGTGCTCAGAAGCTATATGAGCACCATGCATTACTTAGGAATATCTCTGAGTATGAAAACCAAAAACATAGACAGTTTGAGGTAAAACAAGACCTTGAGGATACTAGCATCTGGTTTGCCCAGCTTCATCCTACCTTTGAACACATTGTAGGGCCTACTGCCGATCTTAAAGGTTTAAGAGGTATATATCGATACAAAAATAACGGCTTGATAGTATATATTGGAAAGGGTGTTATTGAGTCCAGAATAAATGCTCCTAAAAGAACGAAATGGGTATACGATACCATTGAATATTCAGTCATAAACGATCCCGAAAAACAATTTGAATGGGAAAACTTTTGGATTAAGAAGTACAAAGAGGATAACGAAGGAAAATTGCCGTTCTATAACCAAAATAGTGGAAGAGGCCATTAATCACGACTCGACCTCATTTGTCGTATTATAATTCTGGGGATTTTTGCCGGAGACCAAATTCTGACCTATTCAACTTTAGCTATTGCTACACCAAATTTTCTTTTTGTTCCTTTTTCATCATTTGTAACTACTGGAATTAAACCTCCAAAAAAGCGGCTTGATAAGGACAATACAATAAAATCTTGGAGGAAACAAAAGACATTGTTGTAAACAATATCGACAAATTCAGATCCTAGAATTTGATTTTCAACTTTTGGGTATTGTTTATGTAGCTTACCGTTAACTGTAGTAACTCCCAATGGGGTGATAATTGTTGCACCCATATGCTCGGTTTTCGTCCTTATATCTCGAAGTTTTCTAAACCACGACTCACTTGCTTCTATAAGCTTAATAAGTTTTTCAACATTAGATTGAGATCCTTGGGGAACATTTCTCTTTAATGATTTTGAAACCTGTAAACCGGCGTCACCATAAGTGGTTAAATTGATATTCCATAATGGTCTAAGCAATTTTACTACAGCATCTTGTGCTGCCTTTGAATTGCTAATAACGTCATCTACTGCTCCCTCTAACTCAGTAGAACTATCTTGATGTGAAACTTGAACACTGCTTGTGTCAGACTCATGCCTTTTGACAAGATGCTCCATCTTAGTTTTTTCGAGTTCTAAATAACGATCTGTTGCATCAGCAAGACGACCTAATTTCTTCATAGTAGAGAGAATTGGTTCAAACAATTCTTCCTTTTTCTTGTCTGGCAAATCGATAAATTGATTAAGTTCAAAACACAGTGGGGTAAAACCAGCCCCTATTTCCATTCCTCTGGCACTATCCATCTTGAATAACGAAGTTAGAGTTCCTTTCATTCTTTGCGTCCCAAAAAAGCGATCTCTGTGGCCAAGACGGTCATCTGTTACCAGTGCCGACATTCGCTCCCTCAAAAGGTACTTTCACCACAAAGATCTTTCGGTACACCTAGTATATCACTTCTTCAGATCCTTGAAGCTATTTATCTTTAGGTGATGCATCAGAGCTACTAACTCTAACCCTAGCTCAGGAGTGATATAATCAAAAAGGTTCGAGCGAAGTACGGTTACCAGCTCTGGGTTCAATGGTAGATGGTCGCCACGGCGACAGGTCGTGGGTGCGAGTCCCGTCTCCCGCTCCACAAAAATCCGGCCCCATTTGAGCCGGATTTTAAAATAATACCAATCCTTAAGAGACAGATTATTTTTTAACCATTAAGCTGTATAGTTTATAGACTCCTGCAACTCCAACTAAAACGTAAGCAGCTCTGGTCAAAACACTTCCCGAACCAAGTACTGCTTCTACAAGATTAACATTTAAAACACCTATCAAACCCCAGTTCACTGCCGCCAAAGCAACAACCCAGCCGACTAGCATTTTGGTATTCACCTTTTTATCACCCCCTTTATTTACATCATAGACATAATTTAATACCAAAAGTCAATAAGGTATAATATGGTAGATTGGAGGTGAGGAAATTTGGATAAACCAGTAGGTAAAGTTGTACACTTCTATGACAAATTGGGTGTGGCCATAGTTGATCTTGAGTCAGGAGGATTAAAGGTTGGTGATGAGGTCAAATTCAAAAGGGGTGAAGAAGAGTTTGATCAGAAAATAGAGTCTTTACAGGTTGACCACGAAAGTGTGGATCAGGTAAAAAAGGGAGATTCATTTGGGCTGAAGGTTGATAAACCCACCAAACCCGGTACTTCAGTGTATCTGGTCTAAGATTGGTAACTACTGTACAATTATCTCGCCGATATTGCGGTCGGTGAGATTACAGGTATTTGTTTTAATGGCATAGGTGCCGGTTGAACTGAATTGCACCTCTATAATTTGATTATCCCCAATCTCATATCTTTTGTCCTTGATAAAAAGACAGGAGTTTGGGGCTACATTTTGGAATTTAAGATAATATTTACTATTTTTTGATAAAGTCACCTTAAAGTTAGCATCTTTGGATAAATCGATATCATATACTTTTTGATCTACCCCAACTGATATATTATCTGCAGTTAAAACATTAATACTGATTACTTTTTCATCTGATGTTTGTTTATTAAAAACCGTATCTAAAACCTCTTGAGCCTTATCATAAATAGTTTCCTTTGTGTTATTGACAGCATTTTGAGAATTTTGTTCTAAATTGTCCTTCGTATCTTTGACCGAAGTTTGATAGCGGGTAACAGTTTGTCCTAAAGTACCACTGACAGACTCTCTTGCAGTCCTTGTGAAATCTCCAAACAGAAACACCAGCAGTAATGAGGCTAAAATGATGACAATAATAACGGTGATAATCTTGACCATTACCCTTATTATAGACATAGTCCTTTGGGTTTTGATAGAATTTGATAACATTGCGGGATCGTCTAATGGTAGGACGGTAGCCTTTGGAGTTACCTATCATGGTTCGAATCCATGTCCCGCAGCTAGCAAAATTTAGACTCTCTTTGAGCCTGAATTTTGATATGTGAGACTTAAGGATTGGGACCCGTTTACGAGGTTCGTTAATCCGCCGTAGGCGGATACGTCTCTATCCATGTCCCGCAGCAAAGTCTATTTGCCGCTCTTCGTTCTACGCTCATAGGTCAAGTCCTGTTTGGTACATGATATATAAGCCAAATAGCAGGCTCAAAAAACCAGAAACAACCACCAGATAATGGTTTACAGTCTGACTTTTTCTTTTGGTCACCGCAATCGATGCCCCCAGTAATATGGTCACCACCATCATTCCTAAAACCACTCCGATATGGAATACAAACAGGTAAAATACTGCCAGAGTGGTATTTTTGATAGTGCTTAAAATTAACAGGGCAATGGCTGCACTTCCGGCTAACCCATGTACCAACCCCACTGTGATGGGACGGATGATGGTAAAAGCTCCCAGATGGTGAAAACTTTTGTTTAGTAAAGTGGGAAAATGCAGGTGGATGTGTGAATGCTTAGTATTGCCGTTTGGGTGTGGATGTTGGTGGATAGTCAGTTGAGTAAATTTTCCTACGAATTTTGAAGAAAAATTAGTTAGGTTTAACAAACCTAAAATAACTAGCATCAATCCGACAATAAATTCCAAAAACATACCCAGTCTTGGTGGAACCACCAGGGCATATAATATAATGGGAATTCCCACCAAAGTTACTGTTAACGAATGTCCTATTCCCCAAAGTATCCCAATCAGCGCCGAATTTAAAATACCTTTTTTTGCCCGGCTGACAGTGGTGGTAACTGCCACTACATGATCCGCATCTGTGGCATGACGCATCCCCAGCAGAAAACTTAGGCCTAAAATACTGATAAGATGGGGCATATCTCCGCATGGTATCATATGAGGTATAATATTCCCATGCCGGATAATCACCAGTCTACCAATACTCCCTATATTAAAAAAGTAGAAAAACCCTGGGGATATGAGCTCCACTTTGTTCCGGAAGGCTCACCTTACATGGGTAAGGTTTTGCATATCAATGGTGGTACAAGATTAAGTCTGCAAGTCCATGATAAAAAAATGGAAAGCTGGTATTTGCTTTCCGGTAAGGTAAAGATGATTTTGGAAAATTCTCAAGGTGAGCTTGAGGAAGTTAATATGGAAAAGGGCTATGGTTACACCACCAATATCAATCAGCAGCACAGATTGGTTGGTGAGGAAGATTCAGATGTATTAGAAGTTTCTACACCGGAAATTGGCAATACTTACCGCCTGGAAGATGATTATAAAAGGGGGACTGAAACCGAGGAGTTAAGAAAAGATCCAAACAGGGGTTGGCATAAATAATCTGATTATTTCATACTCAAAGAATAGTCTTTACTGCCAAAATTAGCTCGGGATTACGAATATAGGTAAATAGTTGTTGTGCCCAATCAGGCTGTTTAATATTCACGTTTGGTTCCACTCCTCTTCCTTCAATTGGAAGATTGTCATCCCGCAAAGTTATTGAATGTACTAAAAAGATGGAGTATTTTTCCGTATCGGATATTTGATTTTCCAATGGGAAAACTCTTTCCACTGTCCCCCATCCTCTGGTGGGAACACCCAAAACTACCCCCACACGGTATTTTTTTAAACCGGCTGCCATCATTTCTGCCGAGGATTGAGTTTGATTATCAACAAGAATCACAATTTGTTTAAATTTGGCAATAGAAGGCAATTTGTCTGTTGGAGTTTTGAATGGTTGATATTCACCTTTGTGGTAAAAGTCAAAGGCATATTGGTTTTTGCCTATGAAAAGGCCCAAAAAGTAAGCAGTGGCATCTATTGCACCCCCAACATTCCCCCTTAGATCAAAGATCAGGCCATAGAGCGTGGAGTTATTTTTGTAGGCATCAAAAGCCTTGATGAATTCATCATATGATGTTGGTGAGAATTTTTTAAACTGCAGATATAAAATTCCAGGTTCGACAACCCTGGTAAAAATGGTTGGCTCAATCCCCTTTTGATCGTAGTTTTGTTTCCTGTCTATATTGGTCAAAACATCTTTGGCATATGTTAACTGCTTCAATTTCTCCTTTGCTTCAGGGGTATTTTGACCCCTCAATTGTACTTCCTGTTTTTGGAAAGCATCTATTACGGCAGTTTCCGAAGCGCCTTTGTTAACCCCCAAATCCTTATACAAATCCTTTTCCGGATTTATATTCTCCACCGTATTTTTAAGTTGAACTTCTTGCTTTGTTGTAAAAAGTCCAGATCTTCCTGCCGGGTTTAATGAGCCCAGTACAGTACTTAAAACCAAAGGAATAAACTTGGATTTTTGATCTTGAGACAGATCTTTTTGAGCAGATAGAAGCTCCGAAATTAATTGTTCCTTATTTTCAATTTTAGAGGATAGCAGTTTTGAGCCGCTTTTTTCCGCCGCCAGCTTGAAAAGTTCTATCAGCTGAATATCCGAAATGTTATCCCAATAATTATTTTTTATCTTGTTATAGGATTCTTCCAAAAATGCTTTCTTGGGCGATAAGCCCACGTACGGAGTATTTTTTTCCGTTTGTACTGTGGTTTTGTTCAGATCGCCACTGTTATTAGATTGTGAATAGCCGAAGCCCGCTCCTATTGAGAAAATAACTAAAATAATCAAATAATTTTTTAAAAGTTGCGAAATTACTCTTTTAATCATTGACGTAATGCTTTAGTATAATACAAAATATGGACTTTTTATCAATCATATTGATCGTTTCCGGTTTAATTCTTTTTGAAACGGTCTCATCTGTTGATAATGCCATCATCAATGCTCAAGTTCTTTCAACCACGGGAGAGAAGGCCAAAAGGTGGTTTTTAACCTGGGGACTTTTAGTTGCGGTTTTTGTAGTACGCGGTACTTTACCATGGCTTATTGTTTGGGCAGTTGCTCCGTCATTAGGCCCAATAGGCTCATTAACCGCCACCTTCAGCGGCAACCACAAAGTCACGGAGGCCATAGAGTCTTCAGCTCCCATCCTTCTTATTGCGGGCGGAGTATTTATGGTATTTTTATTTTTTTATTGGCTGTTTTTGGAAGAAAAATACTACGGACTAAAAGGTGAAAGATTTTTTCATAGCCAGGGTGCTTGGTTTTACGCAATAGTTTCTATACTTTTGTCCGTAATTGTCTGGTTTGCTCTTAAAATAAATCCCTTTATGGCCTTTGGGGCAGTTGTGGGGTCAACCCTTTTTTTCCTCACCCACGGTTTTAAGGAAAATGCGCAAAAGGTGGAAAAGCAAATGGAAAATAAAACAGGCAGTATTACAGATACCAGCAAAGTGTTTTATCTGATGGTAATTGACGCCACATTTTCCTTGGATGGAGTTTTAGGAGCCTTTGCCTTTACTTTATCTGTACCGCTTATTCTTTTAGGAAACGGCATTGGGGCGATAGTTGTTCGTCAGGTTACTGTTTCTAATATAGAAAGAATTAAAAAATATGTATTTTTGAAAAACGGTGCTATGTATTCTATTTTGATTTTAGGTCTGATTATGCTTTTGGAGAGCTTTGGGTTCCATATTCCAGCCTGGCTTTCACCCTTGGCAACAGCAGTAATTGTGGGGTACTTCTTCCTCAAATCCAAATCCGAGCTTGCCAAATTTCCGTAGGCGCCTACCAAAGATAGATATTTTTAGATCGTTGTCCCAAAATAAGACTGGCAATTGGATCATCTGGAAAAAGCTGTAAAGTTTTAAGAATAAATTGCCTGCCGCTTTCTATATACTGATTATTTAGAAGAAAAAGACCTAACCTTAAATATGAAACATGATTGCCAAATTGGTAGGAAGTAGGGTCTAATTTGGCAGGGTCTATTATTGGCAATTGTTTCTGATTAATCGTTTCCGTTGTGGTGAGTACTACCGCAAAATCATCAATATAGACCAATTTCCATGCTTCATCTTTGATGACCGATTGTAAAAAATTCCTGCCCCAGGGAGTTTGATCTGTGTGGGAAAAAATAATTGTTTTAAAGCCATATATTTTTTCCAGTTCCTTAAAATTATTATAGTCAGATTGGCCTGGTATGTAAATTCCGTTAAAAAATTGAGCAGGATAAGCCTCCGGCCTGCCGTCAACAAAAATTTGGTATTTTGGGAAGGCTCTATAAATTATGTAGCTTCCAATATCAAAATTATTAAATAAGGGTTTCGGCAAATCTTTTGAAATCATAAAATCCAAAGCCCCTTTGGTGCTTTCCGCAAATTCTAAGTTTGGCCTGACTGGTTGGTCATTAAAACGGTAATAATCCCCGTTTAGATAAAAATAACTTTCAAATAACAGAAGTGCGGCAGCTACTATGGTCAGTGTTTTTGTTAACTTGTTCCAGGGAATGACACCAAAATTTTGCATAGTGGCTGGTAGGGATAGAAAAACTAGATATGGGAAGCTCCTGACGTTTAATAAAGCCAGAACCAGACCACCAACTGGCAGCAGGATATTTTTCATTTGCCAGTTTTTTCTGAAAAAGGCGACCAGTAGTGAAAGGCCTATCAGCACTGCTGATAATTTAACAAATAAAAAGTTAGGGTCTTTGAAATTGATGCTTTCCAAAAGGAACATGGTCTGATTCTCCACAATGGTGTAACCGTAATTTTTAGTAACATTGAGGGGGTATATTAAGCCTGTCAAGCCATTAGGATTGATAAGACTTATCAGGATCGATAGCAACAATACCGTACTCAACAACCTTATCTTCCTGCTTATTGAGTGGATTAGGAAAACAGCTTGCAAGGCAAGGCCTACAAAAAAATAGATATGGGTATTAATCCAGATCAGCTGAATTATAGGTAAAAAGAAAATTAACTTTCCTGCTGTGTCATTGCGAGGATCCTGAGCGTTAGTCGAAGGAGACGAAGCAATCTGATTATTTTGTGAGATTGCCACGCTCACTGTGTTCGCTCGCAATGACGATGTGAACTTTTCCAGAATATAATAAGTTAAAGCCGTAAATAGAAAGCTAAAAATTTCCGGCCGCAGCTCTGTTCTTTCCCGCAAAACATGAAGGAATATAAATCCCACAGGCAGAAGTAATGCTGTTTTTTCTTTTGGGATAATTTTTATGATTAATAAAACAGAAGAGAGGAAAATGACAATTTTCAAAAAAAGTAAAGGCGTAAGACCAACAGTTTGATGGAAAAAGTATACTAAAACTTCAAAAAGCCAATGAGTATTTATAAAGGGGAAATCCGGATTGGTATAAGAGAAAAGATTGGTTTTGGGAACTTGATGTGTCTGAACAATAATTTCTCCCAGTTTAAGATGTCTTCCCAAATCTTGATCAAACGCGCGATCTGTCCTAAACAAAAATGAGAAAGTAAAAAAAAGCAGCAGAATTTTAATCCACATGCCAAAATTGTATCACGCCACCAGTTCTTAATACCCGGTAAAATTCTCGATGTTAATATTTTCCGGATTGACTCCGGCTTCAAGTAATGTTTTCTGGATAGCATCAACCATAGCCGGGGGACCCACTACGAAGTAAAGTGGATTTTTGAGGTTTTTTGTGTAATCTTTAATTAATTGCACATCTACTCTTCTATTCTCTCCGACCCAGGAAGTATCCTCTGTCATTGTCAGTATCAGCCTAAAATTTGGCAAGGTCCGGGCAAGCTCTTGAAGCTCTTTTACATAAGCAGCAGAGCTTTGATCGCGGTTGGAATATATTAGAGTTATCTGATATGGCAGATGTTCCTCTTTAATGTAGGAAAGCATACTGATAAAAGGAGTAATGCCAATTCCTCCGGCAATGAAAACCAGCGGCCTGTTGTTCTCACTGGGCAAAATAAAACCCCCGGCAATTGGGCCGATTTCTACCAAGGAGTTATTCGGCAGCTCTTGTAGGGATTTTTTGAAACCAGAATCTCGGATTCTGGTGGCGATAGTGATAATGTGCTTTTGATTGGGAGAATTCACTATAGAAAAGTGCCTTTTATTAGATCTCTCATCCGGATATGGGGGGGTAACTAGTGTGATAAAGGCGTATTGTCCAGGTTTAAAAGTAAACTGTTCATCTGGAATTTCAAATGTAACTTGTAATGTTGCCTTGGCAATCTCTTTTTTGTCTATTATTTTCCCTTGCATAAAATTATTATATACTATTACTGTGTAGGTGTACCCACAGAACCATTGCGTGATTATTTGCGCGATTATTGCGCGACCAGCCTCGACTAGACGTCGAGTCTAGGCGGGTATATGGTATAATTAAAGGTATGTTTGATCCTATTTACTCAATATCATCTAAAACAATTTCCAATATGACCGAGATTGCGGAAATCAAAGCAATCGTGGAAAGATCCAAAGTACTACCTTTAAATGAGGCACAACTTCGGAGACAGGCAATTTTGCGGATGGCCCATACTTCTACTTCTATTGAAGGTAATAAACTGGCCCAATTTGAAGTGGGTAAGCTGATAGAAGGTAAAGCAGTACGTGCTCCCCAAAAAGATATTTTGGAGGTGGAAAGTTACTATAAAGCTTTAAAGATTTTGGAGCAAATGTCCAAATCAAGACATGATATTACCTTTGAGGACATACTGAACTTGCACAAAATGGTCATCCAAGGCCAAGTGGACAAAGAAAAAGTTGGTAAGTTCAGACCATCTGATGTGTATGTATTGGGTGATCTGGGCGACGGACGCGAAATGTTAAGGTTTAAAGCTCCCCCTGCCACAGTAGTGCCTGATTTGATTTCCGATTTATTAAGCTGGTTGAAACAATCAAAAAAACAAGGCGTGCACCCAATTATACGGGCAGGTATATTACATCTTGAGTTTGTCTCCATCCACCCCTTTACAGATGGAAATGGTAGGGTGGCGAGACTCTTGACACAACTCCTGCTTTACAGAGATGGTTGGGATTTTAGAAAAATTCTGGTTTTGGAGGATTACTATAATCGCGACCGATTGTCTTATTACAATGCGGAGCAAGAAGTTCAAGGTAAACACTACAAAAAAGGTGTTGATTTTACCTTCTGGCTGGAATATTTTACAACGGGCTTTTTGGTGGAGGCAAGAAAAGTATTGGAGCAAATCCAATCTATTGGTTTTGGTAAGGTCAGCAAAAAATCTGATCAGATATTTTTGGATCCGGATGAGATTCAGATCATGGATTTTTTGGCAACCACCGGCAGAATTACCTCTGATGATGCCCGAGACATTTTAAAAGTCGCCAAAAGAACCGCTCAATTAAAGCTGAAAAATCTGTCAGATAAAAGATTACTTAGGATAAACGGTAAAGGTCCCAGTACTTACTACACTATTGCGCGATAACTTGCGCGATTATTGCGCGATTGACACCACTTGCTATTTATTCGCAATAATGAGATAATAGTTTCAGTGTGGAGAGTGTATTTAGTTTTTTACTGTAATTCACCTCGCATGAATTTACAAAAAAAGGAGGTGAATTTTTTTGAATAATAATAGAAGATTGTTCGTAGGCTCCTTGCCTTGGGGAGTAGATGATGCAGGACTTGCACAAATTTTTTCCCAAGCAGGAACGGTTGTCTCGGCTCAAGTTGTAAAGGACAGAGATACAGGCAGGTCAAGAGGTTTCGGATTTGTGGAAATGACAACTGATGAGGAAGCCAATAACGCTGTTGCAAATCTTAACGGAACCGATATTGAAGGCAGAAAAATTGTTGTTAATATCGCCCGTCCAAGAGAAGACCGTTAACTCAATACTCTGTAACGTAAAAAAACTTCAGAATCCAATTTCTTAACTGAAAGTAATTTGAGGTTTTTGATTTTTTCAGGTGGAAGTAAAATACCTTCCACCAGTGTTTTGGTGGCGTTTTTGGCAGTGCCAAATATCTTTGGAGCAATGGTTATAAAAATTTCATCCATTAGGCCCTCCTTTAAAAAGGATCCTAAAATAGTAGGGCCGCCTTCCACTAAAACATGATTAAAGCCTTTTTGAAAAAGGAGGGTTGTTAGTGATTTGATATCATTGGATACGGTGTTTACTTTCAGAGCCTCAAACTTTCCCGCTTTTGAAGTCACAACAAAGTAGGGTAAATTCTTGTTTTTGCCTAATCTTTTTCTCAAAGCGCCAAACTCACTCCTTCCAAGACTTTCTAAAGTTCTTTCTCCAAACTCAAATGCTAAATTACTGCCATGGATTAAACAGTCTGCATATGCTCTAAGTTCAAGTAGGACCTTGTGATCTTTCAAGCTGCCGATTGGCCAATATCCATTTTTTAAAACACTGACCTTTCCATCCAGAGTTTGAACGAAATTGGTATAGAAAAAGGGGCGTTGCGAAATTTTGGGAAATTTAAGATTGGGATAGACCATTTACGGGGTTGCCATGTCCAGCTTCGGCAGAATTTTTTTGGAGGCAAGATATTGTAAGATATGTTTGACCACCACGTATGATATGGCAATTCCGGTTGCAAAAAGTAATCTTTCAGAGATAACAACAGGGATCAAAGAATTCCAAACCGCAGGCGGTAAATTAAAAACCCAAATCCAGGCGGCCCCGCCTACGGAGTGGGCTGTAAAGGTGGCTCCCAAACTCTTCATCCATAAATTAGACCTGAATCTGTAAGCAATCAAAGGTATAAGCCAGAATAGAGTGTAATATGGGACATGCCTGCCATTTGGGTGAGCTATAAATGCAATGATAGCCAAAATAGGGACTAGTAGTATCCACTTTCCCCTCCCCTTCTGAATTGTTGCAAAATAATAGACAGCAAAAAGAGTCGGGAATAATCTAATGATGGCACCTTGTGTCCAGGGCACTTCCTTTATTAGATTATTGGTAACCAAAACAGTAAAAACTGAAGCTATCCCAAAAATAGGTCCTAAGAAAACTCCGGCAATTGGGGCAAAAAAATCAAATAAAGTAAAAGAAACATTTGATCCGGCCAGCTTATTAAAAGGAACCTGCAAAGAGGCAAAACCTAAAATGGAGAATAAAACAAAAAAGACCAACGCTTTGTTGAATCTTGCCATAACATGTGTAAGCCTAATTCAACTTATTTAAATTGTCAATACTTCAATTTCCCCATTATTCTGGTAAAATACTAAACGGGCTGATGTGGTGGAATGGTATACACGTTCGCCTTAAGAGCGAATGGGCTAAGCCCGTGTGGGTTCGACTCCCACCATCAGCACTGGACTGAAAAATAAGCTTGAACCTAATTTTTTAGGTTACTTCACGAGTTATGGAGCTAGGGATTAAGGGGAGCGCGGTTAAGCTCTGGATCTCTATAGAATAGACCTTCCCCAACTGTAGAAAAGGGATCTTGCGTACCAGCAGGGACGAAAAATACGACTCCTCTTTCGGCAAAAGAACTTAGCGGTGGTCCTTCCACAACAAGAATTTCTTCTCTTCTTAGACTACGTTTAGCTCCCACACCTGGCCTTTCTAATTCCACGGGTTCTTCAAATAACGAAGCTATGAAACCAATCACTCTTCCTACTCGACTTCCTGGTATAGTCCTT
The DNA here is from genome assembly GCA_016176335.1 of Candidatus Daviesbacteria bacterium. Classification (GTDB taxonomy): domain Bacteria; phylum Patescibacteriota; class Microgenomatia; order Daviesbacterales; family UBA10151; genus JACOXI01. The sequence continues at coordinate 152,211 of JACOXI010000004.1, forward strand.
ATAGAAATCTCTTCTGACTTGTCTGCGAAATCCAGCTCAGCTATACCGAGAGCGCGTAGTCCAAACCATTTTTCTCCCATAATGCCGTGATTATATCACAAATCCTGAAATGGCAACAACACCTCTTTATCGCTATATAGCGTGATATAATGATTTTGTGGATATATTTGAGGCTATTTGTTTAACTTTATGGTGGACAGAAGGCACTAAAGCAAGAAAAGGTAGGTGGAAATCCCTAATTTACTCTGTTGAAATCACAAATACTGATTCTATTATCATATCTACATTTTTGAAATATCTAAGAGGACGTATGGGTGTACAAAATGAGCGAATTAAAGTACAATTGCAGATACACCAAGGGGATAATCAGGAAGAATTGGAGAGTTTTTGGGAACAAGTCACTAATGTTCCTAGAAATCAGTTTAACAAGACCATAATAAGACCAGTAGGGCAAAAGGTTGGAAAATCAAAAGGAACTTGTAAAATCAGGGTACATGATAAGGCGTTATATTTGGAATTGGCTAGCAGATTGGATAAATTACGGGGTGTAGGTCATCGGTAGACCGCCGCGTTTGGGACGCGGATGTAGTGAGTTCAATTCTCGCCACCCCGACAGCTCCGATTTTAGCCTCAATCTGGGGGGTTGACGTATCCCTTTGATGGTGAAACAATTAACTTGAAATCTCTAAAACCAAACAGACGGTAACAAGGGATTTTTTTGTTGGAACAAAGGAGATCTATCATGCTTAAAACAGTTCATGTTAATGGATATAACAATGGAAACGGGATCATTAAGAGTAACGGCATTGTTAATGGAAATGGACAGAAGAAACCAACCCTTCTAGAAAAGATCTCGTTCAAATTTATCGAATGGGTGGGTACCCCCTACTCTTTAATAGTACATTCATTTTTTTTCATCGGAGTCTTTGCTTTAAAATATGTGGGCTTTTCTGTTGATCAAATCCTTTTGATATTAACAACGGTTGTTTCTTTGGAGGCTATCTACCTGGCAGTATTTATTCAAATGTCGGTGAACAGAAACACCCAAAGTCTGGAAGAAGTGGAAGAAGATATTGAAGATATTCAGGAGGACGTGACAGAGGAAGAAGAGGCCCACAAAGTCCTGCTTAATATCTCAAATGAGCTCAAAAATATCCAGCAGGATTTAAATACCCTCAAGAAAAAAGGCATACTGTAGAAATGGGTAAAATCTGGCCTTCGCTGACTATCTTAATCATGGTGGCGGCGATTTTAATCGTCTACTTGTTTGGACCCAAACAGGATACATTTAAGGCTTATGATGCAGATGGGGAAAAATATGCCTGGGATATTGCAGTAATAGCCTCCGGTTTGGAAGTTCCTTGGGATTTAGCTCCAACTGATGAGGGTGAGATATTTATTACCGAAAGAGCTGGTAAGGTCAAGCTATTGAAAAAAGACGGCTCCATACAAACAATTACCAATTTTCCTCAGGTGGCCTCGGTTGGCGAAAGCGGCATGACAGGGTTAGCTTTGCATCCTGACTTTACCAACAACGGCTACATTTTTATCTATTATACCTATCGAAGTGGTGGGGAGACTTTAAACAGAGTCTCGAGGTTTACCTACAATAATAATAGATTGGCAGATGAACTGGTCATTTTGGATCAACTGCCAGGTGGTGTGATTCACAACGGGGGTAGAATGAGGTTTGGACCGGATCAAAAGCTGTGGATCCTCATAGGAGATGCATCCAGACCCCCATCTGCTCAAGATATTAAATCCTTATCAGGTAAGGTTTTAAGGATCAATGATGACGGATCTTATCCGAGCGACAATCCTTTCAAAAACTCACCGGTTTTTTCCTTTGGTCACAGAAACCCGCAAGGATTGGATTTTCATCCTCTGACAGAACAGCCAATAGCCACGGAACACGGAGAAACAGCTTATGATGAGATTAATCTGATTGAGGCCGGCAAAAACTACGGCTGGCCGGAGAATAAAAAGTGCTTTTCCGATAATCCCAGTTTTGAAAACCCCATCTTGTGCAGCGATGAATTTACCTGGGCTCCTTCAGGTGCGGCCTTTTTAGGCGCCGAGATTTGGAGGTTGAGAAATTCTTACTTTTTTGCAGGGCTTAGGGGTCAAATCCTAGAAAGAATAGACATAGTTGATGGTAAAGTAAAAGATAGGGAAACCATTATTAATAATGCTTACGGCAGACTGCGAGCCGTTGTCTCGGATAAAAAAGGCCACCTGTATGTTTCTACCTCCAATTTGGATGGCAGAGGAAATCCAAAACAGGGAGATGACAAAATTTTAAAGCTTACTCCAAAAAAGATAGAGTAATTTTTTCTCTTTGCATCTTAGGTTCAGTTTTTGTAAAATCTGTTTAGGCGGGTGTAATTCAGCGGTAGAATGTCACTTTTCCAAAGTGAACGTCAGGGGTTCAACTCCCCTCACCCGCTCCATACGGATTTTATCGAACTGGCAACTTTTAGCTTCAAAAAGTTGCTGAAATTTGTCAAAATATAATCCTATAACCTTATACCCTAAGGGGAATCGAACTAGCCTTAGAGCTATTATTTTTCCTCTTGTTCAGATTCTTCAAAACTTCCCATCCACTTTGACCCGCCAGAATGGCGAGGCTCGCCTAAAGGCGGCCCATAAAATTCCTGCATAATTGTACAGCTTAATAGATAAACAACTTCTTGTATATCTTTTAGTTCTTCCTCAGATGCGTTAGGATAATATTTTTTGATTATTTCCAGCGGTAACACTATAAATCACCTCCTAACTTACTCAGGAAGCATATTTTATCTGACCAAGGAGTGCGATCGGTTCTGGAACTTGTATCTGCTACACTTCATTTATGACTTAAAATTTTTATGATAAATTTGCTCAAAAAGTCAAAGCATAGGAGAAAACCCCACCCTTCCAAATAACTATTGCAACTTACCAACCTTTTTGAAACAATGAAAGTATATGGAGATTAAAAATATCAATCAATCACAAATTCCCATCCAAAATTCAATTAAAAATCAATCATCCATTACCTCAGTGAAGAACGAAAAGGGCAATTTCTTACCAATCATAGGAATAGTCTTATTGATTTTTATTGTTGGTACAAGTGCATATTATTTTGGCACGCAACGAAGTAATACTGCTCAATACTCACAAAATACACCAAACCCTACTTATCAAAGCGCTCCTACAAATGTACCTTCCCCAACCGCAAACCAATCTTCATCAACAAGTAAATTCCAATACAACTTAGTAAAAAAGACTGTGAAAATTTCAGATGAGAATATCATAAATGCATTTTATCAGGATAATCCCTACATAGAGATAAGTGCAGCAATAGAAAAAATCGACCCATCTAATAACCAAAAAGAGACTGTTGTCAAACCATTATCAGATAATTTATTAGGCAAAATGATTGCACCGAGTGGTTGTTGTGCAAAGAAGTATGATATTCTTCAACATCAAGCAGTGCAGAATGACTCTTATCTTCTCTTTATCAGAGATAAGTTTTATATAGTTGACCTAAAGACAAAGCTTATTAGTCAAATGCCAACTAATTACCCAAAGGCATTTGCATTACAGTTTGAAGTATCTCCTGATGAAAGATTTGTCTTTTTAAAGAGTGGTGATAGGCACTCGTCAAATTATCAAGAAGTTATTGATTTAACTAACAAAATCTTATACAAACTGCCTGAGTATTATGTTGGTGATGAGGTTTTTAATGTATTTAAAGGTTTTGATAAAGATAAAGTAATCATCGAAAGCTCGAAAGGCTTTGATAAGCAAAATCAACCGCAAAATACAGTAAACCTAAGCACTTATCCTTCAAAAACATTTAATTTCACTTTCGTTACTCAGTAATCCTTTTTGCAAGGTGTTCCTATATTTGAAGATTTTGATTCGGGAAAGGACAAAAAAACATTACAAAAATATATAGAAAAGTTTTCGATCGATAAAGGTATTATGCTTTCTCGTCATCGTCTGGTAATGGTTTTACAAAAAATAGCATAATCAATTAGGGCATAGCTGCAGAAGCTAATCCCCCCTCAAAAGGGCAATTCCTTCTATATTGTATTGATTGAACCGGAATCAAAAACTAAAGTGGATATTTTTGACTATACTCAATCTCCAAAAGAACTGGTAGGAGTTCCTTTTCATGGGTATGTAGTGAATATACAAAGTATTGAAGACCAGCTTGTAAAAACAGTTCTTGATACCTCAAAAGTTGTAGACAGGATTGTGGTAGATCCCAAACAGTTCCAGGATGCCAGATTGATGATGCAGGCAGCTGATATGAAGAAGGCTGAAGAAAACTGGAAAAGCAGAAAGTTTAAAAAATATCCCAGATCATTAGTGAAAGCTTTGGAGAAAGCCTGGGATATTGTCAGGAAAAATCCTGATTTGAGTAAGGAAAAGCCACATAGAAAATCAAAACCCTACATCTGCCCAGATTGCTCGCCTCGCTCTCGCCTCGATTCAGCGAAGCGGTTCGCAGGCGAAGCGGGTGTAAGTACATTACGCTTTCCCATTACATCCATGCAGCAGATATACAAAACTTTAGGCTACATAGAGTAGTGAGGTAATTTTATTGAAGATGTTGGGCCAGACGCCGTTTCAGGTTGATAACGCGCTCGCCAACTATCACATCCTGTTTGGTATGAGCTGAAAATCGCAGTTTAGCTATTTCACTAAAACTTACCCATGAAAAAGCGCTTTCTTTTCGGGGGATAAATTTTTGAGGGCTTTTTACTTCGGCATAAAACACGTAATTAATTTTGTCCTGTGTGTCGTGAAAGTAATCATAGACAGGATAAATATGCTTCATTTTAAGGTTAACCTTCAGTAGCTTATGCACTATTCGCTGAAACGTATCCTCCGCGTCTTCCCCTTCTTTACTTTCCCCTCCCAACATAGACCATAAAGGCACTGTATTATCTTTTTGTTTGGATTGAAGCAAGAGAATTTGGTGAGTTTTTAGGCTGTAAAGGAATCCGCTTGCATAAAACGATTTATGCATGGGTGCATTTTAACACATAGGGCTTACAAATTAAAGTATTTATATACAGCCTCGGAGATTTTGGCAATTGTATCGCTGGCAAAAGTGACATCCCCAGTTTCCGATAAAATGACAATTACAAAATCCCCATTTGGAGAATGAGCAAGCTCCTGCTTGCAGCAGTAAACTATGCCCGCGTCATTTCGGATATTGGGAAGCTCCCCAGTTTTGTGAGCAACTAAGGTGCCTTCAGGCAAGTATTTAGGGATCCGGTCATTCCTTTGCTGGGCCAGCAATAATTCAAGCATTTTTTGGGAGTATTCAGTATCTATGATTTCGCCCCTGTATATACCTTCAAACAACTTCCCCAAATCCGAGGCGGTAGTTTTAAATTCAGTATCAATGCTTGATTCATCCAAGCTGTATTTTTCTAAAAATTTTCGTATTTCCCCTTTTCCAACTTTCTCGATCAGGGCAAAAGCGGCATAATTGTGTGAGATGACTATCATCTGCTCGAGCGCGCTTTTGATAGTAAAATTTACCACCCCTGTCTCTAAATCAGCATCCTCCTCCTTAGATTCGAATTTTTCATTCAGTGCGGCTACATCTGCTGTAATCGAGTCGTCCTCGCTTATTTGCCCTTCCTTAATTTTTGTCAGGACAGTACCCAAAACCCAAATCTTGTACAGACTGGCGGGTTGAAATTTGTCATGCTCGTTTCTAACATATGTTTCTTTGCTCTTGAAGTTTTTTATATAAATTCCATACCTGCCTTCGGAGTCTTTCAAAACATTTTCAACCACACTTTTCAAATCATCATCTTTCAAACGGAATGAAAAGTTATATGACACAGGTTTGCCAAGTTGAGAATAAGTTATTAATCCTCCCATCAAAAGAATTAAAAGTAAGGCCACTTTCTTCATTGAAAGGATATCTTAGAGGTTTTGCAGATCTGCTTCAACTGTGGCGAATTCTGTTTCCAGATCCAAAACATTAACCTTATTTAATTCCGTATCCAATACGTCTTGGGTTTGAGGCGAAGATGGAGTCTGAATCTGACTTGGCTTTACCCCTCTATTATTTACATAAAAGTATGCTCCTCCTATCAAAACAACTGCTATTACCAAACCTGCAACCATTATAAGAATCATCTTCTTTGAGGATTTGGGAGGCTCTCCACCAACAGGGGTAGAGGGTTGTTGAGATTGGGGTGAGTTCATACTCGGCACCTGAGGCGCTGATGGTGCAGGTTGAGGCACTGGACTTGGGTTTATCGAATTTAGGTCGTTAGACCGCAAGCTTTGCTTATTATTGTCCATTTGATACATCTCCTTCATTGGATTTAGCAACTCTTATGGCATTGGCAACTTTTTGCTTGGCATCAATGACCAGTTTTCTTAATTGTCCCAGGTCGGTGCGTAACTTCTCTTTTACTCCTTGCATATCTTTTCGTACGGTAGCTTCTGATGTGGCCTCTAGCACATAATCTTTATCTGCTTGGAGCGCAACTGCTTCGTTGGCAGAGGATATGGCACCCCTTGCGTCGGCTATAGCGCTTCTTACTGCTGCCGGATCCTTAATATCTTTTGTGCCTGCGTTAACCCTTGCTTCCAATTTATCCAGAATACCTGACATGACTCCTAAATGTATATTCATGGCCCCAGTTACTTTTTCATTGATATTGGCCAAATTGACATTTACTCTTTCTGCAATTTGAGCCTTTTTCTGATCTTTGAAATTTTGTAGCCTTGCTTTCAAAGCTGCTTCTTTTGTGGCAATACGCTCTTTTAAAGCTGTTAATCTTTCCTGAACGTTCGCTTTCCTTGTTTCTACTCTAGTTTCTTTTCTATCTCGAAGATTAGTTTTCCCGGTGGTTCCGGAGGTAGTTGCATCTTGCGCTAAAACAGCAGTTGCGGATAAAAAAATAAATAATAAGGTTAGGAAAATCGTTGTTAATTTGGAAAGTAGACCATTGGCAGTTGCAGTCATTACCTTCAATGTAACAGAAAAAATTAAGTTTTGTCAACCCCAATTTTGAGCTCCTTGACAAAAAAGCCTCATAGTATTAATATCACCTATTAATGAGTGTCGAAGCGCCTGAAGTACCTGAAGCACCTATTAGAATGTTACGTTACCCCCATTTTATGAGAAATAGATATGGTGACGAATCAACCACCACAGTACGTGGTCGTCATCGATTAAGAAGAGAACGAAATACACGTTCAAGGGGAATAGGATCAACTACCGGAAGATCTAGACCAATAATACCTCACGTTCGCGTGTTTAGAGCTAATGATTTTGAATTCCCATTTGACGGTGGGAACGTAGATTCTGATAATTAGTATCCTCTTTGATAAATTAAGCTTCAATTGATAGAATATAATCTATTAGCGCCCGTAGCTCAGTGGATAGAGCAGGACGGTTCTAACGTCAAGGTCGGGGGTTCGAATCCCTCCGGGCGCGCTAGTTTGAAATTTTCCAATGAATTGGGAAATTCTCAAACTATCTGCCAATGAGGGTTCAACTGCGCCGCTTCGCAAGAAGCTAGCTGTTCGTTCCCGCCTTTGGCGGGACGTTTTATCCCTCCGGGCGCGCAGCGTAATAAATTGCTTCCGCAATTTAAACGCTGCTGAGACGTAAAAATCTCTGATTTTGTACGTCTCGCCATTTGGGAAATTGCGAAGTCGTTTTTGTTATGATAAATTCAACCTAATAAGATTAAAGAAAGTAGGATGAAAATTATGAGTGAGAGAGTGAGTGTCTTTGTCCTTGATGCAAAATTCTCGATAGATACGGCAAAACCATGCCCCTATGGCAAAGGAACAATCGAGGATAATAATTGTGGTGAAAGACGGGAAGGATCAATGTATCCATTTTGCTACATGGAAGGAAATCGATGTCCACAAGTCGTAATTGAACTATACATGAGACCGGCAAGCGAAGTATTACGTGCAATGGAACAAAACCACGCGCGCGAGAAATAACGGAAGGACGGTTTTTTCCAAGAATGTATGTTAAGAGATACAGAAGGGGGAAGGGTTTTTACGAAAAAGTGCGCTAACAATTATTGATAGGTTATCTCTTTTTTTCTTTCTCCAATATCCACCGGATAATTTCCGCTAAAACAAGATGTGCAAAGTAAATTCTCCGGTAAACCCACAGCTTTTATTAAGCCCTGATAAGACAAATAATGCAAAGAGTCTACCCCCAATTCTTTTGTAATTTGTTTAATACTTTTAGTAGCTGCAATTAACTCTTTTTGATCAGGTGTATCAATACCATAAAAATCAGGGAATTTAACAGGAGGTGATGAAATCAGTAAATGAACCTCCTTTGCTCCTGCGCCTCTGATCATTTTAATAATCTGTTTTGAGGTATTACCGCGTACTATTGAATCATCAACCACCACTACTTTTTTACCGGCAATAATATGCTTCATGGGGTTGAGTTTTTGTTGAATAATTTTGTGCCTGATATGCCGTTCAGGAGAAATAAAAGTGCGGTGAATGTAGCGGTTTTTAATCAGCCCCAGGTAAAAGGGAATTCCCGATGCATTTGAATAGCCAATTGCAGCAGGAATGGCAGAGTCAGGTACAGGTATGACAACATCTGCTTTGATTGTATATTCCTTTGCCAGCTGCTTTCCCAAATTTTGTCTCACCCAATCAACGCTTTTTCCCAAAAGAACACTATCCGGTCTGGCCAGATATACAAATTCGAATACATCCAGCTTTTGGTTGCCTTTTTCAATCTGAATACTTTTTAAACCTTTCTCACCTATGACAATCATCTCCCCAGGTCTTACTTCCCTGATAAAAGTTGCACCGATAATATCCAGCGCACAAGTTTCTGATGCAACAATAAACCCCCCGTTTAATTTTCCAATACACAAAGGCCTGATTCCAAAAGAATCTCTTAATGCCACAATCTTTTTCTCGTCCATGACCAGTAAGCAAAATACACCGGTAAGAAGCGGATACGATTTTTTAATTGCCTCTTCCAGCAAAAAACCGTTCCTCATATAAAAAGCAATGGCGCGCGTGATCATCTCCGAATCATTTAATCCTTTTATAGAAATCTTTTTTCCTGTTAGGAATTGTTCTAATTTTTTAGTGGACGGAAGATTGCCGTTGTGAGCTAAAGCAATAAATTTGCTGCCACTAATTTTTTCCAAAATTGGTTGAGCGTGAGATGCTATTGAATCGCCTGAAGTGGAATAACGGTTATGGCCAATTGCCAAAAATCCAACTAATTTCTCCAAGTCCTCTTCTCCAAAAACGTGGGAGACTAAACCCATTCCTTTGTGTAAATAAATTTTTTTACCGTCTGAAGATGCAATGCCTGAAGATTCTTGGCCTCGATGTTGCAGAGCCCAAAGGCCGGGGTGCACTAAACGTGCCGCCTCAAAATCCCGCCCCATTACTCCGAATATCCCACACCTTTCTCCTATTCGGTTTCCCATAACCTAATATAACTATTTGAGCATGTAAAGTCAAGTAGTGGCATAATAGGTTTATGGGTATTTTAACTGTCTTGCCATGCTGTTTTATTTTTTTATCATTTATCAATTTTAATCCCCTGCTTTCCTTGGAAAGAACTTTTGCCCAACCTATTTACCAGCTTAAGAAAATATTTAACCCCCAAATAATTAAACCTAAAAATAGCTACACCATAGTTTTGGTAGGTGATTCCATGACCGATTACCTGGGTTCTGCCGACTATTTGAAAGAAAACCTCAAAACTTATTATCCCCAAAAGCAAATAAACATAAAAAACTTTTCTGTCGGATCAACCAACATCCTGACCCTGCCGGATCGTTTACAAAACCTGACCAATTATAATGGCAAAATTTCCCAAGCTATTCTAAACACGGACTTTGATTTGATACTGATCGAATCTTTTGGTCATAATCCCCTGTCTGAATTTTCCCAAAATGACGGACTTAAAAAGCATAATGAGGTTTTAGATCAGGCTCTGGTAATGATAAGGCAAAGGCAACCACAAGCCCGGGTCATCTTTTTGGCCACCATTGCTCCGCATCTGGACAGGTATGCTGAAGGGGTTGCCAACCTCACAACGGAAGTAAGAAGGGAGTGGGCAAAACAAAGAGCAGCCTATATCAAAAATCATATCGAATATGCCAAAAGGCATAAATTGCCTTTAATTAACATTTATGAAAAATCTTTGGATGGCGGGGGAGGAGGAAATATAGATTATATTAATACAGGAGATTTCATACACCCTTCCCCCACAGGCATTAAATTTATCAGCAGGGAGATTGCAGATTTTATATTTAAGAAGCGGATATTGCCCTTGTAGATTTTAAATAATTAATTAACTTTTTAAGCCCTTCTTCAAGCTCAACCTTAGGTTCCCAGCCCAAATTTTGTTTGGCTTTGGTGATATCAGGACATCTTCTTTGCGGATCATCTTGCGGCAAATCTTGAGTAAATTCCACGTCCGATGTGGAACCGACCAATTCTTTAACCTTTCGGGCCAGCTCTAAAATAGTAAATTCATTTGGATTTCCCAAATTATACACTTCCCCTTTTTCTCCCTTCTCCATGGCCAGTATTATTCCATCTATCATATCCGAGATATAACAAAAGGATCTAGTTTGCTTCCCGTCACCAAAAATTGGTAAGGGTTTATTTTGTAATGCAGCCATCACAAACTCAATCACTACCCTGCCGTCTCGGCCCATTCTGGGGCCATATGTATTAAAAATTCGGATAATTCTGCCATCCAATTCTTTAGACCTCACAAAAGCTGAAGTTATAGTTTCTCCAAATCTTTTGGATTCATCATAAACAGATCTGGGCCCGGTGGTTGAAACATTACCTCGGTATTCTTCTTTCTGGGGGTGTTCCTCCGGATCACCATACACTTCCGAGGTTGAGGCAAACAAAAATTTTGCACCGAGTTTAACTGCTATTTCGCAAAGCTTCCAGGTACCTAAAGTATTAACCCGCATAGTCTCAAAAGGGTGAGATATATAACTCTTGGAGTTATTCTCATTAGGGGATGCGGGAGAGGCCAGCTGATAAATACAATTGACATTTGACAATTCAGATTTGACATTTTCTGGAAACGCCTTAGATACATCATGATCTATAAATTGGAAATTTGGGTTATTTTTTAAATGTTTGACATTATCCAGGTTGCCTGTTAGCAAATTATCTACACATACAATTTGGTTGCCTTGCTCGATTAACTTATCGCAAAGATGTGATCCCAAAAACCCTGCCCCACCAGCTACAATAATTTTCATTAAGATACTATTATATCTTAAATCTTCTATCAGATAAATATGGATTGGGTTTACGTTTGCATGTTGACAAATAATGTAACAATACTTTAATACTAAGACAACAGATGCCTGCTGAACTCCCACCGGAAACTTATAGAAGATTATCTCAAGCCGATTTTCAACATATCCAGGACGACGATACAACACCTTCTATACAACCTCTGCCAACAAGTGAAACTCCTGTCTTTGATGTTCGCACACTAAGTGTGTGGTATGGAGACCGTTTTGCATTAGACATCTCTGATGGGTTTCAAATTCCCCAGGACAGTATTACGGCAATAATGGGTCCTTCCGGTTGTGGCAAGAGTACTTTTTTGCGTTGTTTAGATCGGTTAATAGACTTGACAGGAACGGCAGTAGTTAAGGGAAAGGTAGTATTTAATAACGAAGATATTCTGGGAGAAAAAGTTGACACCGTCCTTCTTCGCAAAAGAATTGGAATGGTTTTCCAAAAACCAAATCCATTTCCCAAGTCCATTTATGATAATGTAGCATTCGGTGCACGAATTTGGGGATACCGAGGAAACATGGATGATTGGGTAGAATCATGTTTAAGACGGGCAGTACTATGGGATGAAGTAAAAGATACTTTAGACAAAGGCGGTCTGGCCCTTTCCGGAGGACAGCAACAACGTCTGTGCATTGCTCGCGCACTAGCAGTTAAACCAGAGGTCTTGCTTATGGATGAACCATGCTCGGCACTTGATCCCATTGCTACTTATGGAATAGAGCAACTCATGATTCAATTAAAACAAGAACATACAGTCATACTTGTTACACATAATGTGCAACAGGCTGCGCGTGTTTCTGATTATGTAGGTTTTTTCTTAGGAAATGGCCAAAAACCAGGTAGGTTAGTGGAATTCTCAACTAATGAAAAAATTTTTACAAGCCCAAACCTTCAACAAACAGAGGCATATATAATGGGCAGATTTGGATAGGTTGCTTTTTATATTTTAAATCTTCTGTCAGATAAATATGGATTGGGTTTACGGCGGATATCCGCGGTTCCTAAAAGTATTCCTCTTTGCAGAGTAAATTCACCGTAGCGGTTATTTATGCTATCAATTGTTTGTATGACCTTTTCTTGCCGACTGATTTCAGGCAAAAGACTCAAATTTTGAGGATTTTGTGGCTTCAGATTAGAGATAGACACACCAATCATACGGATCTTACCTCCAGGCCATATCTGATTAAAAATTTTCCAAGCAGTCTTAAATATCTCCAGCCCGTCATTGATATATGGAATGGTTATCTGCATACTTTCTCCATTAAACACTTTCCCAGCTGATCGGTACCAACAATGGACAGTTTTACCAACCAATTTTTTCGCCCGCAATCTTCGGGCTATTAATTCTGCTAGCTTAAATAGAATTTGCTTAATCTCCACCGAATCATCAGTGTCGTGGTCAATGGTGTGCCGGTGGCCTATTGATTTGACCTCTGTTTTTTGCCAAAAAGGAATAATTGGACTCTCATCTATTCCCCTGGCCATGTTATACAAGATTTGACTGTAACTTTTAAATGAGGCTAAAAGCCACGGTAAAGGAACCTGGCGCAGAGTCTTGAAGTTAAATATCCCCATGTTGTTAAGTCTTGTTTTAATCCTTGATCCTATGCCGCAGATTTGATCTAGGTTGATGGTATCCAATATCGCAATGGCTGCTTTTTGATCAGGAATAACCACCAAACCATCAGGCTTTTGTAAAGATCCGGCCAGCTTGGCCATTAATTTGTTGTATGAAATCCCAATTGAACAAGTGATCCACTCACCTACTTCTTGCTGTATACGTTTTTTGATCTCTTGAGCCAATTCTACTGTACCCTGTAACCTGTTACCTGTAACCTCTAGAAACACTTCGTCAATTGAAAATACTTCCAAATATGGGCTGTAGTCCTTTAAAATACCTAAAAAACGTTTAGTTACCTCCAGATACTTATCAGAATCCCCTTGAACCAAAATAATTTGCGGGCATAATTTTTTAGCCTCCCATATTTGCATTCCTGTTTTTACTCCAAACTGTTTAGCCTCAATAGAGGCTGCCCCAATTACTGTCCTTTCCATACGATCTCCACCAGTTACCCCAATAGGTTTTCCTCTTAATCTGGGATTTGCCTGTTGTTCAACAGTGGCAAAATAGCTGTTAAAATCAATATGGATTATGCTTCGCATAAGTAGTCGTCAGCTTTCAGTCTTCAGCTATCAGATTTCTTGTCTGACGACTGACGTCTGATGACTGATAGCTATTCTTCCTCTACTGCCTCTAATATCCACTTCATCTTACTGGTATCCAACCTTAATCTATAAAAGTTCCCGCCAGATGATACTGAAAAGTGGTAAAAAGTATTGCTGCCATTTTTAGAGGTATGGACTAAATTAATTTTTTCCACCTTAATTTGCCTGCCATGCCAGAAGAAATAAGAAGGGTGAATTTGACTGCCTTGAAAAAACACCCAGACATTAACAGGCTCTTGAATTTCTAGCATAGACTACATTATTACCCAAATAAAATCCGAAAATCAAGAAGTAAACTTTATCTACGAAGCAGTCTTTCGAGAAGCGATCTATGATCCTGAGAGGGTTTACCGCTCAAGTGTCCTATGAGTATTGGTTGGGAGGTCTCTACTCTTTGTATTCTTCTTGCCAAGATCTGATCTGGGGTTAAATGACCAAACTCCAGTTCAACCCAAATCATATCTTCCCTGATAGCCAAAGCTGTAGCTAAAGGGTTACTTTGAGCTCCCCCTTTAGGTTCTCTAATAATCTTGTCTATTAGACCTCTCTCCGCTAAGAAACTGGCTGTGGGTTTCATTCCTTCGGCTGTCCTGATGATATCCTCATAAGTAGGATTTTATATAATATTTGTGCTGCTGATCTGGGTTCTGCCACATACTCCTGGGCGCCTTCTAACATAGCCGCATAATCAGTTGTAAAATCCAAAGCTAGGTGTCCTCCGCTACCGCCTACCCCTATCAGGTAGCCACTGGTAAAATAAGGAAAGTCCAATTGAGCTTTTAAACCGTAGGCAATCCCTCTAAATTGAGTAGCTAACTCATCCTCTATTTTAGGCCTGGCACCAAAAGTGTGAACAAATGTAGTAATTTGATACTTTAATCTTTCTGCATACGATATTACTGCTAACTCATATTGATAATCCCAGGCAGTAGGATTAGAGTGAGATTGATCTATGGAGATTTTTCCATCGGGTCTTTGAATATAGCTGGGTTGATTACCTATCACCATTCTCATCAACCTTTTTGAGAGTCTGGGATCATCAATATAGGCTAAAGCGGCTACTATAGGAGGATACCTTAGATATTTGCTATCGTCTCTCCCGCTTGCTACTTTACCTGAAAACAGAGGTACAAAACCATCAAAAGTATGTTGCAGGATGTATAAAGTGTCTGGCCGCCTAAGATCCCCGCTTAAAACCTTATGCTGATCCCAGACTGTTTCTGGTTTAATTGGAATAAATACCATTGGTAAATCTGCTCTTCGGTGTGACCTTAATACTCTACCTGGTCTAAAAGGTACATGAAAACCATTATGATCAAAATTTATACCGGTAATTTCACGATGATGTCTCGGTTTAGCAGGGGGTTGATCGGCATTAACTATAATATCCAGCTTCCTTTGCAAATAATTCAAGAGCTCTGCCAGATTATTTAGAATAACATGCACAGCTCTATTGTTTTCAAAACTATTTTCCACTGTTTGAGCCTCGGCAGGTGGTGTTTTACTCTCATATTCGCCAATAACATCAGGACCGGCAAAACCCATATTGCTATTTACCATACCAATTACCGAGTCTGCCATCGGTAATCCGCTGGCAGTCAGACCTCCCCAAACATTTCCCACCAGTACAAACACCAAGGGCTGGTTAGTTTCTTTCTTAAACTGGTTTAGAGCATGAACAGTTCTTTTCATTTCTCTTAAGCCGCTACTCCTTCTTGTTGTCTTTGTCCACCCGAAGCACAAACTACAATCATAGGCACATTAGCTTGGATAGCCAAATTCTTAGCTCTAATAAATTTTTCTCCGGCTACCACCCCCGAAGTACCAGCCATAAACTCCCAATTAAAAATAATTCCCATAAAATTATTTTTACCCAAAGTACCAATCCCGTATGAGACTGCTTCATTTCTACCTTTTTGGCGTTCCTTAGCCATTTTCTGCTCATAGGTCTCAACTGTTCCATCAGGTAATACTCTTTTTAAGCCTACGGGATCTTTGATAACTACTAAGTCACCATCTAATTCACGGAGATGAACAGCTCTCCTAAAAGACTGCATAAAGGCTGGAACATCAATTTTCGGCCTCCCTTCCAAAAAATGTAAATTTCTAAACAAGGCTAGAGAAGCATCCCCCGGATGATCGCCAATAATATCAGGGGGAATGTTGGGTCCGTCAGCTTCCGGGTTTGTTGCACTCATTTTAGGGGGTATCTTAACAGAAAAAATTCTGCTAGTAAATGATGGCTCTTGCATTTTCTTATAAGGCCTGATATATAATAAACCCTCTGCCTGCTTTTAAATATGCCGGCACAGTTTGAATTAGAACCATCCGAAGCTGCCTTAGAAAAAAGAGCCTCCCGCTCTAATGTAATGATTCACGGAACAATCGGTAATGAATTTGCCGGGAAAGTAGCAATAGTTACAGGTGCCAGTAAATTAGAACCAATGGGTATTGGGGCTGCTACAGCAATAGAGCTTGCCAGGAGAGGTTTGAGAGCTGTCACTATAACTTCCACTCTGGAAAGTGAATCTCGAGCTAAAGAAACTGCCAAAAGAATTGCTCAAGAGGGAACCTACGTTTTATGGATGGGGGTAGACCATCGCCAAACAGTCGATAATATAGCAGTTGTTGAAGAAACTGTTGGAAAGTTTGGAGAAGTAAATTACTTAGTTGGCAATGCGGGCAGAATGCACATTAAACCATTACTTCGGGAAACTCATGAAGCCATTGATGATGATCTTAGTTTGATGTTAGGGGCTCATGCCCATATGTCCAAAGCTTTAATTGATATTTGTCGACGCACTAAGACCTTAGATAGATTACATGGGATTGTTTTTGTGGGAAGTGTAATTGGGGATTTAGGAAGCATAGGTCAGATTGGTTACGGGACAGCTAAATCAGGGATAGATGGATTAGTAAGAAACCTTTATTTAGAACTGGGACATTACGGAACTCGTGTCAATGCCATTCATCCTGGTTTTGTAGCTACAGAAATGACACAAGCTTTGCAGGGTGAACAGGGAGAAGCTTTTGCCCAAAAAAGGATTGTCCTAGGAAGAATGGCCCAACCTGAGGAAATTGCTAAAACCGTAGCATTTTTATTAGGACCAGATGCAAGCTATATTACTGGAACTTCACTGGTAGTTGATGGTGGATTAAAATTTTTTGGATAAATATGGAATCAGATAGAGAATTAACATCAAACAACTTACCTCTGGCTGGAAAAACTGCATTCGTTACAGGAGGAAATCGTGATATTGGTGCAGGAACAATTCGAGCATTGGCTCGTCTTGGAATAAGTAGAGTAGGCAGTATTCATCGAGATGAAAGAAAGGCAAAACGTGAGCCAGATGTTGTTAATTATGCTGCTGCACATGGGACAGATGTTAAATTTACTCTCGGAGATATTACGACACCTGAAGGTATACAAACAATTGCAAATATGACAAACACTGAACTTGGAGGAAATTTAGATATATTAGTATTAAATACTTCTGGCCAAGGAAGAGATGTAAATGTAGTTGCTGCGAATGCAATTGTTGACGCTCTTTTACCCAAAATGAATCCGGGTGGAACAATTATGTTCAGACAAAGTGTTCCGGGGCATTATTATGAAGAACTTAGGCAACAAGGACGAGAAGGAGAAATTCCAGAGTTTTATAGAGGAATTGCAGAAGTAAAAGGTGAAGGAGAGAAAACACTTCGTGCAAGAATTCCTGAGTTTAATGCCAAAGGGATAAGATTTTTAGTAGATTGTCCCCCTGAGGTTGCGGGTACAGGTAATATTAGATTATTTACCCGATTCGATAGAAGTTTTTCTGAAAAACACCGAGCACTTCTAGCATCTTTAGGACTTCCTCATATTATTCCTATCGAAGCAGTTGCACATGTATCTTCTCAAATGCTTGCAAATTCAAATCTGCCAACTGGGTATATAGAACTTTACAGAGAAACTCGAGATGTGCGCGGACCGCTTTCAAGATTCTATACGGATAGAACAACATATGCAGATCAAGTTAATGACAGATATAATTTTGCCACATTTACAGTTCCAGAAACACACACTGATCGAAGTAATGAACCAGCGAATATAGAAGCCATCGAGTTTACGCAGGAAGGTGCAGTTGCCACAACTCACATAACAAAAGCTCATGCAAAAGATCATTTTAGAGATGAAGTTGGTTTAAATCCTCTTCCTTTGCATAAACAGGTACGAACAGTAGTAGAAGTTGCAGGTGCGATAGTAAATAATGGGTCAGATTCACCAAAACGAGTAAGACTTTCTTCATTTGATGGAATACAGTGCATGGGAGCAATTATTCCAGGAACAACAATGGAAACAAGAATTACTGTGACGGATCGAAACGATACTTCAATGACCTTTGATGTCCAAATTTCGCGCGATGGAAAACCAGTCACTTCAATGCAACAAGTAACTTGTATTGTAGAAGATGCCCCATCCTTGGAACAGGAATTACGGGAAAAGTTCTTATTAGAGGATCAAATTATAGAAACAGCAGCGCAAATGGCAGGAATGTTATCTTGGAATGCAAATCAAGGGCAGGATTTTTCCCCGCTATTTTTATCAGTGGGTTCGGGCAGATTTTTTGAAAGAGCAAAGGCTGGAGATATCCTAACAGGATTAATTAACACCAGACCAACAAGGAGAGGGTCAGACTCAGATGTGCTAATGATAACTGATGGAAGAGAATTAGCAGATATAAGGAGAATTAACTCTATCGTTGTAAGAACTAATGTTGTCAGAAGAATTTTAGGAATTTAATTTTGAAAGAAGTTATATAAAAAATATGTCAGGATATGTTGAATCATCTACATATTGGGAATCTGCCAGAGCCAGAGGTGTGACTTTAAACAGAACTCCCGAAACTCGGGTAGTTGTAACCGGGATAGAGGCTATGACTCCTTTAGGATATCTCTCGGAAACCATGCAAGCATTCCGGGAAAGTCGATCAGGGGTAATTTCCAGGGAAGTTGGAAATTGTCATACCAGACTTCAGGCCCCTCTTCCTGAATTATTTGATCCGATGAGTGAGCTTACTAGAGAAGAGAGAAAAATGATGGGCTTTTTAGGTGCAATGGAGGTTGTGATTGCTCGAAGAGCCGGCAAAGCAGCAGGAGTAATTGGAGAAAATGGCCGATTATTGGATAGGGTAGCTCATAAAAATAGGGTTGGGGCATGGATTGGCAGCGGTATTGCAGAAGCTCCATATTTAATTGAGGTGGATAAACACTTGCATCGGGAAGTTAATGGTGTGGTAGATCCGGTGGCAAACTCCCGCCGTATTTCACCGACCTTAGCAGTCAGAGTTTTTCCAGAAGAACCAAATGGAGATGTAGCAAGATTACTTGGTTTATCAGGAGAAAGTGGTAACACTGTCGAAGCTTGTGCTACAGGCGCTTCCAATATATATCATGGATATAAGTCAATCTTAAGTGGAGAAAATGATATTGTTTTTGTCGGAGGTTTTGAAGAAACTCTTAGGGAGCATGCCAGAATGGTTCTTGGTATTTTTGCCGGTATTAACGCTCTATCTACCAGAAACGATAGCCCGGAAACTGCCAGTAGGCCATTTGATAGTGGTAGGGATGGTTTTGTGGCAGCTTCCGGTGGAGCATTGTTAGTTTTAGAGGGATTAAATCACGCATTAAGAAGGGAGGCCCCAATTTTGGCTGAAGTTTTAGGAGCAGCCAAATCAATTGATGGGCATGCTAAGACCGAATCACTCCCACTTCGGATTGCAGATACTATTGCCCAAGCACTTTATGATCCTTCTACAGGAGGACTTTGGAAACCTGACGGGTTTTTTGCTCATGCTACTTCCACCCAAATAGGCGATAAAAATGAAGCTGAAGCTTTTCAGCTTGTTTTTGGTGATGAAACTGGAGATATTCCGGTTACTGCCATTAAATCGTTTATAGGGCATACTTTAGGAGGAGCTGGAGCTGTTAATGCTGCCGTAGCAATACAATCTTTACTGGATGGAGAAATTCCTCATATTCTGAACTTACAAAACCCCGATCCTGAAATTACTAACGCAGTAAAGATGACCTTTGTCAGAAATCATTTTATGAAACATCCGATGAGAACTGCATTAGCAGTGGCTTATGGTTTTGGCGGGTATAATTGTGCATTACTACTTGGGAGGTATATACCTTAATTATGGCAGCCGAAGATAACGCCTCTAGAATTAATCATCCTTTCCAAGATGGCAGAATGAATTTTACTGCTTTCTCCCGCTGTCTCGAATACCGTAGAGAGGTTGCAGAGTTAATGTTGGAAGCTTTGCCTTATCTTCCAGAAAGATTTACTCAGGTTGATATTGGTGCAGGGAATGGTCTAGGCACTCAAGTAACAAAAGGAATGACAGAAGTATTTTTACGGAGGGCAGCAGTCTACGGTATAGATCCTGACCCGTATGCCATAGCGCAAGCTTCCAAAGATACCCCATCTTCTGAAAGGTGTGAAATTGCTTTCATAGAAGGATTTGGTCAGGACATTGAAACTTTAGTGGCAGGCAGAATTCCTAAGGAAGGGGCTGATATGGTATCTATATTAGATGCAGTGCATGAATTTCCACCTGATGCTCAGTTCCCCATTATACAAGCTGGGGCACGGGTTTTAAGACCTGGTGGAATCTTTGTGATGAATAGTACTTTTACCTCAATTGCTACGGAGGAAAACCCGGCTGCATGGGGTTTCCCGGCAGTAAAAGCAGCATTAAAGTTTGGAGGAAGGAAGGCCAAACAACCAGGTCTTCTTCAGAGGCCTCCGGAAGAATATACACAAATGCTTCGAAACACGGGCTTAGAGGTAATTTATTATCAGGTTGTAGGTGTAACATTACCAACCAGTGCAATGGTAGCTATTTGTCAGTATCCGGGATTTGTAGAAGGTGTCAGAAAAAGTTTTGTATTTGATAATGAGCCAACCTTGGAGCAGTTAAGCGAGGAGCTTCAGATACGTTATGGGAAATCTAGGCCGCTGCCGCGTAAATGGGTTCGATGGATTGGTCAAAAACCTGCTTAACTTCTTAATGGTAGAATATATGGTTCATGAGCAAGTTTAACATTACCTTAGGACTTCTGTTTTTCCTGTTCGTTATTCCCTGTATCATGTTTCCTGCCTATGCTATAGTTGATCCCCTGTCTGTTCCCAATAACAAATTTGGCATCCATATTATCTCCGCCACCCCCAATGAATCCTCTCCTGCTGCCCAGCTTGTCAATACCAACGGAGACTGGGGTTATCTGACCTTCCTCATAGAGAGTAAGGATAGAAATGAAAATAAATGGCAGACATTTTTTAATGATCTAAGGAGGCGTCACCTTATTCCCATTGTTAGACTGGCCACAAAACCCGTCAATGAGCATTGGGAAAAACCCTATGAGGGGGAGGAAGAAGCTTGGGCAGATTTTTTAGATAAATTAAATTGGCCTACCAAAAACAGATACATTGTCATTTATAATGAACCTAACCATGGCAAAGAATGGGGCAATGTTGTTGATCCTGCCACATATGCCAAAGTTTTGGATAAAACCATTGATGCTTTAAAAGAAAAATCTCCGGATTTCTTTGTAATGAATGCCGGCTTTGATGCTTCAGCCCCACACCAACCACCCAATTACTTTGATGAGGTTAGTTTCCTGTCGGAAATGGATAAGTCTGTCCCGGGTATATTTGAAAAACTGGATGGATGGGTTTCACACTCCTATCCTAATCCCGAGTTTGCAGGTTCACCAAATGGAATCGGGCGAGGAACAGTTAGAACCTGGTTTTGGGAACTGCAGCAATTAAGGATTCTGGGAGTAACTAAAAATCTTCCTGTTTTCATAACTGAAACAGGTTGGAAACATGCCGAGGGGTTAGTGTATAATCCCAACTTTCCAGCTGAAGACACTATTGCAAATTATTACAGAAATGCTTTTGAGGATGCTTGGTCCGCCCAACGTATTGTGGCTGTAACTCCTTTTATACTCAATTACCAGCAATTCCCCTTTGACCATTTCTCTTTCAAAAAAGTTAACTCCGACAGCTTTTATACTTCTTTCCAAACTATAAAAGATCTGCCCAAGACAAAGGGACAGCCCATATGGGAAAACTTAGCAAAGCTGACTAAGGGTGAAGTTTATTCTTCTGTGGTGGCAGGAGAAACATATACTATCTACCTTACATTTGAGAATGTTGGTCAATCCATTTGGAATGGCTCCACAGGTGATCAGGTAAGATTGATTCCTTTGGAAGGAGGAAAAGAATTAGGTATTTCAGAAATTGAATTACCCAAGGATAAAAAGATTGAACCAGGTCAAAACTATACTTTTACCATTAAACTCAAAGCTCCTAAAAGCGGCTCTTTTAAAGTATCTTTAAATTTATTTGAGGGTCAAAAACCATTTAATTCAAAGCCTTTACAATTTACCACCCAGGTTAAAGCACCTGTCATCTTAAAAATCCTGACCAAATTAAAATGGAAGGATTCGGCAGCAGGAGAGTATATTTTGAAAACCTCTGGGGCAATCGGTGAATCCACCCAAAAGGTGATTATAAATTCGGCCGGCAGATCCGAACAATTTGAAGCCAGGTACCTGTTGCCTGATTACACCTTTAAATTCAGTTTGGAAAGACCCAACTACAAACTTCAAACCATCCAACAAACTCTCAAAAGCGGTGAAAATACCCTTAATTTTGGAGAACTCCAACCTGATCTTATATCAAATATCTTTAATCCTTTAGAGCTTTGGAAACTTCTTCCCTTTTCAAAATAAATCCTGAGCGTAGTCGAAGGATTGCTATATTTTGATCCACTTTGTCCCAGTTGACAGGGAAATATTTGTATTATATAGTAACAGTACCTGTTTAAATCAAGTCGCAAGACAAGATTTACATTAGCTTTAGAACTAGTATAAACAGGTTTTCTAAGAAAGTCCCGCAAGGGGCTTTTTTAGTGGGCCAAAATCAGGTACAATATAGGCAGTATGGTGGCTGTAGCTCAAAAGTAGAGCGTCTGTTTGTGGAACAGAAAGTAGCGGGAGCATTACCCGTCAGCCACCCACTATAGGTTGATTATTCCCTCCTCTTTTGATATACTTGGTAATATGCCTACACGATGGAAAGATTAAGGAAAAAAGTCATAATAGATGAAGCAGTAACACGAGCACAACAACTTGTTGTGGAGAGCCCTTTACAGATAGGGTCTATCGTTGCCCATCCAGATCATCCTAGAGCTTTAAAACTTAGAGGCATAGAAGGTGATACAGCTATACTACTAGATTTGGATCCTCAGACTAAAGGAGTAACTGAACTTCGGTTTCCTGCAGGTAAATTATTCGATCCCAACGTAGCACATCAAATAGCAATAAGTATTGCAAAAGGTCAACAACTGCTCCAGCAGATAAATTGGGCTAATTAAAGTCTATCTAGGATTCTATAATTGATTCCATTGGGTACAAACACCGGATGGTCCGGAAGACCGCTACCTAACCAGGGAAGCCCCCGAGTTACTGTGGAAGTTAACTGTTAGAATCCACCGCCTGGGAGCTTGTAGTAGGTGTTCAGGTGCGACCTTAACCAAGGTGCGTCCTTAACATAAGTTTATATCAAGCTATTCCACCCTTGAGATAGATATATACAAGAGAGAGGAATCACCACACCCTATAGTTTGACTTCCAGGACTTTTTTCGTTATAATACACCGCTATGAATAAATTTCCAATTATCAGGGTACTTCATTTTGTATATTTGGGGTTGCTTCTAACCTTTATTTTATTTTACGGTATATCAGCCAATCAAACTGCATAGTATCTGTGCTGAAACTTCGGTAAAAACTGTTCTAGGGTCAACCTCTAACGTTGATGCCTATGATTTCTACCAGCAGCTTTATAACGACTGTATCTCCCAAAAAAATATCAGTCTTGTTGGCTTTCTCGTCTATAGCCTGTAATATATGTTATTATTCGTAAGCACATACTTATGGAAAGAGATACCTTTACACCAGATAATCCAGAAGCAAACGACCTAAACAGGCAAGCAGAGTTGCTGTGGGGATTAACTGTTGAAATACAACGAAATAACCTGCCGAGCCAAATAATTGGGGGATTGCGCCTAATCTGCTTGGGAGCCTACAGACGCATGATGAATCATGGTGAGCAAGGTTGGGCAGATAGAATTTTGGAGTATGCACAAAGCAGACACCCTACACATTCACAAAATATACAAGGCCAAGAAGTGGCAGATGCTACCCATTAGAACAAAGACATGCCAGATAGTGTGATTAAATTTTAGCTTTTTCCAGGCAAAAAAGATCAAACCCAAGGTATAAAATAACCCTCCTGTCAGAAGTAATATGATGATCTTAAAAGCTAGAATTGCCAGCAAAGATGGAAGAATGAAGACAGCTATCCATCCTAAAAATAGATAAGTTATCACCTGTAAAATTTTAAACTTCTCCATAAAAATAGACTTATAGACAATCCCTAGAATTGTGACCAGCCAGACTATGGCCAGGACTGTCAAACCTGAATTATTCTTAAGTGCAGCTAAAATAAATCCGCTGTAAGTCCCAAGAATCAATAAAAATATAGAACTATGGTCTAAAATCTTAAAAACCCTGTTTGCTTTAGTAAAATAAAGACCGTGATAAAGGGTGGAAAAAGTATAAGTTAAGATAATAGTTGTCCCAAAAATACTAACTCCCAACACTTTCCAAAAATCATCACTTTTAAAAGCATTTACCAAAAGTAGTATGGCGCCAATTATTGAAATCATAAGTCCCACCCCATGAGTGATACTATTTGTCACCTCCTCCAAAATAGATGTATACTGTTCAGCTTTCATGTTTTAATGCTCCCAAAGCATATAATAACCCAAAATTTTACGGCAATTTGCATTTTGGGCACAATTTTGTAAAATATAATTAACCACATGGAATATCTATCAATAATACCGGCTACAGCTTTAGGCTTTTTAACTTTGAAGGCCACTACCCACCCTCAATCACGGATCAGACAGAAACTGCCCAACATTAAAACCAGAAGAGTTCAGGTTTTCCCGGTCATCCGTTTTTACTTTTTCGGAAGAGTTATTCACCTGCATCACTGGATAAATTTTTCCATACTGTTAATCCTTTCAATTTTTGTCACCGGCAATATCCTGGATTATGTGGTGACTAAAGGTTTACTTTTGGGAGGGATTATTCAAGGTCTAAGCTTGCCCGGAGAACACAGAAAAATTGTCTACAAAGATTTCTCCATTGACAGGTTGACCTCCACCACCCCACCCCTGCCCAGAAGACGATTATGAGTATCTCCAATCTTCTAAAATCCGGTAAGAAAAGGGTCATTATTCCAGTGGCAATAATAATTCTTGTCATTTTTGGTTTTAATTTTTTTGCTCCCAAAAAACGGCTTCCTTTGCAATTTACCCAAGTTATCAGGCGTGACATAAAAGAAATTGTTGCTTCGTCAGGCACTTTAACAGGCAAGGATGTAGTCAATCTAAAATTCAAATCTTCCGGTAGAATCGCCTATATAAATGTTAAGGCAGGAGATCGGGTTTTTGCCTACCAGACTATCGCCGGTTTGGATACAAAACTTTTGTCAATAGATTTACAGCAAGCACAAAATACTTTAAGAGATAAGCAGGCTAGCGCAGAAAAAGTGGAGGATGATGTCAAAGATCACAGTAAGGATGAGACCTACACCCAACGCTCAACCAGAACCACGGCCCAGGTGGCAAGGGATAATGCCGTAGATGCTGTAAAAGAGGCCCAGCAAGCTTTGCTTGACGCAAATATATACACACCAATTGCCGGAATTGTGACCCAGGCCCCCATAACTTTCGGTCAATATGTTTCCTCGTCCGACCTGATTGCCCAAGTGGCGGATATTTCTTCAATTTATTTTGAAACTGATGTTTTGGAGGCGGATATCAGCAAGATTTCTTTAGGGCTCAAGGCAGAAATAACCCTGGATGCCTTTGGTGAAAAAGTATTCACTGGTGTTGTTGACCAAATTATCCCCCAAGCCAAAACTACCTCATCCGGGGCCACAGTTGTTCCGGTCAAAGTGAAATTAGACCCAACCAAAATGACCTTTATAAACGGGCTTTCCGGCCAAGCCTCAGTCATTGTAAAAACATCCCAAAACGTCCTAACTTTACCGAGGGAGGCTGTCAGGGATGATAATACGGTATTTATACAAAAAAATGGCAGTGTCTCTCCTGCAAAAGTTGTCCCGGGTATTTATTCTGATACTGAAGTGGAAATAAAAGAAGGATTGGAGGATAAGGAAAAAGTACTGCTTAACCCTCCTGCAAATGACACCGGGACCCGGAATCGATCCCCGCTGCAAGGAATTTTTCGCTTCTTTGGAGGCTCAAGAGGCAGATGAGTTTAATAATAAAGCTGTCTAAAATAAATAAAGTCTACAAGACCGGGGAAATTTCCTTTCTGGCTTTAAAAAATATTAACCTTGAGGTCAAAAAAGGAGAATTCATTGCCATCATAGGTGCTTCAGGTTCTGGTAAATCTACCTTAATGAACATCATAGGCCTCCTGGATCACCCTACCTCCGGAACATATATTCTGGACGGGCAGGACAGTTCGGATTTTGGGGAGGACTATTTGGCGAAAATCAGGAACGAAAAAATCGGCTTCGTCTTTCAGTCATTTAACCTGCTTGCCAGAACTTCTGCCTGGGATAATGTTGCCCTACCCTTAATTTATGCGGGAATATCAAGAAGTCAAAGACTGCAAAGAGCAAGGGAAGTTTTGGAACGGGTAGGGCTGGGTGACAAATTAGAGTCCCACCCGAATCAGCTTTCAGGGGGACAGCAGCAAAAGGTGGCTATTGCCAGAGCTTTGGTTAATAATCCGGAACTCATTTTGGCAGATGAGCCAACAGGCAATCTGGATTCTAAATCAGGCGGGGAAATCATGAATCTTTTTGAAAAGCTTTCCAGTGAGGGTAAAACCATTATTATGATTACTCATGAAGCAACAATTGCCCGCCATGCAAAAAGGGTTATCAGGCTAAAAGATGGGGGTATCCAATGGAGACAATAAATTCAGCTCTAACATCAATCTTTGCGAACAGATTAAGGTCTTTCCTGACGATTCTGGGAATTGTGATTGGCGTCATGTCTGTCATACTGTTAATCTCTTTGGTGTCCGGCCTTAAAACTTATATCACCAACCAAATCCAAGGCTTAGGGGCAAACCTACTGATAGTAATTCCCGGAAGAATTGGTGGAGCCCGCTCCCCCGGCGGGGTACAGGCAAATAGGTTGGTTTATGCTGATGCTTTAAATTTGCGCAGCAAGTT
The DNA here is from genome assembly GCA_016176335.1 of Candidatus Daviesbacteria bacterium. Taxonomy (GTDB): domain Bacteria; phylum Patescibacteriota; class Microgenomatia; order Daviesbacterales; family UBA10151; genus JACOXI01. Next base: position 179,093 of record JACOXI010000004.1, read on the forward strand.
ATCAAATGATGCACAAGTCTCTGCTGCAATACAAAGAAACGCCACTTTAAAGTTTGGCAACAAAAACGACAAAGGAGTGGCTATTTTTGGGGTTGAGGCCACTTATCCAAAGATTGTTTCCATAAAACTTACAGCAGGCAGATTTTTCAATCAGTCAGAACAACAATCATCAAGAAAGGTGGCGGTAATAGGTACAACAGTTAAAAGTAACCTTTTTGGGGAGGGCAGCGGCTTGGCACAAACAATTGATGTGGCAGGATTGAAATATACTGTCATCGGCATATTGGGGCAAAGAGGAGCCATCTTTGGTATTGACTTGGATAATGCAATTTATATCCCCCTACCTTCTGCCGAAAGGCAATTTGGGATAGATCGCCTTAACACCATCTATATTTCTGCCAATAGTGCCGAATCAGTCGGGGATGTGCAAAATAAGGCAGTCTCGCTTTTGAAAAAAAGATTATCAGAGGACGAATTTACTGTACAAACCCAAGAACAAACCTTGTCCACAATTTCTCAAATAACTGGGGTTTTAACTCTGGCTTTGGGAGGAATTGCCGCAATATCTTTAATTGTCGGGGGAATAGGCGTTATGAATATTATGCTTGTGTCAGTCACCGAACGCACAAGAGAAATTGGACTTCGAAAGGCTCTCGGGGCCAGACCAAAAGATATCAGAAACCAATTTTTGATTGAGGCTATGACTTTATCAGGGCTGGGTGGTATTATTGGAATTGTTTTGGGAATTGGCATATCCCTTATTATTGGCAGATTTTTTACCACCACTGTCCCACTTTGGTCAGTGGCCCTCTCTTTTGGATTTTCCATGCTGGTGGGAGTAATCTTCGGAGTTACCCCCGCCATCCGCGCTGCCAGACTAGATCCAATTACTGCTTTAAGGTATGAATAAAAGACAGGTGTCGAGGACGCACCTTGGCTAAGGTCGCACCTGAACATCTGCTACTTGCCTATTTTTTGAGCATATTCTTGGGGACTTAACCATTCAGGCTCCGGCACTACTTTATAATTCGGATTTTTCACTATGGTTGGCTGGCCATTTTCTTCCACCATATAATAGGCAAAACCGCGCATTTTTTTAACAGGCTCATAATCTGCATGGCCGGGTAAAGAAACAGGATCAGCTTCTTCAAAATTTACTGGTGAATCATCCTCTGTGACCAGCCAGGTCTTTCCAGTATTGACGGCCAGATGACCTGTTCCCGATGGAATAAACACACTATCTCCTTTCTTTACCCTTATTGCATAAAAAGATTCGACCTCATCATCAATTGGGTTTCCGTTAGAATCTGTCTTCCTGTTTTGAAGAAGCACCATCCCTTCCCCTGCTAAAACCCAATATGTTTCATCAAGACGGCCAATATGATAATGTCCGTAAGTTTTTATATACTCTCCCCCAACAGTTCCTGTTTCCCAAACAGTGATATTTTTCTTATCCTTCCCACCTCTAATCATGTAATAGTGAATTTCCGGGCTTTCTGCTTCAGGGTGCATCAGCACCTCTTTCATTTTCTCATGCTCTCTTGCGGCAAAAGGCTTTAACATATACAATTCCCATTATACATCATGGATTCATTTGCTTTAATTATATTTGGTATTACCAGCAATCTTGCCCAAATTAAGTTAATCCCGGCGCTATATGACATGGCGGAAAAAGGGTTACTGCCGGAAAATATGTCGATAATTGGCATTGCCAGAAAACCAATGTCCCCAAAACAGTTTCAGAAATATTTCCACGAGACCCTACATCTGCAAAATATTCACCACCAGCATGAAATCAAGGAGGAAATTTTTAAACAGTTATCAAAAAGACTTTACTATGTGGATGGACATTTAGATGATTCACAATTTTTTGCCAAGTTAAAAGATTTCTTAAATAAGTTAAATAAATCCGGCAGACCATGTCATAACAGGATCTATTATCTGGCAACATACCCTGATCTATACCAGCATGTCTTTAAAAATCTGCAAAAACAGCGGATGAATCAGCAAAAAAATGGCTGGGTGAGATTGATGATTGAAAAACCAATCGGTCATGATCTTTCCTCTGCCAAAGCCTTAAATAAATTACTGTTGAAATATTTCACCGAGGATCAAATCTATCGTCTTGATCATTACCTGGGTAAGGAAACACTACAAAATATTCTGACATTCAGATTCTCCAATGGCATTTTTGAGCCTTTGATAAACAAAGATTATATTGACCATATTCAAATTACAGCCAGTGAGGATTTTGGTATTGGTAGAAGGGGCGGTTATTATGATCAGGTGGGGGCTTTAAAAGATGTTGGTCAAAATCACCAACTACAGATGCTGGCTTTTTCCACTATGGATGCCCCATCGGAGTTTAGCAATGAGGCAGTTACCAAAGAGCGGCTGAAGATTTTACAAAAATTACAGCCTCTACCTCAAAAAATAGTTTTTGGACAATATGAAGGTTACAGAAACAAGCAAAATGTTAACCCTAAATCTAATATGGATACCTTTTACGCTTTCAAAACTTATATCACAAATGAACGCTTTGACAATGTACCAATTTATATCAGGGCCGGTAAAAAATTGAAACAAACTGTGACTGAAATTTGTCTGGTTTTTAAAACACCTGTCAACAGGTTGCTGAAGCATTTAGACTGTGGGGATGAGCCTAATGTGCTAATCTATCGGATCCAGCCGAATGAGGGGATTGTTTTAAAAATTTTAACCAAAGTGCCGGGACATGAAGCCAAATTGGAACCGGAGTATATGCAATTTTGCTACAGGGCTGACCCTCATAGTCATAAGATTCCTGACCCATACGAGAGACTGTTAATAGACACCATCAGGGGTGACCAGACTTTCTTCAATGATGCAGAGGAGGTGGAGGCCCAGTGGGCTTTCATTGATCCTTTAGTTGAAAAACGTGGTAAGCCCATTATTTATAAACCAGGCAGCTGGGGACCAGAAAAGGCTGATGAGCTGATTAGATCAGACGGCAGAGAATGGCTTGAACCCTCAATGGACTTTTGCAGAATATGAATAACCAAAACTCAATGATAGATAAAATAATCCAAAGCCCTCTTTTTTTAAGGCTTAAGGAAGTTACTGAAAATAATGGTTACCATGATCATGAGGCAGTTTATGACCACTTAATAAAAACCAAAGACATAGCTCTAAGGGAAATTACCGGAAACTTTATCACCAATCCTGATGCAAAAAAACTTTTTTTGGAATTTGTTAATGATGATTTTCATGGAATAGAAAGATCGGAAATTATGGTTATAATTGCTCTTTTACATGATATTGGCAAAATATTGTATGTGAAAGATAACGGAACTGCGCATCCCCTAATGATTACCGATTCTTCCGGAATTACTATGTGTCCGGGACACGAATACTGGGGATCCACTATTGTCGAACGATTCCTTAATAATGTTTCCCTTAAGCCAGAAGTTATTAGATATATCTCCAATGCAATTAGGCTTCACGATACATTCAGTGAGGCCTACTTTATTGTAAAAAAAGACTGGCCGTTTGAAACCATGATAAATGATGTTAAATCCAGAGCTGAAGGATTTTATAAAGAAGCTATTTTTAATGTTTATTGCGATTGTTTTACTGCAACACCTTTTCAGGAAGCAAAACAGATGATTGTTAAAATATTTAATGAACCAAAATTATATGAAAAACGTGCATATGTCATCTCTTAAAATCCCTCTTTTTGATATTGACTGGACACTCCTTAGAGGTGAGGAGATTAACAAAAAAGCCCACAGAGATGCCTATAATTTTGCTCTTCATTCAATCTACAACCTTCCCAGTCATGTTTCGCAAAGAGATTATTTTTCGGAAGGAAAGATAGATTCACAAGTTTTAATGGAAATAGCCAAACTTCATGGGGTTACTGAAGATGAAGCTAAAACCAAAGTTCATACAGCTTTAAGTACCATGGCAAAGTATTTTATAAAACATGCAGGTGAAGGGCATTATGAACCAATGCCCGGGGTAGTAAACCTACTTTCTGATTTAAAATCCAAAGGTATACCACTGGGATTACTCACAGGAAATGTGGCAGAAATAGGCCGGGAAAAGTTAAGAAGGGCCGGCATTGCGGATTATTTTGCATTTGGGGCATTTGGGTCAATGGCTTTCAAACGTGTAGATTTAATACAAATTGCAAAGGAAAAAGCCAGTAAAGTTTTGGGACAGGACATATCCATTCACCGGTTTGTCATTGTAGGAGATTCACCTTTGGATATTGCCTGTGCTAGGGATGGTGGAATTCCTGTAATTGCAGTCGGGGCTGGACACTATAAATCCCATGAGCTTTCACACGCAGATTTGGTTGTGGATTCACTAGAAGAACAAGGTAAGATTATCAAATTTTTAAAACTTGCTTAAGATTTCTTAACAGGATGCCTACCGAATTGCCACCTCATGGCAGCCACCACTTTGTTTCTGAAGCCCGAAGGCGAATCTTCTTTATCTTTATCCGAATTTTCCCTTACAGCTAATGCTGCCTTAATAACAGGTACATCTATACCCATTTTATCTGCAATCTCTATAGTCCAATGAGCTTCTGCTTTTCCCTTACCAGCTCCTCCTGCTGAACCAATAACAGATGAGATAGTCTTAAGATCTGGATCCTCATTTAATTCTTTTAATGTCCAGTCAACCAGTCTTGAATCAATAATTGATTTATTATTATAAACTCTAAAAACCTCTTTCAAATCAAAGTTAAAATCAGAATACTTAAGTATTGCTGCCCCTTCCCCAATTGCCTCCATCATGCCATACTCAATCCCATTATGCACCATTTTGGCAAAATGTCCTGCCCCTACAGGGCCTAAGTGCCCATAGGCCCCAGGGGCTGCCTCAGCTCTTAAAACAGGTTCTGTTTTTTCAAAATCCTCCTTAGACCCTCCTGCCATCATGCAAGCCCCATGTCTTGCCCCTTCAACACCACCAGAGATTCCCACATCCATAAAATGAATCCCTTTTTCGGATAACTCTTTGGCCCTTCTTAAAGTTTCCTGATAAAATGAATTTCCCCCATCAATAATTAAATCACCTTCAGATAGTTTGGGAGTTAAATCACCTAACACAGTATCCATGGCATCAGCTGAAACCATCAGCCAAATTACCCGGAGGGTTCCCAGACTCTTAACCAGTTCATCAGTTGTTTCCGAAATTGTGAGATTTTCTGATCCGGATTTTAACTGGGAGGCCTCTTGCTTCAACTCTTCTCTTGGTTGGGGAGACCTATTCCAGGCAACAACTGTAATACCATGCTCCAAAAGATTGAGCACTATATTCTTCCCCATTCTTCCAAGTCCTATAAATCCAATCTTCATTAAGATTACTATAATCCACCCTGTTTCTTTTGTAAATTATCAATCTACTTGACACATGGAATGTGTAAAGTAACAATAATGTATATCTTTCAAATTACGACCTATAGCATTGACTTTATCAAATATTTCTGCTAAAATTTATACCATGACACCAAAAGAAAGACCTTCTTTTTGGAATCAACCAATCACAAGACGTGAAATATTAAAAGTAACTGTTTCAACAGCTGGATTAGGTACAGCTATTTATCTTGCTGGGGATTTTATTGCTTCCCAAGAGGAGGAAGATGCTCAATATTCGCTTTCTGAACGGATCACAGATGGCCTGGAGTTCATGAAAACTCAAGGACTTACTCCAGCACAGGATGTCTTATATGGATTTACTTATCCATCTACAAAAGAGGTTGCTCAACAATATCTTAATGCTCTGATCCCTTGGTATCTTAATCCAGACAGAAAACCCTGGCTTGTTGTTATAGAAGAAGGTAACACCAGTTACTTCTTCAGACGAGTAAGGCGGTTTATAGGGTGGGATAAAAATATTACCGAAGAAGCCGACGGGACAGTTATTCGGGCAACCAATGAGGAGGAAATTGACCTCCTTTACCTAAACCCTTCTTTTCAGAAAGCCAATCATACAGAAAGGGCAGTTACTTTATATCATGAAGGATTACACCTGTTTTACCAACCCCCAGATTTAGATGATTTTCTGGCCAGTGAGAGCATGCCTAATATAGGCCAAATACTTTTAAGTAGACTATATATAGAAAATGGATTCCTGATTAGAGGTGTTAATCGTCAGCTTTGGGCTGCATATGATCAAGCTGTCCAACAAAAAAACCCCCAAATCTGGGAACAAGCATTAAAAGATGCTTACAAGGTAAACTAATTATTCAGTTAAAATTACATTGTCCATACAATAAAACTATGTTCCCACTTGGAATATGGGTATTCGGATACTTAAGAACTTAAACCACTCTTGTATTTATTAATTGTAAATTGTACATTTTAAATTAATGTACCTAGTTTTTGATATTGGTGGGACAAAAATGAGAATAGCGGTATCCTCAGACGGTAGGCAAATCACTCAATCCAAAATTATCCCCACACCGAAAGATTTTGACCAAGCCATTCAAACTTTCAAAAAAGTGGCAGATGAAATTTCTGGGGGAAAAAAAATTGAGGTCATAGCTGGAGGGTTGGCCGGGCCCTTAGATAAAGATAAAACTATGTTAATTACCAGTCCTCATCTGGGTGGGTGGATAGAAAAACCCTTCAAGGCAGAACTTGAGAAATTGTTTGGTTGTCCAGTTTATCTGGAAAATGATGCTAATCTGGCTGCTTTGGGCGAGGCAACTTATGGTGCAGGAGTTAATCATAAAATTGTGGCTTATCTTACCATCTCAACAGGTGTGGGAGGTGGAAGGGTAGTTAATAAAAAAATTGATGAGAATTCATTGGGATTTGAGCCCGGCCATCAAATTATTGTGCCTGATGGCAGTCCCTGCAACTGTGGAGGCAAAGGCCACTTGGAATCTTATGTTTCAGGATCAGGATTGGAAAGAACTTATGGTAAGAAAGCAGAAGAAATCAAAGATTCCAAAATTTGGGATGAAGTAGAAAGATATTTGGCAATCGGATTAAATAATGTCACTGTTTTGTGGTCGCCGGATATCATCATTTTAGGCGGATCTGTTATGCAGAGTATCAACATAGAATCCGTCAGGACCTACCTGAAAGAAATTTTAACCATATTTCCCAGAGCCCCCAAAATTGAACTTGCAAAATTAGGAGATTCTGTTGGACTTTACGGAGCCCTTTCCCTTATTTAACAACTCTTCTTAAAAACTCATCCAATGCCCGTTTTGCCGAGTCTTGGCCTCCCAATCCGAAAGCCAAACCACCTGCTATGGCCAACATGGCCACAATTCCGGTAAACAAAATCCTAATCAGATCTGCTGCAACACCGAGCTGGTTTAACACCACCAGGGCGGTAAAAAATACTATTGCATACCTGGCAGCAGTACCTAACAGGTTGGCAGAAGTTGACCCCAAACCCTTGGATGTGTGTATTACCAAATCATGGACTAAATTAGCTACCACCAAACCTATAAAACCTATCACCACTGCCACAAACACATTCGGGATATAGAACAGGAACTGGTTTAGAAGCTCTGTTACCTTGGGAAGTCCCCAAGCCTCTGCGGCAGGAACCAAAAACAATATTACTACTGTCCACCGCACCAATTCTGCCAAAAGATTAGGCCAAACATTCCTTTTGACTCCAGTATCTGACTTTAGTTGATTAAACCAATCAGTGACACTGCCAAACCACTCCTCGACTCTTAAAATCTTTAAGAATCTGATCAAAGCCTCCTTAAGTAAGGCTGCAACAACCAATCCAACCAAAAGTAAAATCAAACCTGCCAAAAATTGAGGTAAATAACCACCCAACCCTGCCAAAGATGTTGTGACAATCGAACCAATAGTTAGACCAATTACTTCCATTTATTTCACCCCCTCCCCAGGCAGATTAAGATCATCATAATCATACGCAAGGGCGTAATGTCAATACCCTGATAAATTTGGTAGAATTAGAAAGCCCCCGTAGTATAACGGATAAAACATCTCGCTTCGGACGAGAAGACTGCAGGTTCGATTCCTGTCGGGGGTACAAGCCACGGGGGTTCGTTATTCGAGCAAAGCGAGAATACGAGATTTATCCCTCCAGGGGCGTAACTAATTGGAGTTTTTAATCTTTCTTCGTTTCCTGCTGTTTCTGAACCCATTTTACGCTTCTTTGAAAAAGTTGTACAAGATTTTTAATATCCGGCCGCTTTCCCAACATAAAAATGCACCGCTTGATTCCAAACCGTAACTGATCATTGTTTAACTCCGCCAACAACTCATTAAACGAAGAGCGCTCTCGAGGGTCTTTGGCCCAAGCTGCGCTGCTAAACATAATCATCTGTAATACTGCATCAGTTTTTGGATGGCCGTCAAAAAGCTGCGGTATTCTTTCAGAGCTTACTGCCTCCCAACCTTCAGGAATATGAGGTAATAACTTCTCTAACTCTGCTAAGGTCCAAAATCTGCCTTTCTCTAACTCCTTCTCGTCTATATGAGGCACACTAACCAAAGAAGGTTTTGCTCTGCTTTCACTTTGAACAATGATCTCTCTTGGATCTATTGGCACGGCATCACCACTATTGTCGTGAGAAGGTGACAAAGAGAGACCTGAGGAATTAGGTAGAAGGAGAGAAAAATTTAGCTTTTCTCTTAAGGGATGCTTTCCCAGTGCCTCTGCTACCCTACCTATTCTCTCAATCCGTAGAGTGTTTTTTTTGCCGCCTCGTTCTTTAAATTCCCAAGACAATACTGCAATAATCCTCACCCCATCTTGATCAAGAGAATATCTAATTCCGTTTCCTTTTCCCTTTGGATGTCTTACCAAATCTAGCAAACCGTCTCTCCCGGCAGTATTAATAATATTAAAAAGTTGAAATCTACCCAGCCCAAAAGCACTAGAAAATAGCATCGGTACTCTACTTGTTTGTATGGGCCATTCCAAAACTTCTTGTATTCTCGGTTCAACGGATTGTCCCAAAAACGCTTTAAGGTTCTGATTACTTATCCCCTCATAGCTATATGCCGACTCAATGCTTCTTGTTGCCATATAATCAAAATTTTTGGCATTATACTACCTCCAGCCATTTTTTTCATCTCTAGTGAGCCGGCTAGTACCTTAAACCTGCTTCGCCCGCTCAGCGAGGCGAGCAGACTGCGGGAATTCTCCAAATTATTCCTTCATGACGGTCTAAACTCCGAATTTGCCTACCTTTTTCTTTAGAAAAAGGCAAGCTCTGCTTATACATTTGGCCTAAAAAATGCATAGTAAAGTACAACAGTCATCTCTCCTTTAAAACATAATACGTGGCTTTACCTTTACCTTTTCTATCAATTAGACCTAAATCTATTAATTTCTTAAAATCCAATGCTCGAGTGGCTTTTGCCCGTTCAATTAGTTTTGCATAATCACGATCAGCAATAAATCCTTTCTCTTTTATAAACCTAAGTATTTTCAAGTGATGGGGTTGTAACTTAGTTTCTGGGCTTATTCCAACTTCCGGAAGTAGTTTTTGGACTCTTAAAAGTTCATCAATTATTCCTTCTGTAAAATATTCCAGCCATGAGGTGAAATCAGTTTTATCTACCAATTCATAATAATTGCCAAACTCTCCTACAGTCTGAAAATATTTAGTAACATTTTTGTTGTAGTAATTCTCGAAGCTAAACAAGTTAAAAGTGTTCAGTCCCATTTCAGCAAGCAATACTTTTGTAGTAAGACGGGTTGTTCTTCCGTTTCCATCCATAAAAGGATGAATAATTACCATTTGTTTGTGGAATATACCCGCTAAAATTAAAGGATCAATTTTATTTCTATTGTCATTTATAAATTCTACTAGGTCTTCTATAAGTGTCTTTATATCTTTTGCATCAGGCGGTAAGTAAATAACTTTTCTAGTCCTTGGATCATTTACAACTACTGGTTGCTCCATCAATTTTCCAGATTCAAACTTAGGCAATAGTCCAACAGTCACTTGCTTTTGAATTTTTAACATCAGCTCAAGAGATAATCTTACTTTTGCCTTTTCAAGTTTTTCATTTAAATTCTGGAGTGCCTGATTGTAATTTAAAACCTCCCTTTCACTATCTCTTAATACGCTAGTATCAAACTTGTTTATATGTGCAGGCTTTGTTTTGAGAATTTTTTTAACTTCTGTTAAAGGAAGGGGATTGCCTTCGATACTGGTTGAAGCATAAGTTGACACTGCCCTTGCTGTTTTTTCAAGTTCTACTAACACAACGTGGGGAAATCGTCTATTATTGAGTTCATTTACTAAAGTATTAATTCTTTTAATCTTTGCCAGGAGACGATCCGTAATTGTATAGCGGGGGTTAAGCATATAGTCTAATTATAAGCGGAGCTTGAAATACTCCATGGTCGTATTATAGACGATTAGTAGACGATTCTCAATGGGTAAAATTTCGATCCCTGTGGCCAAGTTGAATCATCAGATAAGAGGACCAATTCCTGAGGCTGGTAGCCCTAGAGAGGTCATACAGATGGATACTGTGGATTTTGGGGCTGTGTTGCCTTTACAGGAGTAGATATCTTCACCAAAGAAGTTAATGTTAAGCTGTATCCATCACTCACCGCTAAAGATGGGTTAGATTTCTTAAGTTCCTCTTTTGATTCAAGGTTCCATCACACTAATCTTTTGCAAACTGATGGAGGCCCTGAATTTAAGGCTGAATTTAAAGCTAATGTATTCAAATATGCAGATAGATTCAGAGTAGCCAGGCCATATAAAAAGAATGAGCAAAGCTACATTGAGAGTTTTAACAGATCACTCAGAAAAGAGTGTTTAGGCTGGAGTAAGTATAGGACTAATCAGTTGTCAAGCCTAACTAGAGAACTAACAGATTATTTGATGTATTATCATACTAAGAGGCCTCATATGAGTTTAGGTATGAAAACTCCTGAGAGGTTTTTAAAAGAACTAGTGTCGGATATTTAAGTGTACATACCGCACAATATATTGAGTAACTAAGGCCTCGCTTTCTTAATTGTTTTTATCAATTTCTTGCTATATAATTCATAGCAATTCTGCCTAACAAAATGGTTGACATACAAAATCAGAATGATACCAGACAAATACCACTTGAGATGGTAGGAATTAAAAATATTGCTTTGCCCTTGTTAGTACCTACAAAATCCGGTAAACCGCAAAATGTAACAGGACTTGTCAGCTTTTATACTAATTTGCCTCACAATAGTAGAGGTACTCATATGAGCCGCTTTGTCGAAGTATTATACAGAAATCGTCGTAATCATTTAACTTTCCAGCAACTAAAACATATTGCTGGTGAAGCCAAAAAAAAACTTAAAGCTGAAAAGGCATATCTGGAAGTATCTTTTACCTATCTAATAGAGAAGAAATCTCCAGTATCAAAAAAGTATAGCTTTCTAGACTATGAATGCAAAGTCGCTTCTAAAGTTAATTCAGGTGATTATGAACAAAGATTAACTGTTAATGTCCCAGTATTATTACTTTGTCCATGTAGTAAGGCAATCAGCAAATTTAATGCACATAGCCAGAGGGCAACTGTGACTATTGAGGCAGATTTTATAGGTGAATTTTGGATTGAGGATTTAATAAGGTTGATAGAGAAAGAAGGAAGTTGTGAGATTTACCCGTTATTAAAAAGAGCGGATGAAAAATATGTAACTGAAAGATCGTACGACAATCCTAAGTTTGTGGAGGATATTGTTCGTGATATTGCCTTGAAACTAAAAAAAACCGCAAGTATCCAGTCTTTTGTTGTAGAATGCGAAAGCTATGAATCAATACACAATCATAATGCTTATGCCAAATTCGTAAGTGATAGTGTCAAAAAAGGAGCCAGAAATGTTAATAGCTAAAGAATTTACTTTTGATTCTGCTCATAAATTACCTAACTATAATGGTTTATGTGCAAATTTGCATGGGCATACTTACAAACTGGTTGTATGTCTGAATGGAAAAATCAAAGAAGACGGAATGGTGATTGATTTTAGTGTGCTTAAACAAAAAGTAAACGATAAAGTCATTAAATTATTAGACCATAAATTTTTAAATGATTTGATTGATTATCCTACTGCAGAAAATATTGCAGTTTGGGTATGGAAACGATTAATTAAGGAATTGCCGCAGTTATATGAGATTTCTTTATGGGAAACACCAACCAGTCACGTTATTTATAGAGGTGATTGAATATAGAATATGGCTGAGAAATATACACCAACTCCACTTGAGGCACAAAGAATTAAAATGCAACCGGATATGTTGAAGGTTTCCGGTGACGGGGTGTTTTTTTCTATACAGGGCGAGGGAAGGAGTTTGGGGTTGCCATCTGTTTTTTTACGACTTCATTTTTGCAATTTACGTTGTAGCTGGTGTGATACAAAATATACTTGGGATAAAAATTCTCCTGAGTTTTGGCAAGAATCCCAAGATTGGACTATAGATCGGGCTAAGGCAGAGATCACGCGTTTTCCTGCCAGGAGATTAATAGTCACAGGAGGAGAACCACTGCTTCAGCAAAGAAAGATCGTGAATCTATTACAACAAATGCCTGATTGGGAAGTAGAAATTGAAACATCAGGCACAATAGCTCCGTTACCAGAGTTACAAGAACGTGTTCAGTTTAATGTATCGCCAAAGCTGGATAATTCTGGAAACCCAAGAGTAGTTAGACTTAAACCTCAGGTTTTGCGTGCACTAAACGAATTACCTTTAACCAGTTTTAAATTTGTAGTTCAGGATCCAAGTGATTTTGCGGAAATCCATCGAATTGTTCAAGACTGTGGTTTAGACCAGTCAAAAATAATTATTATGCCCGAAGGATCAACGCAAGAAGACATTAGAAGACATGGTTTGATGGTTGTTGAGGATGTTAAATTACAGGGTTGGAGATTAATGCCCAGACTTCATATAGACCTATGGGGACACCAAAGAGGCATCTAGCAATTTATTATTTAGCATTATATTTAAGGGGATCAGTTAAGCCTAAACTTTGGAAAGCTGCTTGACGGGATCTGCAGTTACTGCAACCACCACAGGAGAGTTTTGTGGCGTTATGACAAGACCAGGTCAATTCAAATGGCACATTTAAACTTGTCCCTGTTTGCACCACCTGTGCCTTATTCATATGAATTAAAGGAGCTATAATTTGAATATCTGTTTTAAGCATAGTTCCAAGTCTAGTAAGTTGTTGAAATGCTACCATAAATTCAGGTGAATTATCAGGGCAAATTCGATCGCTGCCTGTTGAACCAATGTATACTCTATCAGCACCTGAAACCTCAGCGAGAACCACTCCAACTGCAAGTAAAATGGAATTTCTAAAGGGAACATATTCAAACCTTTCGTTTGATTCATTAAGTTCAACATCCCTTCTAAATAGTCCAGACCCCCCGAATCTTTTTAACCAAGGTAATCTAACTGTATCAAGGGTTATTGCTTGAAAATGAGCTGCCAAAGTGGTAGCACTTCTTCTTTCCTTACTTGCTGTTTTTTGTCCGTACTCTACAAAAAGGAATCGGGTTTGAAAACCGTCTCTTTGGGCAACAGCTACTGCTACAGCGCTGTCTAAACCTCCACTTACTAAGCAAACAGCTAGTGGTTTGGATTCCGGTGTTATCATTGGCGCTATGATAGCAATGTAAATAGCAAATATCAATATGATACACTTAGTGTTAAATTATGGGCGAAAGAGGTAGAGATATTACTGTAGTAATAGCAAACTCTGAAGATGAATCAGTCTTTAACTGTATTGACTCAGCTAATGGAGGAGCAAAAATTGTGGTGTCTCTTACTCCATACGCACCTATAGAAGCTAGGCTTTCTAGGTTAAACATACCCTTTGTAGTTGTACCCAGAGGAAATTTGAGTATAACCTATAATTCTGGGATTGAACTAGCCACAACTAACAAAGTTATCATAATGGATAGCGACACAGTATTTACACCCAGAGCAATTGAGCAGTTAGGACACGGATTAGAACAATACGACGCTTGTAAAGCCAGACTCTCGTTTCAATATGATGACACCCAAACCTTGAGCGGGATAGTCGCGAATGCTAGGGATTTTATTAATTCCTCCCCGACTAGGGCGTACACACCGGGTCTTGCGCTTAGAAAAGATATTAGGAATCAAATGGGCGGTTACTTCTTTAATGAACAAATCAGGTGGGCCGTGGACTCAGAATTTTCATACAGATTTCATAAAAACGGACTACAATTTGGTTATATACCAGATGCGGTGGTTAACCACCCTGCAGTTTCTATAAGACACGATTTAACAGAAGCTTTTTTAATGGGATTAAGTAAAAGAAGGGCTGTTGATTTGGGAGTGAGGGAGGGAAATGAGGATGTACTTCCTACCTTAAAAAGAATACTTTCAGGAGAGACTTTCGCAAAAAGAGGAAAATTATTTAAAGAAAAAGGGGTGAGCACATTACTTTATATGTTGACTTGGGATTTACTTTATAATTTTGGTTATAACTTAAGAAAATTAGGATTATCCGGTTCAACAGAAGAAAGGATATGGCGAGGTTTCGGAAGATGAGCAAAGAACAAATAATTTTGGGTATAAATGGTTATTCAAGAAGAGTTCACGATGCTTCAGCATGCATAGTGGTTAATGGAAATTTAGTTGCTATGGCTGAAGAAGAAAGATTTACAAGAAGAAAAAAGGCTTTTGGGGAAGTTCCTCATAATGCTATTGCTTTTTGTCTTGATAGAGCCGGTATAACGGTGGATCAAGTAGACTCTATAGCTATTGGTTGGAATTTTGATAAAGTATTTGGGAATATAGGAGCTAAACCACCCACTCGGGATGAACTTATAGATCTTTATCTGCCCTCGGATAGGTTTAAATATTCTAAAAGACCAGAATTAGAAATGGTTTCTCATCATCTGGCTCATGCCGCCTCGGCATACTACTTATCAGGTTTTCCGGAGTCCTTAGTACTGGTAATTGATGGCCAAGGTGAAACACAATCAACGAGTGTCTTCACTGCAAAAGGCAAAGGCGTTTCACTTATTAGAGAATTTGGAGTAACAGATTCACTGGGATTTTTTTATGAAGCTGTCAGTGAATATGTAGGTTTATCAAGACTGGATGTTGGCAAAACAATGGGATTGGCAAGTTATGGTAGCCCAATATACGAATTTGGTTTATTTAGATTAGTTGAAGGAGGATACTCAGTTGATTTGATTCCCCCAGCTCAGCGGGAAATGGATTTACAACAGGAGGTTACTAGATTATGGAGAGATTATTTAGAAGGGAAATTTGGACCAGCTAATAGAGTAGATTTGGCCTATGATTCTACTCGCGCAAGATTTAAAAGAGAAGTTTCCTTTGGAGATACTTATAAGAATGTTACTGCCTCAGCGCAAAAAGCTCTGGAGGATGTGGTGAGGCATTTGATCACTCTTTATGCTGCTGAATACCAAATGAAAAATCTGTGTATAGCAGGAGGTGTAGGTCTGAACTGTTCAATGAATGGAGTAATAGCTAGAGACGGAATCGTAGCGGATTTTTTTGTACCTCCTTTTTCTAACGATGCTGGAGTATCAGTTGGTGCGGCTTTATATTTATCTGATCAAAAACCAACTACTAGATTAGAATCAGCATCACTCGGACCTGAATTTTCAAATGACGCTATTGTTACTACCTTAAAATCGCTTGGAATTGATTACAGGTCGGTAGATGATATTGGCAGCTATGTGGCTAAACTTTTAGCTGAAGATAAAATAGTTGACTGGTTTCAGGGAAAAATGGAAGCTGGACCAAGAGCATTAGGAAATCGAAGTATATTAGGAAATCCTACAAATAGAGCAACTCATCATAGATTGAATGAGATAAAAAATAGAGAACCCTGGAGACCTCTAGCTCCCAGCTTTTTAGCAGAAGATTTAGCAAACTATATGCAAGACAGTTCAGATTCACCTTTTATGTTAAGAGCTTTTCTGACAAGACCAAATAAAGTAAGTGAAATACCGGCAGCAGTTCATATTGATGGAACTTCAAGGGCACAAACAGTAACAGAAAGGACTAGTCCCCTGTATTACAGACTAATCAAGGATTTTAAACATATTAGTGGAATCCCTGCTGTTATGAACACTTCATTTAATCTGGAATATGAACCAATAGTTTGTTCACCCCATGATGCAATAAGAACCTTTTATTCAAGCAGTGCTGATTATTTGGCCATTGGAGATGCGCTTATTTCAAAAAGATAATCTTTAGGTTAGAATACAAGATCTAAAATAAGAAGCACTATGGAACGCTTTCAACAGTTACAAGAAGAATTAATTGAAGGTGCCCGCATTCAAGATGAGTATGATTTGAGTACTATAAATTTGATTGCACCTGCCAGCCCTACTCCTTTAAAGTATTTCTATGATCTACCTTTAAGACATAATGCGATAGCTGAAGGTTTACTAGGCCATAGACCATATGCTGGTGTTGAAGGTTTTAATAGAATTGAAAGAATAGCAGTCGAAGCCGCTTGTTTATTATTTGGAGCAGAGCATGCCAATGTTCAGCCTCATTCAGTTAGCCAGGCAAATCAAGCTGTATACCAGGCACTCCTTGATAACGGGGATCGTGTATTGGCAATGAGGTTTCAAGATGGCGGACATTTGAGTCATGGATTAAGGTTTAATTTTTCAGGCCGTTTCTTTGATTTTAATTTTTATGGAGTCGATAGAACAACAGGATTAATAGATTATGATGCGTTAGAGGAAAAAGCAGTAACCTTTAATCCAAAACTAATTGTTTGTGGCGCATCTTCTTATCCAAGAGCAATTGATTTTGAAAGATTAGCTGCTATTTCGACTAAAGTAGGTTCTTGTTTAATGGCTGATTTATCGCATCCAGCTGGATTAATTGTTGCAAACAGATTTCCTAAGCCTTTCCCATACTGTAATGTAGTTACGTTTACACCAGATAAAACAATGCTCGGTCCCCACGGTGGGATAATATTGTGCAAAAATGACTTAAGTGAGCAAATAGATAAAGCAGTTCACCCTGGGGTTCAGTCAAGCGTCCCATTAAGAAGAATATACCAGATGGCTCAATGTCTAATTGATGCAAGTAAGCCGGAGTTTACAGACTACATAGACAGGGTAATTAAAAATATGAAAGCATTTGAAGCTGAATTTGGTAGAATTCCCAATATAATGATAACAGGTGGAAGCGATACACATCTGATGGTTATAGATACTAAGAATACGTTTGGCTTAACTGGTAAACAATCTGAAGAATTATTAGAAACTCTCGATATTTTAACCAATAGACAGGTTATTCCCGGAGAAACACTTAAACCTTATGTGGCAAGTGGAGTAAGGTTAGGCACATCCTGGATAACTGCCAGAGGCTACAACGAGGTTGAAGCCAAAGAAATTGCAGAAATAATTTTAGATAACTTATCTGACCCAGCAAACCTAGTAGTTCAAGCAAGATCAAAGGAAGCAGTTAATAATCTTTTAAAAATTAAGAGAGCAGATGATGTTTGGTATGAGGAAAGTTAATTAATGAGTGAAGAAATAAATAATAAAGCTTACCCGGAAGTCGACAGTTTAATTAAAGAAACTGATGAACCCGACTATATTACTCATGCATTTGCTGATATTGGTATTCCATCTCTTATCATTCTTCGAAGTGTGTTTAGGGTTGACAACTCTTTCTTAGGAGGTTATTTAGCTAGAACACTACACGCTAGTAATGAATTAGCTAAACGCAAATCTGTCTTAGATTTAGGCTGCGGTTGTGGTTTACAAGGACTAGTCTGTGCCTTACATGGAGCAAAGAGCGTTCATTTTAGTGACATCAATCAATCTGCAGCAAAAAATAGTCGCTTAAATTCTATTTTACTAGATGTAAATAATGTGAGTTTCAGTACTGGTGATTTATTTGCCAACATCCCACCCAGAAAGTTCGATCTCATTATTTTTAACCCACCGTCAATAACAGGTACACCTTCCAACGATTCCGAAGCAGCGTTTTTTCGCGAAGACAGAGTAGTAGAAGATTTTTTCAAATTATTTCCAGGATATTTAAGAAGAGAAGGAGTTGTAATAATGCCTGGATCATCTAAGTTTGAAGGTGATACGTCCCCAATGAGTATGATTAGAAGGTACAACCTAGGCTATGAGATGGTAAGCAGAGAAGAAGATGATACGACAAAATATGTTGTTTTATTTAAACCTTAATTTAAACTTGATATGATACCAGAAAAACCGCTAGGTATAAATCGGCCTGAGTATTCGTTTGTTAATCCAAACACCTTGCTTTTTTTAGCGGGTGCTCCATTATCAGGAAAATCTACGATTGCACCTTTGGTAGCATCTAGGATTGAAGCATGCTCAATACAAAATATGGATATATTCCGCTTACTAGCCCAAGAAATGGAAATGATCAAACCTGAAAGGAAGAGGAATGCATTTGTGAGTTTCGGAGCTTGTGATAGTTATGTTTTTGTAGGAGACGGTTCTTATTCACCTGAAAGTCTTATAATTGGATTTAATTCATATGCCCGAGTAGTGAGTTCTTTTTTAAGCAAGGTCGTACCAAGATTAGAAGTCCAAGGAGCTCAAAGAGTATTATTTGAAGGTGTTCAGTTAACACCTCAAGTCGTATCACCATTTTTAACAGGCAATAATAAATTAATAATAGTTACATTAGATATAGCTAGATTAGAAAGTAATAGAGACAAACGGTATGGCCAAGACAAAGAACTTCTTCAAAGATACTCATCAGAAAAAATACTCTTAATACAAGAAGAGCTTGTCAGACAAGGTCGAGAGCTTTCCCCAAATAAAGTTTTTTTTGTGAATAATTCAGCTGATTATATAGATTCAGCTGCCGCAGTTATTCGTCTTCTGATCACGGAAGGTGTAATCTCTTAATTTTAATTCATTTAAAAATTTACCTCCTTGCTTTGGTATACTTAATGTATGACTTATGAGGAATTAAAGAAAGTTTATGATCAGGTTGGACAGCGCTCAGGTTGGGACTTTTCAAAACTAAAGGATGAAAGGGAACCAGTTCCATGGAACTATTTAGATGTTGTAAAAGCATATCTTCAAGATACATTCTCGGTATTGGATGTAGGAACGGGCGGAGGGGAAAAGTTCATAAAACTTTCTGAGTTTTTTACCAAAGGAGTTGGTGTTGATCCTGATCCGGACATGATTAAAACTGCTAATGTTAATAAAAAAAAAGCTCAAAATAGCAAAGTAACTTTTGAGCAATTTGGTGCTGAAAATTTAGAAAAACTTAATCAAGTATTTGATTTAATCATTAACCGTCATGCTCCTGTAGTTGCTGATCAAATAGTAAAAGTTCTTAGACAGGGCGGATATTTTATAACTCAACAAGTAACCTCAAAAAATATGCAAAATTTTAGGGATATTTTTAATATATCCCAATTTGTATCTAAATGGCATAATAATCTGGATACAATGGTTCCAGAATTTAAGAAGCTTAAGTGCAGAATTGTTGCAACAGGTGAGTATGATGTAAATTATTGGGTTAAAGACGTTAAGTCTTTAATATTTTGGTTGAAGGCCATAGATATGCCAAAGGGTTTTAATATGGAGAATCACTGGCAACAAATTAATGAAATAGTTGAGAAATTTACCACTCCTCAGGGAATAGTTTCAAATGAACATAGACAACTCCTCATTACCCAAAAATTATAAAAAGAATTTTCATTCTACTCTTCTTGCTTGGATTATTAGATAGTTTGGAATTATATTTGGTTTTTAATAAAGACATGTGCTAAAATTAGCAGCTCATAGTTAATCAAATGGCAAAGCAAGAACTTAGAGGTTATAGTCCTACTCTTCTGGAAGACGTTCAAAGACGTCTAACAGAGGTTGACGTATCTCCAAATGAGGGGATTGGGCAGCATTTCTTGGTTAATCAAGAAGCTGTAGATTTATTGGCACAAACAGTAAACCAAGGAGCTACAGTTATAGAAGTGGGATGTGGGGTTGGACATGTAACTGAAAGATTAGCAGAAAGAGCCTCCAGATTACACGGCATAGAAATTGACCGTAGATATCATCCCTTACTGGAAAAAATTATGAGTGCTCGAAGTAATGTGTTTATCACTTATGCAGATGCCTTAAAAACGGATTTTAATCGAATGCTAAAAGACGATAACGAAGGACAGATTGTTGCAAGTTTACCATATCATATTACCGAACCTTTCATGCATAAAGTATCACCTTTAAAATTAGCTAGTGTGTCTTTAGTAATGGGAAGAAGGTATGCCGATTCAATAGCCGCTTCATTTAATTCAGGCGATTTTGGTAGATTGAGTATTTTAACTACAACTTTTTTTGATGTTGAAACATTAGCAACTATTCAAAGAGATGGATTCTTCCCTATTCCAAGAACCGATTCGGCAATAGTACAACTTAGGCCAAGGGACGTAAGGGAAGTTGGATCAAACAGGAAAGATGCAATATTCAGACATCTATTTCTTACATCAAGGCAAAATACAACATTGAGAAAAGGATTAAAAGAAGGATTTGATGCATTTGAACAATCAAGAGATGGAATGGGTTTGTCTAAGGAGCAGCGCAATCGTAAATCCAGATCAAATACGCGTTTACGGTTAAAATCAATAGTAGATAGCATGAATCGTGGCGAAATTGATTTTAGCGATAGAGGCGGTAGAGATAGAGGAGCCTTTTCAAAAGATATCTCCGCTGTTAGTAGAAATGCTATAGGTAAATTAGATATCCCACATTCAGTGCTAGACAAACCATTTAGTTTATTAAACAACTCTGAACTGAGAATGCTATATAAGTCATTAGGTTAATGATATGGAATATAAAGAAATAGGCGCTGTTAAGTTATCAGCACTTGGTATTGGTACTTACGGTTTTGGTGGAGGGCTCACTAGAGATACCTCAAACGACCGAAGGGACATTGAAGCTCTTCAATATGCTATAGAGCTTGGTATGACCCATATTGACACTTCTGAGATGTATGCTGATGGCCATAGCGAAGAATTAATTGGACAAGCTATCAGAGATTTTGATAGACACAGCTTATTTGTCGCTACCAAGGTTTTTCAATCAGGTTTAACATTCAATGGTGTCATTGAGGGGTGCAAACAGAGTCTCAGAAGACTCGGTACGGACTATGTTGATCTTTATTTAATCCATTGGCCAAATTTAAAAATTCCCTTATCAGAGACAATCCAAGCCATGGATGAGTTAGTCAGACAAGGTTCAGCAAGGTTTATTGGGGTCAGCAATTTTTCTATTAAACTGTTAAAACAAGCTCAGGAGTTAAGCCATCATCCTATCTTAACTGACCAAGTAGAGTATTCTCTTTTGGTAAAAAATCCAGAGAGTGATTTACTTCCATATTGTCAAAAGAACGATATTTTTTTAACAGCATATAGACCAATAGGAAGAGGTAGGATTAGGGCTGGAGTTAATCAAGTGTTAGATGATGTTGCCAAAGAACACAATAGAACTGCTGTTCAAGTAGCTTTAAATTATCTTATTTGTCAGGAAAATGTTTTAGTTATACCAAAAGCAGCACAAAGACATCATCTTGAAGAAAATTTAGGATCAATGGGTTGGAGATTAGATCAAGAAGATATCAGAGCGCTCCAACAAGCATTCCAGACAACTATTGCAGTTTAGGGTTATATAGGTTATATATTTCATAGTTTAAGTATATTGACTTCGGGTTAGTTTTGGTCTAATGTAAAACTACAATATTTTTTGAAAAGTTCTTTTGCGAGCAAAGCGAGCAGTCCCGATGATATATCGGGACAAAATTTTTGCGTTCCTCGTTTTTTGTTCTTTTTAACCGGCGACTTGTGCCGGAATTTAATCGGGGCTTTGCAGAGCTCTGGCTGACCCCTCCCAGTCAGAGCCAACCTTCGGACTCCTTTAGGATTTCCAATTCAGTGAGCCGGCTCGGGATCGAACCGAGAACCTACTCCTTAAGAGGGAGTTGCTCTAACCAATTGAGCTACCGGCCCGTGCTTTATATTCTAGCAAGTTGTTATCTGAAGATCAAAATGGTATGATTAGCACCTGCTTAATGGACCCCGCCATAGCGGGGTTTTTTAAATGATTATGAATAATATAAGGAATGTGGCAATTATAGCTCATGTTGATCACGGCAAAACAACTTTAGTTGATGCCTTGCTCCGCCAATCCCAAACTCACCTTTCCAAAGAGGTTCAAGCAAAAGGTGACCTTATAATGGATTCAAATGATTTAGAAAGAGAGAGGGGAATTACAATTTTTTCCAAAAACGCTTCCGTAAACTGGAAAGGCACCAAAATTAATATTATTGATACCCCCGGGCATGCTGATTTTGGAGGAGAGGTGGAAAGGGTGCTAAAGATGGCAGACGGATGCCTTTTGCTTATTGATGCCAAAGAAGGCCCAATGCCCCAGACAAGGTTTGTATTAAAAAAAGCCCTTCGGATGGGACACAAAATTATTGTGGTAATAAACAAAATTGATAAGCAGAGCTTGCGACTGCCTGACGGCAATCTTAAGCCTGACGTTGAGGCTATCAACAAAGTGGTCAATAGGACATTCGATCTATTTTTAGAACTTGGCGCTGATGAGAAAACAGCCTACTTCCCTACTATTTATTCATCCGGTAAGTTAGGTAAAGCAGGTCTGGGGACAGATCTTTCTAAGATGGATGATATTGCCCCGGTTTTTGATGCAATTTTACAGCATATCCCTCCACCCGCAATTACCAGTGATTCTCAAAAATCCTTACAAGTTTTAATTACTTCAACAATTTATGATAATTTTAAAGGAAGAATTGCAACAGGCAGGGTTTATGCGGGAACTATCAGAATGGGTCAGGAAGTTGCACATATAACCCGGGATGGTGCGGTAAAAAAGTTCAAATTGACTTCTCTACTTGGATTTGAAGGATTGGATAGGGTTGATATTACGAAAGCTTTCGCAGGGGATATTATTGCCCTCTCAGGTATTCCTGATATAACCATTGGAGAAACTCTGGCAGATCCTGATAATCCGGTTGCTTTACCGCTTTTAGATATTGAGGAATCAACAGTAAGAATGAAGTTTGGAGTGAATACTTCCCCACTTGCAGGAGTGGAGGGTAAGTTTAAAACCGCCAGACAGATTAGGGACAGGCTTTATAAAGCTGCTGAAGCAGATGTGGCTTTGAAAGTGGAAGACGGAGAATCCGGTGATTTACTGGTTTCAGGCAGGGGTGAACTTCATTTGGCAATTTTAATTGAGAGACTGCGAAGAGAAGGATACGAATTCCAGGTTGGCAAACCCCAGGTTATTGAAAAAGTAGAAAATGGTAAAACAAAAACTCCATATGAAAAGCTGGCTTTGGAGGTACCGGAAGAGTTTTCCGGTTCTGTTATGCAAAAAATGGGACTTAGGCATGCCACCCTTTTGGATATGACCACGGGGAATGGCACAGTATTTTTAGACTTTATTATTGCCACCAAAGAGCTTTTTGGGTACAGGAGCCAATTTGTTACAGATACTAAGGGTCTGGGGACAATCAGCTCCTCTTTTTTTGAGTATAGGGAAGATTCGGGCGGAAAATTTGAAAGGAGTAACGGGTCCTTGGTTGTACATGAAGATGGCACCACTAAACTATACGCTCTAACAGGAGCCCAAAGCAAAGGAACTTTGTTTGTAAATCCGGGAACGAAAGTCTATAAAGGGCAGGTGATAGGACAAAATTCAAGGTTAGACGATATCAGAATAAATGTCTGCAAGGAAAAACAGCAGACAAATCACCGCTCATCTGGTGAGGGTACAGCCGAACACTTTAATACTCCAAAACTTATGAGTTTAGAAAATGCCATTGAATATATAGATGATTCGGAGTTAGTTGAAGTAACACCCAATAATATTCGTATCAGAAAAATTGATTTAAACAGATAAACCAAATTTAATGCTTTTCAACGTCGGAGATTGATCTCCAAGACTTTGTCCAGTCTGCTCTTTACCCTTTTTGTGTAAACCACATTATATTTGGGGAAGTATAAAAAGGTAGCCGGAGCATCTTCCAAGAGAGTTTTTTGAAAATCAAAATACAAACTTTTTCTTTCTGCCTCAACTATCACTTTCCTGCCGTCCTCCAAATCCTTGTCAACTCTTTTTGAATCATACTTAGTTAAATTGGTTTTTGTTTGGGTGGCATGCCACAAGAGATATTGATCAGGATCGGTAGGAATGCTTTGCGTAATTAAAAGTGCTTGAAAGTTTTGCGGTATGCCGGATTCAATCCGCAGCTTCACATCAAATCCCAGGGTTTGCCATCTTTCAACCACCGCTCTACCTATATCCTCCAGATTGGGAGTAGCTGTTAAAATAATCTCCGCCTTCAGCATATCCTTGGCTAAGGCAGATTTGGCCCGATCTAAAGCAGCCTCTGCCTCTTGGGTATTAGATAAGTATTTTTTTGCGGAAGCATCATAGGCCCAAAAAGTAGGAGGATAAGGATTGTTGGCTTCGATCTTGTCCGCAATTTTGGGTGTGATATAACTTAAAGCCTGACGTAAAGATCTGTTGGATAATAAGGAATCGTTTGTATTAAATAAAATCGAAACAATTTTTGTGAAATCCGGACTTTGCGATATATTGACTTTGGGATTTTCCGAAAATAGTTTTGGGTTTGATATACCCATAATTGAGGAAACCTCACCCAGATTAAAACCGGTTATGGCCACTTTTTCATTAGGGTAAAAACGGATCTGGACCATCGGCAGGTTCGGATTATTACTCTCCAAGACAATTTTAGTGATAAAAATTCTGCTCTTTTCAGTCCTAGTTACTTGATATGGACCTGTTCCAATCAACGATCCTTTTTTGAAAACAGGTTGTGTCAAAAGCGATGGAAGAGGAGAGTAGGACTCTTTTAGGTTGAACTGAATAGTTTTTTCGTCCGGGAAAGTGACTTCTGTATTGGGGATATTAAAAATAATGTCCGAAGCTTGTATAGGTGTGCCGTCACTCCACAAAAGACCATCCTTAAGCCTGAATCTAAATTCGGTGGCGCTATTATTTATTTCCCAGTCTGTCACAATATTCGGTTTGACCCTACCGTTTTCATCTGTTGTAACCAAACTTTCCGAAATGAGTTTGGTAACCTCCAAAGGTATATCGTGTTCTTGGTATGTTCCTATTAGACCAATTCTCACCATATTTGTCGGATAAAAAAAGCTAAATTTAAATTGCAATAAAAAAATCGCAGCAAAGAAGATTAAACCAAACCAAAACCAACCAATGTGTCTTCTGATGACTTCCAAAACAATTAGTATCCAAACTTTCATTTTATATGATAAGACCGATTAGGGAGGCTAATATAAAAATACCGGAAAGGGCAATGGTTGCATAAAAAAGCAATTTCTCCGCCCCCCGTTTAGTTCGGTAGAAAGAAAGATCACCCCCAAAAGCAGTGCCAATTCCAGACCCTTTTTGCTGGATAATGATCACTAAAATAAGCAAAATTCCCAAAATAATTTGAATAATAAAAATTACAGATTTCACGAAGATAACATTATATCACGAAGTAATACAAGCTTTGCGAAGTAAGGGGCTTATACCATTAATTAGCGGGACAACCACTGCAGGAAATGGGTGATAAAGCCAATTAAAAGTGATGCTAAAACAGCCACCCAAAAAGTGGAAAGGTCTAAAGAGGGAATAATAAATCCCCCAATTGTGCCGCCAGGATAAAAGTATGGCAATAATTTAAAATCGGAAATGGTAGTTAGTGCGAATAGTGCCACTATGTTTGTTACCCAAGCAAATAAACCCAAAGTCAAAAGATTAAGTGGTAAAAGCAGTACTTTAAGAAGGGGCACTAAAATAAGATTAATAACCATAAAGGCAAATGAGGCGATAAAAAGACTCTTTACTCCGCCTGAATAGCTTAAACCGGGGATCAACCTTGTTGTTATCCAAAGAGATGTCAAGTTAATAAGAAAGTAGCGAAGTAGTGTTTTCATCCAGTAATTATTGTATCACGCAATTTTCTATGATAACTTATGGCAAATCTATGTGCTTCATCCCGTAATTTCTGTAAGAGCTTCAGTGACAAACTTTTTCTTGACAATTTAATAATTTCTCCTTCCGGCGGATATAGCCATTCCATACGTTTTGCCAGGCCAAATACCGGGATTCCGAATTTTACTGCCCTCGCCTGTCCTTTCCCCCCGTCAACTATAATTAAATCAGGAGTAGGCCATTCTTTGTGATTTAATCGGCGTCTGATTATTTCTCCCATCATCCCTGTATCATTAGGCTTTGAATTCATGCGAATCCTAAATTTTCTGTACTGGGATTTATCTATCTCACCCGAGGATATAACCACCATTGAACCGACAGCCTCTTTACCCGCTATATTGGAAATATCATATCCTTCAATCCTATGGGGTAATTTAGGCAAGTTCAAATCTGTTTGCAGCTGCTTTAGCGCAAGTTGTTTCTCCTCTTGTAAAAAATTTGGGTTCTGTAAATACAAATCTGTTCTGTTTGGTTGGGTTAAATATGCAATACCTTGAAGCATTCTTTTAATCTTTAGGGCTTGTTCAAACATTTGCTCATCTGATAACCTCATCATATCCAAAGTTAACTCCGACACCAACTTCCTCTTTTTCCCATCCATGAATTTGGAAAACCTATTAATAATTTTGCCATAATCTTGTTTGTTGATTAGTCCAACACAGGCCCCCGGACAAAGTCCCAAGTGATAGTAAAAACACGGACGGAACCGTGTTTTGCGATAACAAGGATTAGAACACCATGGAAAAACTTTTCTTAACTGTTTTAAAGTATCCCAAACATTCCTGCTTGATGGAAATGGCCCCCAATATTTTTCTGTTTTTTCCAAATCAGGTTTTCTGGCGGTAATGACTTTTGGAAAGAATTCTCTGGTAATGGCTATGTACAAATAATCCTTATCATCGGTCAGTCTGACATTAAAAGGAGGTCTGCATTTCTTGATTAAGTTTGCCTCCAGGATCAATGCTTCCAATTCCGACTCAACCACAATAGTTTCTAAAGATGCTATCTCCAAAATCATAGCTTTGGACTTGATGTTCCCATATGACGAGCGGGAATTCGAAAAATATGAGGCCACCCGATGGTAGAGTTCGATTGCCTTACCCACATATATCACATCGCCTCTCTTATCCTTAAAGATATATACTCCACTCTTGTGGGGCAATTTAGACCGGTCTAAAAAATTCGGAAGCATATTATTTTTTTTGAGACTTTTTTAAAAACCTTCTTCGGTAGAGAAGAACAGCCAATATAGCCCCGTATAAAATGACCATAGCCAAAACTATTCCCATTGCAAAAAGCGGTATTGTTTGAAAAAGAAAGAATGGTTCAACTGAAAGCCCTTTCGTAAATTTCATACTACCTACATAAACTGCAATCTCATCATCAAATTTATCAAACAGTGATTTGGTGCGGATATTATATTCAAAGGTGACCATACCAAATGCCGGGATTGGACCTAAATTCTTACTAAGGGAGTCCAAAATGCTAATTTTTTTACTACCTACCGCAAAAGCTGCTGAAGGAAAAACAGCATTGCCTGAATTTGTAATGTTAACCTTTATTTTTGAGGGGAATCCCGCAAAAATGGTTTTTGGTACATCAATTTGTACTCCGATTGCAGGTTTGCCTAAAAAATCAACATCAGTCAAAGAAACTTTGACATCATGGGAATCTTGCCCAATATATTTGTATGATCCTGCAGGCACCGGTTGCTCCGAAGAAGCACCTCTTATTGCAAAAACAAAGTGATTTAGATCCAACTTATTAAAGTAATCTACTCCTCCTGTGGTGTTCTCCCAAGTCGGGTCAACCATTACCCAACCTTTTCTCTCATTCCAGTATTCCGGCCAAGCGTGTAATACATCTTTAGTCAGGGATAGCGGTCGTAAAGCAGGATTTGCCGTATATGCGAAGCCGTCGAGTTCTCTTGCTGCAATTCCGGCGGCCCGGGCCAATGCTATAAACAAATCTGTAAATTCCATGCAGACAGCGGAAGTTGGGTTGGAAAGAACTGTTGTGGCACCTAATCTTTCAATGTTACCCTCCTTAAGTCTTGCAGGGTTGTATTTTAGGGAATTGACAACATACCTATAGATAAGTTCTACTTTCTTGGAAGAATCAGCTGGCGGATTGGCACCTAAAATGCCTTCCAATGTTGTCATAATTTGAGGATTATCTTTTTCCCAATACTTTGAGCCTTCAGTATACTTTTTCCTTAAATTTTCACTTATTACCGGTTCTTTGGCTTTGGAGGTGGTGTAAAGTTTTGCGGAACCTAACACTTTAACATCCAATCTCTGACCCCTTGTAAGTTTATACCAGGCCAAATAGTTACCGTCCAAATCTACAGTTACATTAACAGGTGGCGGCGTAATTCTCTGAAATATCACGTCCTGAAAAGCTGTATCAGGAGGTAATGCTATGTTTGTCAGGATTGGAACTATATTATTATTCTCAAGATGAAAGGTCAGGTCAAAATCAAACAGTTGATTGTTCCCGAAACTTGCAGAAACCCCCGCAGTTGCCAGTTGATCTTTGTTGAAGGTAAAAAACACTTTACCGGAACTTGAAGTCTGACTTTTGGGTGTTGGACTGATTAGGGTTGGCTCACCAAAGCTTTGGGGTACGGACAAGGTTAAGTTGTAATTTTCCAAATTGGAAACTGAAGAAATTCTGGGAGCACGCACTTCCCAAATCTTGCCAATTCTTTCCGCAAAATCTTTGGATTTAAATTGCAAAGTCCAAGGTATCTCTTTTCCCAAACCTGCCACCTGTTGGTTAAACTTAACCGTGATAATTGTTGAGGTATCTTGTAGCTTTGATGATACTTCCAAAGCTCCACCCGGGTCAGAGCCTTTAATGTCAAAAATGTCTGTTGCTCCGATTGTCAGTTTAAACTCGCTGGCATAATACTGGGAAGTTAAATTACGCAAGGTGACTTTTTCGGTGACAGTTGTGATTCCGTCGGATGAGATGTCATACACCACATCATAAGAAGTGGCAAACTCTTGAGCATAAGTTTTTGGGACAAAGAAAAGGGCAAAAAATAAACAAAATACCAACAAAATCTTCTTAAACATTCCCACTATTGTAACATCTTCCTTGCTAGATATTGGCCTGTGTAAGAGGATTTTATTTTGGCAATATCTTTGGGAGAACCTTCAGCAATAACCTGTCCGCCCTGATCCCCGCCTTCCGGGCCTAAATCTATTACCCAGTCGGTATTTTTAATTACATCCAAATTATGCTCAATAATAATTACAGTATTTCCGAAGTTTACTAATTTTCTTAATATATTTAATAGCCTTTCTATGTCCGCAAAATGCAAACCGGTTGTGGGTTCATCCAGAATATAAATTGTCTGTCCTGTCGGTCTTTTGGAAAGCTCTGCAGATAGTTTAATTCTTTGGGCTTCACCTCCGGATAAGGTCGGGGCACTCTGGCCCAATTTTATATAACCTAAACCTACATCATCGAGCACTTGAAGTTTATTTTTAATATTTGGTATATTTTCAAAAAATCCCAAAGCCTCCGCAACGCTCATGATCAAAACCTCGGCTATATTTTTATCTTTGAAATGAATGTCCAAAGCTTCTCTGTTATATCTTGCACCATTGCAGCCTTCACAAGTCACATACACATCCGGCAAAAATTGCATTTCTATTTTCAGCTGACCTTCACCCTCGCAAACCTCACACCTACCCCCCTTAACATTAAAAGAAAATCTTCCAGGCCCATAACCTTTGATCTTGGCTTCTCGAGAGGAAGCAAATAAATCTCTGATAAAAGTAAAAGCCCCGGTGTAGGTGGCCGGATTTGAACGGGGAGTGCGACCAATTGGTGATTGGTCAACCAAAACCACTTTATCTAATAATTCCAACCCTTGCAATTCCCGAAAACGGCCAGGTTTTTCTCTGGATCCGTAGATTTTTTGAGCCAAGGCCTTATATAAAATATCGTGTATAAGGGTTGACTTACCTGATCCTGAAACGCCGGTTATTGCAATAAATTTGCCTAAAGGAAAACTGACATTGATATTTTTTAAATTATGTTCGGCAGCACCCAAAAGTTTTAAATGACCATTTTGAGTAGATCCTTCGACTCGTCTTCGACCCTGAGGCTCAGACCCGAAGGGCTGCGCTCGCTCAGGATGACCTACGGTCACCTGTTTTTTTCCGGAGAGATATTGCCCTGTCAAAGATCTAGCGCTCTTTTTGATCTCTGAAGATGTTCCTATAGCCACAATTTCCCCTCCATGCTCCCCTGCTCCGGGTCCGATTTCAATCAAAAGGTCGGAATTTTCCATAGTTTCCGCATCATGTTCATTCACAATCACGGTATTACCCAAATCACGAAGTTTTTTTAAAGTATCAATCAATCTGGAATTATCCCGCTGATGCAGTCCGATTGAGGGTTCATCCAAAACATACAGCACTCCTGATAATCCCGACCCGATTTGGGAGGCAAGCCTGATTCTTTGTGATTCTCCGCCTGCCAAGGTCATAGAAGCTCTGTCCAAAGTTAGATAATCCAACCCTACATTGATTAGAAATTGAATTCTGGATTTAATCTCCTTTAAAATCGGTGTAGCAATTTGCATTTCCCGATCAGAATAGGAGACATTTTTTACCCATTCCAGTGCTTGAGAAATAGATTGGCTTGTGACTTCCGCAATATTTAATCCTTCTATGGTTATGGATAATGCCTCCTCTTTCAACCTTGCTCCGGCGCAACCCGGACAGATTTCTTTCACCATGTATTTTTCAATCTCCGCCTTAACATAATCTGATTCGGAACTGTCATATCTTTCTTTAAGATATGACACTAAACCCTGAAAAGTTGAATAAAAATGAGTCCATTTTCCCTGCCTGTTTCTGCCCTCAACTTTAAACTGTTGTTCCCCTGTCCCCCTAAGCAATACTTTTTTTGCTTCCTCGGGAAATTTTTCCAATCTGGTATTCATATCAAAACCGTACTTTTTTCCCACAGCCTCAATTACCCTGGTAAACCAGGTTTCATTAGTGGCCAGTTTGCTCATGGGTAAAATGCCTCCCTCTGCAATGGAAAGAATTGGATTCAAAATCGTTGCCTCGTCAATCAAAAGAAGCGATCCTAAACCGGTGCAAAGGGAACAGGCACCATGAGGTGAATTAAAAGATAAAAGACGGGGCTCAATTTCTGAAAAAGCAATATTATCCGAAGGACAGGCAAATCTTTCGGAAAATAAATGATCCTCCATCTTTTTGGGATTTTGGGGGAATTCCAGTGAGGCATCCAAAACTTCGGATACAATCACTGAACCTCCACCAAATTTGTTTGCTGTCTCAATACTTTGTGACAATCTTGAGTATAAATTGTTATCTTGAGCACTTTTTTTGTCCAATACTAATCTATCTACAACCAGATCAATTGTGTGCTTATTTGTTTTAATCAGTATTAAATCTTCCGATAAATCTCTGACATGCTTATCTACTCTGACTTTGGAAAACCCTTTTTTTTTGAAATCCTCAAATAATTGAGAGTATTCACCTTTCCTGTCTTTAACAACAGGAGCCAAGATCATGATCCTTCTACCTCTCTTTGAATGAGATCCTTCGACTTCGCTCAGGATGACTTGCGTCATCTGCTCCACACTCATCTTAGAAACCTCTTTGCCGCAAATCGGACAATGAGGATGGCCAACCCGGGCAAACAATAACCGTAAATAGTCATATATTTCGGTTGTTGTACCGACAGTAGAACGGGGATTATGTGAAACACCTTTTTGATCAATGGAGATAGCAGGAGAAAGTCCCTCAATATAATCCACATCAGGCTTATCCATCACCCCCAAAAACTGCCTGGCATAAGCCGAGAGAGATTCCACATACCTTCTTTGCCCTTCAGCATAAAGGGTATCAAAAGCCAAAGAAGATTTGCCTGAACCAGAAATCCCTGTTAAAACCACCAATTTGTTCTTGGGAATCTCCAGATCAATATTCTTTAGATTGTGTTCTCTAGCTCCTTTGATGATAATCTTGTCAATGGCCATAGACGAAATTTTCCCGAAAAATACCGAACTATTGTAAACCATTTGACAAGATTTTAAAAGTCCTAAGTTGATAAACTTTTAATGAAATAATAAAACTAACTACTATGAGTCCTGATGTTAAAAAAGGGTTAATCATTTTTGGTGTAGTAAGTTTGCTTGGAGGTATTCCAAAAGCAAAGGATTGGTGGGATTCTCAACCGCAAGAATGCTACACACAAGGAGACTATGGCAGAAGCACCATTAATCTACGCAGAAGAATAGCCTTAGGTGAGGGAACACAAAATATAGAATTAAAACCTGATTTTTTAACTCAGGCAGAAAATGTCATACAAATTTCTCATACCGATCCTAATTGTCCAGAAACAAATGTTTATCTTCAGTACCACCCTTTAACACAATCAATTGCTCTCGTAGGAAGGTTGTCTTCTAGAAATTTAAATCTGGAGACAAGGTGGGAAGCAGGAAAAATTGATGTTCCTCCTACCCAACCTCATGTTATTGCAGTAGTCTGGAGTGAATGGAGAGTACTAGGAGTCTTAGTGGATGGAAGGAATACTGAAGTATTTAAGCCACGTGAGCCCATTAACTACTTAATTCCCTGATCTGATCTCGCAACTTGGCTGCTTCTTCAAAGTCTAACAGTTGAGCTGCCTGTTTCATCTGCCCTTCCAAGTTTTTAACCATTTTCTCCCTCTCTTTAATTGGAATATCATCAACTGTTAAATCCTTTTTGCCTAACTGCTCTTCCAACTCTTCCACTTTTTCAATCAGTCTCTCTCTTAAAGCTTTTTCAATACTTTTTGGAGTAATATTGTGTTTTTTATTATATTTAAGCTGGTATTCTCTTCTCCTGTCTACCTCATCAATGGCTGCTTGCATAGATTTTGTCATATTATCTGCATACATAATTACTTCTCCTCCCACATTTCTGGCTGCCCTGCCCATGGTTTGAATAAGGGAAGTTTTTGAGCGTAAAAATCCTTCTTTATCCGCATCCAAGATAATTACCAAAGTTACTTCCGGCAGATCCAAACCTTCCCGAAGTAAGTTTATTCCTACAATCACATCGAATTCTCCCAAGCGAAGCGACTGAAGAATATCGGATCTTTTTAAAGTTTCAATATCCGAGTGTAAATAATTTACTTTGATTCCGCGTTCTTTCAAGTAATCAGTTAAATCTTCCGCCATTCTCTTAGTAAGAGTGGTAATTAACACCCTTTCGTGTTTTGCCACTCTGCCTTCTACTTCTGAAATAACATCATCTATTTGCCTGTCAGTTACTCTTACATCAATTTCAGGATCCAAAATCCCTGTTGGTCTGATGAGCTGCTCTGCCACATTATCATTTACCGCCAAAGACAATTCATACTCATCCGGAGTTGCCGAGACATAAATTACTTGATTAATTTTTCTTTGGAATTCAACAAATTTTAGGGGTCTATTATCTAAAGCAGAAGGAAGTCTGAATCCAAAGTCAATTAAAGTTTCTTTTCTGGAGCGGTCTCCATTATACATTCCTCTGATTTGCGGAACAGTTATATGAGATTCATCAATGATCACTAAAAAATCTTTCGGAAAATATTCCATTAAAGTAAAAGGTGGTTCACCAGGAACTCTGCCATCAAAATATCTGGAATAATTTTCAATCCCGTTACAATATCCGAATTCTCTGATTTGTTCCAAATCAAAGTATGTTTTTTGTTCCAATCTTTGAGCCTCAACTAATTTCCCGCTTGACTTAAGATCCCTTGCTCTTAACTCTAAATCTTGCTCGATCTGTTTTAGAGCAGGGACAATTCTTTCTTCCGGAGTAATATAGTGTTTGGCCGGATAAATCATTGTTGTCCCCTGGACCACCTCTGTATTTCCAGTTACCACATCGAGTTTGCTAATCCTTTCTATCCTGTCACCTAAAAACTGTAACCTGTAACCCGTGTCTAAATATGAAGGATAGATATCCAAAGTATCACCGCGAACACGATATGTTGATCTTTTAAAATCCACATCATTCCTGCTATAAAACATCTTACTAAGCATTTTAAGTATGGCGTGCCTACTGGTTCTTACCCCCTTTTTAAGCTCTAAAATGGCACCACCGTATTCCTTTGGAGACCCCAAATTATAAATACAGGACACAGATGCCACCACAATGACATCTTTTCTGGTCATTAAAGATGTGGTGGTGGAAAGTCTTAATTTCTCTATTTCTTCATTAATCTCCGTTTCTTTTTCAATATAAGTGTCTGATTGGGGAATGTAGGCTTCAGGCTGGTAGTAGTCATAGTAGGATACAAAATACTCGCAAGCATTGTTAGGAAAAAGCGATCTGAACTCCTGGGCCAGCTGAGCAGCTAAAGTTTTATTGTGGGAAATAACCAGGGTTGGCTTTTGCACTTTTTCAATAACATTAGCCATGGTGAAGGTCTTGCCTGATCCTGTTACTCCCAAAAGGACTTGATGCTGAACACCTTGATTCAATCCTTTAACCAGCTTCTCAATAGCCTGTGGCTGATCTCCTGTTGGTTTAAAATCAGAAACAATCTTAAATTTTGGCATAACAGCTGATTATAACGCATCTATAACGTCTTGATATACTTTGTCCTAGCAGAAGTGCGGCGATTCTGATATGTTTTGATATAAAGAAGAGCAGTTGACAAGTTCGCATTTTGTTTGGTAAAGTTTAGGGTGTACTTTAGTCCTGAGCCCTTCGACAAGCTCAGGGTAAACTAGAAAGGAGTCGAAGAATGCCGATTACTCTTTACAGAAGACAAAAACAGATTTTAGGTTTTATTAAACAATATATTGATAAATACGGTTACTCTCCCACTCTAGGAGAGATCGCCGAGGCGATCGGGGTTTCCTCTTTAGCCACAGTTCATGAACACCTCCAGGCGTTAGCTACTAAAGGGGTCATCAAAAGATTTGAAGGGGCTGTACGGGGCATTGAAGTTTTGGATCAAAAAATATCCTCTGCTTTGGCTGGAATTGAACTGCCGATTTTAGGTTTTATTGCAGCTGGTCAGCCAATCATGGCTTACACTGATCCTGATGCCTCCATCAAAGTTGCCCCCTCAATGCTTTCAGGAAAAAAACGCTCTTATGTTTTGCAGGTTAAGGGTGATTCCATGATTGAGGATGGGATTTTGGATGGAGATTATGTCATTATTGAGGAACAAAATGATGCTTCTGATGGAGATATAGTGGTGGCTTTACTGGACAATGGTCTGGCCACGCTAAAGCGTTTCTTTCGTGAATCAGGTCGCATCCGTTTGGAACCAGCCAATTCCCAAATGTCCCCAATCTACGCCACAGATGTCAAAATTCAGGGCAAATGCGTTGGGGTGATTAGAAGGTTTAATTAAACCTGTCCGCCAATTACACTATGGGTTGATTTAAAATTCATTTTTTGCTATCATTAACCCATATGGAAATGGTTGAACGCCTAAGATGTGCTATTGGAGATAGGATATCCTCATTAAGAAGAGGGTTGCAGGATAAAATACAGAGAAGTAATGCAGAGATGCAGGGTCAGGTTGAACTGTCTCTTTTTACTGTTTTGGCAGGTATTAATCCGGCAGTTTTAGAATTTTTTCCCAGGGATTTATTTCCTCCACTGGAATATAAAACCACAAGTCATCTCCTACATCCGCAAGATCTTTTTTTAGCCCGCGATACAAACACTCTAGCAGAGGTAACAAATCGTTTACTTGGGTTGGTTGATCCTCAGAAACGAAGTATTATTTATTGCGGCGCATTGGGAGCTGCCGCAGATATTTTAGGTGTTCAATTAAGGCATGACGATGCAGGTCCAGATTTTACCAAAGATGCCATCCACAGACTGCAATTCATCCAAAAAGAACTAGCCAGACTAACCCCAAAAAAAGACTGATCCAACAGAATAATTAACGCTTTCTAAGTTTATAGTAAATATAAAAGGCTCCTGCTGCCACAATTCCCACCACAATCACCACATCCAATTTATGAAAATATGGCCCGATTGTTCTCCAGTTTTGACCCAAAACAAACCCTATCCAGGCCAGAAGATATGACCATATCAGGGAGCCTATGAAAGTCAGGATCACAAACCTGGCTAAGGGCAACTTGGCAATGCCACACGGCAAGGAAATAACAGTTCTAATCCCGGGTACCACCCTACTTCCCAAAACCACCAAATCTTTATATTTGTGAAGTAATTTTTCCGTCAAGTCTAATTCTTCTTCCGTAAATAAAACCCACTTACCAAAGCGTCTAACCAGTCTTCTGACCAACTTTTCATGTCCCCAAAAACCCAGCCAATAAGCAAGAAGAGATCCTAAAACATTGCCCACTGCACCGGCCACTGCCACTTCCATCAGGCCAAACCTACCTGTTGTGACCAAATATCCTGAAAAAGGCATGATAATTTCCGAGGGTAAAGGGATTAAGGCTGATTCAATAGCCATAGTTAAAATAATCCCCGGATATCCTAAGGAGGAGATGACATTGATAATCCAATTTGCTACACTTTCCAACATGCTTTACATTGTACCAACACCAATAGGTAACTTAAAAGATATCACCCTAAGATCACTTGAGGTCTTAAAACAAGTGGATGGGATAATTTGTGAGGATAGCAGAAGAACAGCTTTACTTTTAAATCATTACAGTATTAAAAAACCTCTGGAAGTTTTAAATGACTATAATGAGACAAGATTAATACCAACCATGGTGGAGTGGCTGGAGCATGAGGACTGGGCTCTAGTTTCTGATGCTGGGACACCATTAATCTCTGATCCGGGATATAAATTGGTTAGAGAATGTATCCACCAGGGGATTAAGATAGATTCTCTGCCCGGACCCTCATCTGTTTTAACAGCCTTCACTTTATCAGGTCTTCCCCCGGATAAATTTATGTTTTTAGGCTATTTGCCGGAAAAACCGGGCCATAGAATGGATTTTTTCAAAAAATTGTCAATTATCAATTCTCAATTGTCAATTACTTATATTATCTTTGTAGCCCCGCATAAACTGAAGAGAACTCTTACAGATATCCGGCAAGTGTTTGGAGATATTGAAGTAGTTTTGGCTCATGAACTTACAAAGATTCACCAATCAGTTGAGAAAAAAAATATCAGCAAGTGGTTGGAAACTTTAAAAAATCCCAAAGGGGAATATATCTTACTATTTAATTTTGGGTTCTCCTAGAGGTATTATTTCCCCGCCTGTGGATTGGAATGGACCTAAGCCCACTAAATTATTGCCCCAGCCCCAACCTCCTATTCCATACTTTTCATTAGCTTGTTGTGCTAATACTGCTTGTCTTACTCTATTCGGATCACCACTCCCAAGCTCTCCTACCAAATGATCTCCTATGATAACTTTTATGCTAGCTTCAACCATAGTGGAATTATATCATAAAATGATACAAGTTTAGGTAGATCTTCCTAAGACCATTCTTCTTTCCGTTTGATGCAATAAATCTTTAATGGAATGAGCCTCATATCGTTCTACCACCACCCCATATACCCCTTTTTCCACCAAAAACTCCAAAACTTTAGGATATAAAGATAATGACCCATAAGCTATAAACGGTATCTTTGATTTATGTAAAAGCTTTAACCCATCTTCTATGAATTTTAAGAGTCCACTTACTTCATTTTTGTAAAACATTAGCTCCTCTTCCCTCGGGTCAAAACCATTTAAATGAGCAATTAATTCATCAAGATTAATCACCACCCCGTCTATTCCTACTACTAAATAATCTTCCAGATTGACTATATTTTCCGGAACAGCAACTTCCAGCCAAATTTGTAAGGAGTGCTTCCTCGTCATTTTTTTAACTGCCAGCTCCCTTTTTATTTGTAACAACTCATTTACACCTCGAACGAAGGGTGCCACTATGTGGATGTTGGACAAGCCTTTTTTAAGACTGCCATCCTGCAGTCGCAAGCTATGCTTATGTCTGGCAAAATCCAAAGCTTCCAGGAGAGGATCAAATAAAGTTTTTTGATGGAGTAATCTTAAGCTGCCGCGAACCTTACCCATTCCCTCTGACTTATCAGCCAATTTAAATAAAATAGGTGCCTCCCGAAAACTGGAGGCTGTTTCTACCAGCTTTAAAACCAAGTCCTCAAATGATTCATTGGGTTTGTTCAGATCAAAAATTTTCTCGGATGCTATATAAACCCCATCCACGTTCTCTGCCGAAGCCATACTCTTTGAGAGATCCAAGAATACTTTAACTGCACTTTTACTTTGCTCATTTTGGGATTCCACCGGTCGCCTTGCTCCCTCCGAAATGACATTTGGTGGGGTATATTGCTTTAAGCCAACCAGTTTCACACCATTATCCACTATCCACTCATACTGGTTCGGGATAAACAACTTTTTATTTGCTTTCCTGATCAACTCATCTATTTTTTTAAAATCATTTGGGTGCAGTTTACCTGTGGTGACATTTATTACAGTATCATCCTGCAGGAAATCAAAATATCCGCTTCCCAAAGCCTCTAATTTTTTGAGAAAAATCACAATTTTAGGATCCAGATTCTCTGTAATCCCTTTATAAAAACCATCTTTCCAAAGCCTTCTCTTAACGTCTCCAATCCAATTATCCAACAGTTGCTGCCAAAGTTCCTTAACAGATTTCAATACTTTTCCATCCAATAAAAGGCTTCTGTGTTTGTCTGCTTCCTTAATTAGAATTTCAGGTAGAGGGGTCTCCTTAAGCTCTTTTTTGACCAGGGTGAGACTTTGTTCAAAAATTTCCTTGGTTCCAAAATCATAATGTTCCAAAACCGTTTTTAATTTTAACTCCGGTGGGGTGACAACGATGCCAGAAGCCACAGACAAACCTGCTCTTTTCAGTTTACCCAAACTGACAGCTAAACTACCAAACAGTTGCTTGTCTTCATCTGTCAGTAACCTAACAGGTAGTATTTCAATCATAAATTCAAGGGCTTGTTTTTACAGTATCCCCTATTTTAAGACCTAATTTTTCAGCAACTCCTCCGTTAATTTCTAAAACTTTGTCAATTTCCACTCTTGATTGATAAATAGGTAGGGATTCATCCGATTGTCCATCTTTCGGAGGTGGAATATTAGGCAAAATATCCACAATTGAATCCCCTTTTATCCAAATAAAATCAAGCGGAAATTTTAATCCTTTCATCCAAAAAGGATATTTGTCCACCCTATCAAATACAAACAACATTCCCTGATCCTCCGCTAAATTTGATCTACCGCCCAGTCCCTTGCTTCTCTTACTTTGGGTATCGGCAATTTCCACTTTGAAGGTGTGACCGCTAATATCCAATTTTGCCGGGGTTGTTTTTTGAGGTAGGAAGGGAAGGTCTAAATTGCTTGGTCGGCTGGTGGGGCTAAAAAAATATAATGATCCGGCAATGACCATAATTAACAATATAAACTGAACTAGAAACTTTTTCATACTATAAAAATAGTACCACAACTAACATCTCCCCCAAAGTCCCTTTTTGCTGTCTTTTGCTTCTTTTTCCGCTTGTCTAAACCGTTCATTGTACTTTACATCCGGAGGGTAGGTTAATACTTTGGCAAACCCCCCCCTCACCAAATAATCATCCACAAAAAGGGTCTGCCCGTTTTCCAAAGGTAGAAAAATATATCTTAGTAACCTGCCGTATTTATCTGTTTCTGAAACATCCTTTTGTAAAATCACAACTTTTTCAGATAACAAGCTTTTGGTTTCGTTTGAGGCTTCTTTGCCAAAGCAGCCAACAGGACGACGGGGATCAACAGTTTCAGGGGTATCTATACCAATTAGCCTGACTGTTTTTTTAACTCCTCCCAACACCACCTCAATTGTATCACCGTCTACAACTTTGACAACTTGCACCTGCTCGCCTTCGATACCTTCAGCCGCAGAAGCAGTAGCAGCAGGGGAGGATTGAATAATTGTAGTAGAGGAAGGAATCGGCAAGGATACGTGTTGAGGTTGAGGTTGTAAACCAAACCAAAGAAGACCAAGTCCAAAGATAACAGCTAGCAAACTAATAGATACTAATAATTTAGTATTACTAAACATAGAGGGTAGTATAGAGTATCAAGTATAGTGTATAGAGCAAAAATTCCCTTTATACTTTATACCCTATACTCTATACTAATTGCTAAATACCTGGGTAAACAT
>JACOXI010000002.1 GCA_016176335.1 Candidatus Daviesbacteria bacterium
CCTGTCGCTGGAAATTTTTTGCAAAGCACTGGCCAAACCAGCAGGATATCTGGTCAGTAAAACTCCCGATGCATCGGCTAAAAGTTCACGGCGACGGGATACTGCCAGCTGGATTAACATGGCCACAATTGGGGCCAAAATAGCTGCTGCAATAGCAATTACCATCATCAAGGTGTTTCCCTTACTATCTCTACCGCGTCCACCAAACCACAGTGACCTCATAAAAAAGTCTGATAACAGGGCAATGGTTCCCACTAAGACAGACACAACTGCCATAACCAATGTGTCCCTGTTACCCACATGGGAAAGTTCATGGGCTGTGACCCCTTCCAATTCCTGTTTATTTAATTTTTCCAGAATACCCGAGGTAAAGGCAATGGCGGCGTGTTTGGGATCGCGGCCGGTGGCAAAGGCATTAGGGGCGGCTTCATTCATGATATAAATTTTAGGAAGAGGTAAACCCGCGGCAATGCAAAGATTTTCTACAGTTCTAAAAAGCTCCGGATTATCTTTTTTTTGAATGGGCTTGGCTCCGGAAATTCCCAAAACTATTTTATCAGACCAAAAATATGACACAAAATTCATTATTCCGGCAATTATTAATGCTACCCCTACTATCCCAACTCCCCCTATTTCCCCATAACCAAATCCCCGAGCTATTACATAAATTACTCCCACGGTAAACAAAGAAAACAAAAACATGATCAGCCAGGTTTTGAAAATATTAGATCCCCGATGATCCCATGCAGTATTAACAGTTGCCATATGTGCTTATTCTAGCACATTCATGAAGTCATTGCAGGTGGCTTAAATCTTCTTCTCACTGCTCTTAATGCATCTGGTACTGCCTCTACTCCCAAATTATATGCCACCTTAAAACCTAAACCAGCTAGAAGATCTATATAATGGGCTATACCATAAGCAATTGCATTAGCAGCTAAATCTGCTCCCGCGGATAAATAAAGTCTTCTTCTTGTTACATCTGAATCAGGTCTTAAAATTACTTCACTTAAGGGAATCATTACATGTACAAGAGCAGATAATCCACCAAGAGCCCTAGCCATAACTGGATTTGGCCTCCTCCAAATAATGCTAAAATCATCCGTCACGGATTGTTGATAAGATTCAATACCCAAAGCTCTTGTTAAAAAATTTCCTCTTCTTTCAAGATCAGGCATGATTAAAATTTAACTTCTACGTCTTTTTTTTCTTCGTCAGTTGCTTTGAAGAAATCCTGTTTTTGGAAATTAAACCACTGGCCAACCAGACTGCTGGGGAATTGTTCAAGGGAATTATTTAAATCTAAAACATTGGTGTTATAAAACTGGCGGGAGGCAGCTACTTTGGTCTCGGTATCTGACAGTTCATCCTGCAGCTTAATAAAATTTTCCGAGGCTTTTAAATTAGGATAGTTTTCCGCCACCGCAAAAAGTGATTTTAGCGCTCCTGTCAGCATATTATCTGCGCTGGCCGCCTCATGGGGATTTTTAGCGTTCATCAAAGAAGTTCTGGCTTTGGTCACCTCTTCTAACACCCCTTTTTCGTGTTTAACATAACCCTTAACTGCTTCCACCAGATTGGGAATTAAAGAAGATCGCCTTTTAAGCTGCACATCAATCTGGCTCCAGGCTTCTTTAACCCGATTACGCAAAGACACTAAAGAATTAAAAGTTACCAAAAGCCATAAAACTATTAAAACAATTATTCCGGCAATAATATAAATAATCATTAAAATGCTGCTACTCCCATTTTTCTTTCCATTTTTTTGATCCTATCTCCATAGTCCTCAAATACAGGGACAATAACTTCATTAAATCCTTCTATAAAATTATCCATCAATATTTCTTTTCCTTCTTCTGATTTTAAGGCTGCCAAAGAACCTTTCTTAATTGCTTCTTGACCTTCTCTTGAATTTAGAACCTCCAGAGTACTTTCCTTAATTATTTTTTTGAATTCTTGTTGGTCTTTAGTTGTCATGTTTTAATCTTAAACCAT
The DNA here is from genome assembly GCA_016176335.1 of Candidatus Daviesbacteria bacterium. Taxonomy (GTDB): domain Bacteria; phylum Patescibacteriota; class Microgenomatia; order Daviesbacterales; family UBA10151; genus JACOXI01. The sequence continues at coordinate 1,996 of JACOXI010000002.1, forward strand.
TTGGCAAATTTTGTAAAGTCCCAAGAGTTCACAATATCTTTTTTTTCTGCCCAGCCGCGTCGGGCAACAGAGACCCCAAATTTCATATTATCCATTTGCGAAAGTTCATGGGCATCTGTGTTAATTACAAATTTCACTCCATACTCTAAGGCATTTCTGACCAGATCATCTCTTAAATCCAGCCTGTTGGGATAACCGTTTATTTCCAAAAGTTTGCCATTTTTAGCACAAACTTTAAAAATAGTTTCCCAATCTGCATCTGAAGATTCACGTTCATTCAAGAGCCTATTAGTAGGATGAGAAATAATATCCACATGGGGATTTTGCAAAGCATGCATTAATCTCTTAGTTATATCGCTTCTGTGTCCCGAATGAATTCCAGCAATGCAGTAATCCAAAGTTTCCAGAGCCTCATCAGGAACAGACAGCTTACCATTGCCTAATATATCAATTTCGAGTCCATTTATTACTCGAATACTTTTTGTACCCGAAGATAATTTTTGAATAAATTTTGTCCTCATTTGAACCCATTTTATTATTTCTTCATTGGAAACAGCAGTATATCCGGGCGGATGATCAGAAATACCCACATACTCATAGCCCAAGCTTGCAGCCTTTTTTACCATATCCTCTATTAAATCTGCACCCGGACCATGAGACGGGCTTTTAATGGGGTAATTGGAATGTAAATGCAAATCTCCACGAATTTCTTTAATTTCTACAAGTTTAGGCAGTTTATGATTTAAAGATGCCTCTATTTCCCCTGTATCTTCTCTAATTTCCGGCGGAGGAATCTGCATCCCTAATACTTTATAGAATTCTTCCTCTGTTTTTGCCTTGGTGTGTTCGCTTAATGTTAATCCTTTACCTTGAGCAATAGTCCGGAGGTGTATATTATGCGCTTTAGAGCCTGTAAAATGCTGC